>NC_013959.1:1560000-1925000 GCF_000025705.1 Sideroxydans lithotrophicus ES-1 | reverse complement strand
CATGAGTAGCGATAAAGGGAGTGAAAGGCTCCCTCGCCGAAAGCCCAAGGTTTCCTGCGCAACGTTCATCGGCGCAGGGTGAGTCGGCCCCTAAGGCGAGGCAGAAATGCGTAGTCGATGGGAAACAGGTTAATATTCCTGTACCTCAATGCAATGCGATGTGGGGACGGAGAAGGTTAAGCGAGCCAGGTGTTGGATGTCCTGGTTTAAGCGTGTAGGGAGATCTCTTAGGCAAATCCGGGAGGTCAATCCTGAGGCGTGATGACGAGTGCCTTCGGGCGCGAAGTTGCTGATACCAAGCTTCCAAGAAAAGCCACTAAGCTTCAGTTGCATTGGGACCGTACCGCAAACCGACACAGGTGGGCAGGATGAGAATTCTAAGGCGCTTGAGAGAACTCGGGTGAAGGAACTCGGCAAATTAGCACCGTAACTTCGGGAAAAGGTGCGCCCCGCTAGAGTGTAGAGACTTGCTCTCGAAGCTCGATGGGGTTGCAGTGAAATGGTGGCTGCGACTGTTTAATAAAAACACAGCACTCTGCAAACACGAAAGTGGACGTATAGAGTGTGACGCCTGCCCGGTGCTGGAAGATTAAATGATGGGGTGCAAGCTCTTGATTGAAGTCCCAGTAAACGGCGGCCGTAACTATAACGGTCCTAAGGTAGCGAAATTCCTTGTCGGGTAAGTTCCGACCTGCACGAATGGCGTAACGATGGCCACACTGTCTCCACCCGGGACTCAGCGAAGTTGAAATGTTTGTGAAGATGCAATCTCCCCGAGGCTAGACGGAAAGACCCCATGAACCTTTACTGTAGCTTTGCATTGGATTTTGAATAGACCTGTGTAGGATAGCTGGGAGGCTTTGAAGCGGTGTCGCCAGACATCGTGGAGCCGACGTTGAAATACCAGCCTGGTGTGTTCGAGGTTCTAACCTAGATCCGTAATCCGGATTGGGGACATTGCATGGTAGGCAGTTTGACTGGGGCGGTCTCCTCCCAAATTGTAACGGAGGAGTACGAAGGTATCCTAGGTACGGTCGGACATCGTACTGATAGTGCAATGGCAAAAGGATGCTTAACTGCGAGACTGACAAGTCGAGCAGGTGCGAAAGCAGGTCATAGTGATCCGGTGGTTCTGTATGGAAGGGCCATCGCTCAACGGATAAAAGGTACTCTGGGGATAACAGGCTGATTCCTCCCAAGAGTTCATATCGACGGGGGAGTTTGGCACCTCGATGTCGGCTCATCACATCCTGGGGCTGTAGCCGGTCCCAAGGGTATGGCTGTTCGCCATTTAAAGTGGTACGTGAGCTGGGTTTAAAACGTCGTGAGACAGTTTGGTCCCTATCTGCCTTGGGCGCTGGAAGTTTGAGGGGACCTGCTCCTAGTACGAGAGGACCGGAGTGGACGTATCTCTGGTGTACCGGTTGTCACGCCAGTGGCATAGCCGGGTAGCTATATACGGAAGAGATAACCGCTGAAAGCATCTAAGCGGGAAACTCGCCTCAAGATGAGACTTCCCTGGAGATTCGATCTCCCTGAAGGGTCGTGGAAGACTACCACGTTGATAGGTCGGGTGTGGAAGCGCAGTAATGCGTTAAGCTAACCGATACTAATTGCCCGTGCGGCTTGATCCTATAACATTAGGTCAGTTGCAAGTAGTAACGCTCGCAGCAATCAAGACCACTTTTTTACTTCTTCCAAAATTACATCAAGCGCTGGAACTCTAAACCAGCTTCAGCGATTGATAACAGTTATGTCTGACGACCATAGCAAGTTGGCCCCACTCCTTCCCATCTCGAACAGGACAGTGAAACGACTTCGCGCCAATGATAGTGTGCATCCGCATGTGAAAGTAGGTCATCGTCAGACTCCTTACAAACAACAAAGCCCTCCTCGTGAGGGCTTTGTTGTTTGTGGCGTTTGAAAATCGATCTTCTTGAACGCAGTGACAACGAGCCGCTGTTTGGCTCGTTGTGGTGGAGACTAACTTGCGCAGCAAGTTACGTGGGAGTCAAAGTAGGTCAGAAAGTGCGAGCTTGCGCTGCAATGACCTTATGTTAGGCGCTTCTTCTTTTGAGGCGCCACCCGTTTTGCGATACAATCGCTCTCCATGACCAAATACATCTTTATAACCGGCGGCGTTGTCTCTTCCTTAGGAAAAGGCATCGCCGCCGCTTCACTTGCGGCTATCCTGGAGTCACGTGGACTCAAGGTGACGATGCTCAAACTGGATCCGTATATCAATGTCGATCCGGGAACGATGAGTCCGTTCCAGCACGGCGAAGTCTTTGTTACCGAAGACGGAGCAGAAACAGATCTGGACTTGGGACACTACGAGCGTTTCATTTCGGCCAAGATGCGCAAGGCCAACAACTTCACTACCGGGCAGATATACGAAAGCGTCATTCGCAAAGAAAGGCGCGGCGAATATCTTGGCAAGACAGTGCAAGTGATTCCGCATATCACCAATGAAATCCAGGCGTTTGTTGAGCGAGGTGCGGCGGCTTCTCTTGATGGGAAAGCCGATGTGGCTATTGTCGAGATCGGCGGGACAGTAGGTGATATCGAGTCATTGCCTTTTCTCGAAGCGGCTCGCCAAATGGGGCTCCGCCTGGGACGTCACCAAGTGGCATACGTCCATCTGACGCTGGTTCCCTATATTGCTACTGCCGGCGAATTGAAGACCAAGCCGACACAGCACAGTGTGCAGAAGTTGCGTGAGATCGGCATCTTCCCAACTGCATTGATATGTCGTGCGGATCGCTGTATTCCGGATGACGAGCGTTCGAAGATATCGTTGTTTGCCAATGTGCGTGAAGATAGCGTAATTTCAATGTGGGATGTGGATAGTATCTACAAAGTGCCGCAAATGTTGAACGAACAAGGGTTGGATCGCATCATTTGCGAAGAGCTGGCACTGGATGCGCCACCAGCCGATCTTGCCGAATGGCAAAAACTGATAGTCGCGCAGGAGAATCCGCAACACCACATCACCATCGGTATGGTCGGCAAGTATGTCGACCTTACGGAATCTTACAAATCATTGATCGAAGCGTTGCGCCACGCCGGTATCCACACTTCCACGCGCGTGAACATCGAATATCTGGACTCCGAAGCGATCGAGAACGAAGGTACCGGCAGCCTGAAGAATCTCGATGCCATACTGGTGCCCGGAGGTTTCGGTGTGCGCGGTACGGAAGGCAAGATTGCTGCGATTCGTTATGCTCGCGAGAACAAGATCCCTTATCTTGGGATTTGCCTCGGCATGCAGCTTGCGGTGATAGAGTATGCGCGGCATGTTGCAGGCATGAAAGATGCGAATAGCACGGAATTTGATCTCGAGACAGAGCATCCGGTGGTGGCGCTCATCACCGAATGGTTGGATCGGGATGGGAAAGTGGCCAAGCGTAGCGCCGACTCGGATATGGGTGGCACCATGCGTCTTGGTTCGCAACGCTGTCCGATCAAGCCCAATACGATGGCGCAACGCATCTATGGCGATGAAGTGAACGAGCGTCACCGTCACCGTTACGAAGTAAATAATCATTACGTGCCTGCGCTGGAGAAAAACGGCCTGATCATTTCTGCACGCACGCCTTCCGAGGATCTGCCTGAGATGATGGAATTGTCCCAGACCATGCATCCATGGTTTGTCGGTGTGCAGTTCCACCCCGAATTCACCTCCACACCTCGCGCCGGGCACCCGCTATTCAAGGCTTATGTTGAAGCTGCCGTAAAACATAAGGAGGCGGCATGAAATTGTGTGGATTTGAAGTTGGCCTGGATAAGCCGCTGTTCCTGATTGCCGGTCCATGCGTGATCGAATCCGAGCAGATGGCGTTGGACACTGCTGGCCAGTTGAAAGAGATTTGCCAGAAACTGGGTATCCCGTTCATCTATAAATCTTCTTACGATAAAGCCAATCGCAGCTCCGGCAAGACCTTTCGGGGTTTTGGCATGGAGGCCGGTCTGAAGATTCTGGAGAAGGTTAAGGCGCAGATCGGCGTACCGGTATTGACCGACGTGCATACCGAAGACGAGATTGCGCCGGTGGCTGCCGTGGTGGACGTCCTGCAGACGCCCGCATTCCTGTGTCGTCAGACCGATTTCATCCATGCTGTAGCAAGATCCGGCAAGCCGGTGAACATCAAGAAAGGCCAGTTCCTTTCGCCTTGGGACATGAAGAACGTGGTGGACAAGGCACGCGAAGTAAGCGGTGCAGACAACATCATGGTATGCGAACGCGGTGCTTCGTTTGGCTACAACAATCTGGTGTCGGACATGCGCTCGCTGGCGGTGATGCGCAACACCGGCTGTCCGGTGGTGTTCGATGCCACGCACTCTGTGCAATTACCCGGGGGGCAGGGCACGGCGAGTGGTGGTCAACGCGAATTTGTGCCGGTATTGGCGCGGGCAGCCGTTGCCGCCGGAGTGGCTGGATTGTTTATGGAAACACATCCCGATCCCGCCAAAGCATTGTCGGATGGCCCCAATGCGTTTCCGTTGGGACATCTGCAGGAGTTGTTGCAGACACTCAAAGCACTGGATGTTTTGGTGAAGCAGCAAGGTTTTATTGAAGAGAACGTTAACTTGAAAAGTGTGTGAGTGAAGGAAGAATAAGAATGAGTGCAATCGTTGATGTCGTAGCGCGTGAGATATTGGATTCCCGTGGCAATCCCACGGTCGAGGCGGATGTATTGTTGGAGTCTGGCGTGATGGGGCGGGCTGCAGTGCCGTCCGGCGCTTCGACTGGTGAGAATGAGGCGATGGAACTGCGCGATGGCGACAAGAAACGCTATCTGGGCAAAGGCGTGCTGAATGCTGTAGAAAACGTGAACACCGAGATCGCTGAAGCGATTATCGGCCTGGATGCCGCCGAGCAGGCCTTCATCGATCAGACCATGATCGACCTGGATGGTACCGAGAACAAATCGCGTCTGGGTGCCAACGCCATCCTCGCTGTGTCCATGGCCGTGGCCCGTGCGGCCGCTGAAGAAAGCGGCTTGCCGCTGTATCGTTATCTCGGCGGAGCAGCGCGCATGGAGATGCCAGTGCCAATGATGAATATCATCAACGGCGGAGCGCACGCGACCGGCGGCGCAGACATCCAGGAATTCATGATCATTCCGGTTGGCGCAGAAAGTTTCCGCGAAGCGCTGCGTTGCGGAGCTGAAGTGTTCCATGCCCTGAAAGCGATCCTGCACAAGCGTGGCTTGACCACCACCGTCGGCGATGAAGGTGGTTTCGCCCCGGCGCTGGGTTCCAACGAAGCCGCACTGAAGGTCATCGTCGAGGCTATCGAGGCTGCAGGTTATGTGCCCGGCGCAGATGTTGCTATCGGTGTCGATGCGGCCGCTTCCGAATTCTATAAGGATGGCAAATACCATCTGAAGGCGGATGGCCTGACACTAACCTCCGCGCAAATCATCGACATGTATGCTTCATGGGTAGACAAATACCCGGTTATCACGCTGGAAGACGGCATGAGTGAGCATGACTGGGATGGCTGGAAGCTGCTGACCGATCGTCTTGGCAAAACCATCCAGCTGGTTGGAGACGATATTTTTGTGACCAACACCAAGATCTTGCGCGAAGGGATCAAGCGCGGCATCGCCAACTCCATCCTGATCAAGGTGAACCAGATCGGCACACTGACCGAGACGTTCGCAGCTATCGAAATGGCCAAGCGCGCCGGCTACACCGCCGTGATCTCGCATCGTTCCGGTGAGACCGAAGACTCCACGATTGCGGACCTGGCTGTGGCGACCAATGCTTTGCAGATCAAGACCGGCTCGCTGTCCCGTTCCGATCGCATGGCGAAATACAATCAATTGCTGCGCATCGAAGAAGACCTTGGCGACAGCGCCTCCTATCCGGGACGTGAGGCCTATTACCAATTAGGCTGAATGGATGCGTGTAGTCACCTACATCCTGCTTGCTCTTCTCCTGCTGTTGCAATATCCGCTCTGGCTGGGGAAGGGTAGCTGGTTGAAGGTATGGGATATGGACAGGCAGGTCGAAGCACAGAAGCAGCTCAACGAGCAGACCCAAAAGCGCAATGCATCACTGGATGCTGAAGTGCGTGATCTGAAAAACGGCACTGAAGCCGTTGAAGAGCGTGCACGCAGTGAGATGGGCATGGTCAAGCAGGGAGAGGTGTTTTTCCAGATAGTCGGGGAAGAGGCTGCAGCAACTGCTTCTGGAGTAATCGCTGCTCAGCCTGCGAAAGGCGCCATCAAGTAATCACCGTAGGTTGTTCACGCCCAGTGCGCGTCTGCAATTCCGAGATGCGCAACGCGATCTGGATCAATTCCTTCAAGGCTTCCTGCGCATCCTGATGGTGCCGGGAAGCATCCGCTTCGAATGCCTCCAGATACATCCGTAACGTAGCGCCTTCAGTGCCGGTACCGGAAAGGCGAAAAATGATGCGCGAACCATCGCTGAAGAGGATGCGCACGCCCTGGCCTTTGCTCAGACTGCCATCCACTGGGTCGATGTAGCTGAAGTCATCGCACGTTTTCACTGTGTATTTACCGAACGCCTTGCCGGGAAGGGCAGCGAAACTCTCGTGCAGATGTTGCATGACGCTATTCGCTGCATCCGTCGGCAAGCCTTCATAGTCGTAGCGCGAATAGAAGTTGCGGCCGAATTTTGCCCAATGTTCGCGCACGATGGTTTCCACCGATTGTTTGCGCACAGCAACGATATTCAGCCAGAACAGCACTGCCCACAGGCCATCCTTCTCGCGCACATGGCTGGAGCCGGTGCCGAAGCTTTCCTCCCCGCACAGCGTGACCTTGCCTGCATCCATCAGGTTGCCAAAGAATTTCCAGCCGGTCGGGGTTTCGAAGCAGCGGATGTTAAGGGATTTTGCCACGCGATCCACGGCTGCGCTGGTGGGCATCGACCTCGCGATGCCCGCCAATCCTTGCCTGTAGCCCGTTACCAGTGTTGCATTGGCTGCCAGCAAGGCCAGGCTGTCGGACGGGGTTACGAAGAATCGTTTGCCCAGGATCATGTTGCGGTCGCCGTCGCCATCCGATGCTGCGCCAAAATCCGGGGCTTCGGCACCATACATGATCTCCACCAGATCATGAGCGTAGGTCAGGTTGGGGTCGGGATGTCCGCCGCCGAAATCCTCCAGCGGCACGGCATTCATCACGCTGTCGACAGGGGCGCCGAGGCGAGTAACCAGTATCTCCTTGGCATAGGGGCCGTTCACTGCATGCATCGCATCGAATCTGATCTTGAAGCCGCCTTTGAGCAGAGCCCGTATCGCCGCGAAATCGAACAGCGACTCCATCAGTTCGGCATAGTCGCTGACCGGGTCGATCACCTTCACCTTCATGCCGCCCAGCGTGGTCTCACCAGGCTTGTCGAGCGCCACATCAGCCGCGTCGAGGATGCGGTAGCTGGAGAGGGTCTTGCTCTTGGCGTAGATCGCCTCGGTCACCGTTTCGGTGGCCGGGCCGCCGTTGCTGCTGTTGTACTTGATGCCGAAGTCTTCCTTGGGGCCGCCCGGGTTGTGGCTGGCCGAGAGGATGATGCCGCCGTAGGTCTTGTATTTGCGGATCACGCAGGAGGCTGCCGGGGTGGAAAGGATGCCGCTGCGCCCCACCAGCACTTCGCTGAAACCGTTAGCCGCCGCCATCTTCAGGATGATCTGGATCGCCTCGCGGTTGTAAAAGCGCCCGTCGCCGCCGAGCACCAGTGATGCTCCTTTTGGCGCGGCGATGCTGTCGAATATGCTCTGGACGAAATTCTCCAGATAATTCTGCTGCTGGAACACCGGAACCTTCTTGCGCAGGCCGGAAGTGCCGGGTTTCTGGTCGGAAAAAGGCTGGGTGGCAACGGTACGGATACTCATCAATGACCTTTCAGGGTAAATTGTGGCTCGTGTCTTTCCGGTCAAATCATACCATCGGCCTTGCACGCACAAGCCAAATTGTGCCGCTCAGGGTAAGCTAGCGCACTCAGATCGAATCGCTACATCCATGACCACCGGCACCGCCCAACAGATCCTGCGCGACACCTTCGGCTATGCCTCTTTCAGAGGGGCGCAGCAGGCTATCGTCGAGCATGTGGTCGCGGGCGGCGATGCACTGGTACTGATGCCAACGGGCGGCGGCAAGTCCCTGTGTTACCAGATCCCCGCACTGATGCGCAAAGGTGTCGGCATCATCGTGTCGCCGTTGATCGCGCTAATGCAGGATCAGGTCGATGCGCTAAAACAGCTTGGTGTATCGGCCGCTTTCCTCAATTCCAGCCTGGAGGCCGAAGAGGCCCGCGAAGTCTCGCGGCAACTGATGCGCTGCGAATTGAAACTGTTGTACGTCGCGCCGGAACGACTGCTGACCGAGGGTTTCCTGAACCTGCTGGAGCGCCTTAATCAGGACAACAACATCGCCCTGTTCGCCATTGACGAAGCGCACTGCGTCTCGCAATGGGGACACGACTTTCGTCCCGAGTACCGCGGGTTGACCGTATTGCACGAGCGCTTTCCGAGCGTGCCGCGCATCGCGCTCACCGCCACTGCGGATGCGCCCACGCGCAGCGAGGTCGTCGAGCGCCTGTCATTGGAGCAGGCAGAGCAATTCGTTTCCAGCTTCGACCGCCCCAACATCCGCTATCGCGTCACACTCAAGGATAACGCGCGCAAACAGTTGCAGGACTTCCTCGAAACAGAGCACCCCGACGATGCGGGCATCGTGTATTGCCTGTCGCGCAAGAAGGTCGAAGAGACTGCCGCCTGGTTGAAGGAACAGGGCTGGGATGCCTTGCCGTATCACGCCGGACTGGATGCCGCGGTGCGCAGCAAGAACCAGAAAAAATTCCTGCGCGAGGAGGGCGTGATCATGGTCGCCACCGTCGCCTTCGGCATGGGCATCGACAAGCCCAACGTGCGCTTCGTCGCCCACCTCGACCTGCCCAAAAGCATGGAAGGCTACTATCAGGAAACTGGCCGGGCCGGCCGTGACGGCCTGCCCGCGAATGCCTGGATGGCGTACGGCCTCGGCGATGTAGTCTCCATGCGCCAGATGCTGCTGTCCGGTGACGCACCGGAAGAGCGCAAGCGCGTCGAACTGCAGAAGCTCGATGCGCTGCTCGGCTTCTGCGAATCCACCGCCTGCCGCCACCAGACCATCCTGCGCTACTTCGGCGAAGAACATCCCGGTGACTGCAATGAATGCGACAACTGCCTGTCGCCCGTGGATACCTGGGATGCCACCAAGGCCGCGCAGATGGCACTGTCCTGCATCTACCGCACCGGGCAACGTTTCGGCGTCGTGCACCTCATCGACGTGTTGCTGGGCAAGACGACACCCAAGGTCGAGCAGTTCAACCACCAGCAACTCAGCACCTTCGGCATCGGCAAGGAACTAGCGCAACAGCAATGGAGCAGCGTCTATCGCCAGCTTGTCGCCGCCGGATTCATCAATGTGGACATCGAAGGCTATGGCGGACTGCAGCTGGCCGAAGCCGCTCGCCCCGTGCTACGCGGTGAGCAGGAGGTCTGGCTGCGCCGCGATGCCGAGCCAGCCAAACGCAAGAGCAGCATGGCCGAACGCGGTTCGCGCTTGCGCGAGGCCTTCGCCGGGGCCAACGACGATCCCTTATGGCTTGCCCTCAAGGCCAAACGTACCGAACTCGCGCGCGAGCAGGGCGTGCCGCCCTATGTCATCTTCCACGACAGCACCCTGCTGGAGATACTCAACCGCAAACCGCAGACGCTGGACGAAATGGGGCGGATCAGCGGTGTGGGACAGGCTAAACTGGCGAAGTATGGCGATGCATTCTTGCTGGTAGTGGAGGATGCAACGAACAATGGGAGAGGTTAGTGCTGCTGATTGATGCGGCCTGACTGGCAATATGTGATTATCGTCACAGACGAGCAATTGCCATTGCACTATGTTGTGTCCCTTACTCAATTTCGTCGGGAGTTCAAATGTTGAAGAATCGCCTTGCCTTGCTAGCTATCGTGCTGTGGGTTGTCACAATTGCCGTGTTTGCATGGTTCTTTGTGCGTGGCAACACGGAAGCGGGGACGGATGGCAGAAACACAGTGGTATTGGCTGCTTCTGAACGCAACCTGATCCTGGGCGAGATGCGAGCCTTGCTGGCTGCATCGCAACAGGTCGTGCAGGGTATCCAGCAGGGTGACATGAAGCGGGTGGCTGAATCGGCACGTGCCGTCGGCATGGCTTCCGCGGTTGACGTCAACCCGGCATTGATGGCAAAACTGCCGGTGGCATTCAAATCGCTCGGCATGAGTGTGCATCGTGATATGGACGATTTGGCTCAAGCTGCCGACAAGGGGAAGTCTTCTGCCGAATTGCTGGGTATGCTTTCCAATACCATGTCCAAGTGCGTCGGCTGCCACTCGGGCTGGCAACTCAAGGCGGTGCAGTAATCCTTTCTCCAAGTGCGGCATCCCACCCGTCATTGACTGTAGCCGGCTGCAAATTTCTTTTGGAGATTGAAGCAACACGGTACTTAGGGCAAGATGCGCCCTCGGGAATCATGTTTTAACCAATACAAGAGAACAGCAATGGGCGCACAGTGGAAAGCCAGACATAAAGAAGTCGCAGCAAACGCAAAAGGCAAGATATTCGGCAAGCTCGCCAAGGAGATCATGGTTGCCGCGCGCGGCGGCGCCGACCCGGCGGCCAATTCGCGCTTGCGCTTGGTGGTAGAACAGGCAAAGAAAGCCTCAATGCCGAAAGACACGCTGGATCGCGCCATCAAGAAGGGCGCAGGCTTGCTCGATGACGGCGCCAATCTGGAACGCCTTGTCTATGAAGGCTTTGCGCCGCATCGCGTACCCGTCATCGTGGAATGCCTGTCCGACAACGTCAATCGCACCAAGTCCAGCATGAACGTGCTGTTCCGCAAAGGGCAGCTTGGCGCCGAAGGCTCTGTTTCCTGGGACTTCAGCTATGTGGGCATGATCGAAGCGACGCCGAACTCCAAGGAGGCCGATTCTGAAGTGGCAGCCATCGAAGCGGGGGCGCAAGACCTTGAACCCTCCGAAGAGGGTGCGACTCTCTTTATCACCGAAGTCACCGACCTCGATGCAGTATGCAAAGCACTACCTGCGCAGGGCTTCACCGTCATCTCTGCTCAATTGGGCTATCGCCCGAAAAATCCTGTCACCATCAGCAACGATACCGAACGTGAAGAAGTGGAAGCATTTCTGGAAGCAATAGATGCGGATGATGATGTGCAGAACGTCTATGTGGGATTGGCGGGTTAAAAGCTGACGCAAGGTACATCGGGTAATGCTGCAAGTCTGGAGTTCAACAAAAAACGGCCCGTGCAACCCCATAGCATAAGGATTGCGCGGGCCGGGAATTGCTACTTTGCTGCAGTCTGGTGCTTTCCGCCCAGCACCTTGCCGTTTACGGTTTCGCCATATCTGCAATTTTCATCGTGATACTCTTTCTTGGTCTGTGCCACATTTCCCTTGAAACGCGGATCTTGCGGGCGTTCATGTGACATCACGAAAGTGGCTACGTCCCATGCTTCCTGATCGGTGAGCGTGCCGCCCTTGGATAGTGGCATATTGGCCTTGATGAAGGCTGCGGCGGTATTTATGCGGTGCATGCCTGCGCCCCAGTTAAATGATTCAGATCCCCATAGCGGCGGGAATATGTATTTTCCGTCGACCTTCTTTCCTTCGCCGTTGCTACCGTGGCACACCTGACAGTTTTCAACGAAGACAGTTTTACCTCGGTTGGCGTCGGGTATGAGGCCGGGCTTGGGCACTTCCGGATAGCCCGCTCCCTTAAGTTTCGCTCCAACAGGCGCGCCGGTTGCCAGCCAATACGAATAGGTCACCAATGCAACCATTTCAGGACTATCAACTGCAGGAGCCTTGCCGTTCAAACTGTATTTGAAGCAACCCTGAATCCTTTCTTCATAGGTGTTCACCTTGTTGTTCTTGGCTCTATAGGCCGGGTAACGTACATAAGCTGCCCATAATGGAGATGAATTCTCCTTGCGGCCGGATGCAAGGTGGCAGTTGACGCAGTTCAGGCTGTTGCCTACGTATTGCTTGGCATAGTGCTGGGTGTCCTCAAAAATGTTCTTGCCCTGACGCACGATTTTGCCGAACTCGTTGTTGGGAATTTCCTCATCATTCGGTGGTGTGAAAACGAGTGCCTTAGCCGCTGTCGGTGTTGAAGTTTCGCTGGCGGCAAAGACGGTAACTGATGTGGCGATCATGGCAAAAGTAATGGCGATAGCGATGGGATTCTTCATTTCTGGTTTCCATTGGTTGATTGTTGGTCAGCAAGGTAGGCCGAGACTGCCTCTATCTGTTCTGGCGATAATTTGTCTGCAACCGACTTCATCAATCCTGCTGGGTCATTTGAGCGAGTGCCGGATTTCCAGGCTTCAATCTGGTTGGAAATATATAAGGCAGATTGGCCGGCAATGGCGGGGAAGTGCGGTGCTATGCCTTTTCCGTTAGGGCCATGGCATTGAAAGCAAGCTGGTATCTCATGACTCCAGTCGCCGACAGTGGCGATGGCTTCACCTTTGCGCAACAATGCCGGATCAGCACCTTGAGGCGTGGTTAAGGGGACGGGCAGTGCCGCATAGTATGCGGCGACCTGCGTGACTTCAGTCTCGGTCAGCAAATCCGCGATCGGCTGCATGATCGGATTGCTACGCTTGCCAGCGCGGAAATTCTTCAATTGCTGTTCAATATAGGCTGCATTTAATCCGGCCAACCGGGGGATGCCGGCTGAGGGTGTGCCGCCTCCATCAGTGCCATGGCATGACTGGCAGGCCGGAGCACCCTGCTTGTTGCCTTGCAAAGTGATGTTCCTTGCTTCATCCGCAGCTTGGGAAAGTATGGGGATGCAGGTTAATGCTGCTAGTAATATTTGCTTCAAGATTTGCTCCTTCTATAACTCAATATGTTGACAATAACTGTCGGGTTTTGTGGCGCAAACAGTGTGTGTTTTTTATTCATGCATTTACTCCGCAAGAGCTTTAGTCTGAAAAATTCGGCAAAGTCCGTGAATATCGAGACTGGCCAACTTGGTTCTGCCTTGCATATGTGACCTGCTAACTAATTGCTGATAAACAACGAAGGCAATTAATAATATAATACTATACTAATATAGTAAACTACCACTCGGAAATGGCAAGGATGAAGCGGCAAGTGTCGCCGCACAATCACTTGGTAATTGAGGAGCAGAGCCGGAGCATGCCGAAAAGATGTCAGGTGTCCAAATAGTACTGACAGAACACTCTTCCCGTAGGCGGTTGTACTCGCAATGGGAATCGTATTCGACTCTGTATCAGGCAGGTTACACGCATGGCAGGACAAACCTGCCGGCTAACTGGCGAATGGGATCCGGACAGCACTAGCCGACAGCTTGAAGATATTGCAGGCAATTCAGGGAAAATCGGGACATCAACCTTACTACTTAAACCACTTATCCATTGAAACCAGCAATTTATCTATCACGCCGAATTTGGCAAGTATAAAAAATACGATTATTCCCAAGATGATCCCGATTCCAAAAGCTTGAGCTGTTGCATTCATGATGCCCTCCTTCAATATTGCCGAAAATCCATAGTTGCTGAGCGCCTGGTTTGCTTGCTACTTGTTGTAACCAGGCGCAACCTCAGACTTATCACTTGTCAGAATAGTTCGACGACCGTATCGCGTTTCACGTAGGCCAACGCCCATGCGCCAATCGTTAAGGAGCATGCGATTATTTTGGCGAAAAGAGACGTGATGATCAGCATATTTAACATCAAGAGCGCAGTAAACGCCGTGATGTTAAATGCAATGATCATGTAGACGATTACCATTGGAAGCTTGAACATAGAACTCTCCTTACTAATTGCAATAATTAACGTTGATTATGCTTGGACTCGATGCGTATATTTCAATGCACAAGTTCATAAAGCCGAGTTGCGGACCAATCGAGCCGAGGGCCGTCATGGTATCGACCTGTCCAGCGTTGATCGGCGATCTTTGCCGGTTCTGGATTCCGCATTAGCCATATTTTGCTGGACGCACTGACGCCATTGCCCACTGGAGGCATTGCCTGGGTCGTGCTGCAGGAAGCACTCGCACTTGCATGCCGCGGCACGGTAGCATTCCGCCATGTTGCCGACCTTGCACAATGACTGCTGAGTTTCGCATTGGCTGTTGCAGGCATTGGCAAGCTGGCGCTCCCTCAGTTGCTGTTCGATAGGTACCTGTGCCGGTATCTGTTGCTGGGTATAGATGCCCCACATCATCATCGCTACACCCATCACAAAAAAACCGCCAACCAGCCAGTTGAAGCGGGAAAAAATCATGCCGATCTTTTCGCTCCAGGATGAACTGCTGGCTTTATTGCCGAATTCGAAACTCAATAACCCTTTGGTTCCGGATTTGTCATGCAGCCGGTTGCATGCATCGATACATTCACCGCAATTGATGCAGCTATCGAAGATTTTGATCTCGGTTGGCTCAATGCTGGTGACGCAAGATGCTGCGCAATAATTGCATTTGCTGCATTCGTCCGAGCGTGAAGCATCGTAATTCACGTGCAATGCGTCTTGAGTCTTGAACATCTTCTGCCCGATGCGATACAGGCAGGCATAGTCGCACATGAAGTAGCGGACAACAGCTATGTCGATGAAGATGAGGAACACGGCAAAGTAATAAAGCCGTTGCATGAATGCAGACAACTGGGCGCTGGAGCTGGGTGAGAAGAACGACCAGACTTCGGCGAGCGAGAAGAAGAACAAGAACGGGACGAGCGCCAGTATCATTGATACACCCAGGAAAGCGGCGGTAAGAATGACCCAATTGGAAATCTTGTTCTTGGATGCGGCGACTTTCAAGCCCTCGCCATCTACGGCAACACTGGCACGCTTGCCCAACAGCTTATAGGTCAGGTTGTTAGCCCATTCGGAAAGCAGGTTCTGCGGACATGCCCACCCACACCAGGCTGTGCCGAGGGTCATGTAGATGATGATAGGCACGGTGACCAGCAGTATTGCCAGACCAAACACGAACGAGAAGTTGGACCACCATATCTGGCTATCCAGGATAGTGAAGCTGGCCGTGGTCAGGTCGATACGAAACAGTCCCAATGCCGGTATCAAGGCGATCAGCAGGAGTGTTCCCAACTGCACGGCCCTTCTTTTCCAGCGGTATTGCGCTGAGGTCATTCTTGCTCCTGAATTGTATGGTTGCTGGCTGATTGCAAGTGTGTTTTCGTATCCGGCAGGCTATGGGTTCGAATATCTTCACTTCCGGCGCCGGATCCAAAACTGAAGTTGCGATTTTCAGCAGGGAAAACGCTCAGGCCATCTGCATGACATATAAGCAGATTCTAATATATCAATATTCCTCCTGCATCGCAAGCCAAAGAAGCCGACACAGCCATTTGCGCTGCGATGATCATCGGTGGAAACAGCGCAGCGAATCTCAATGGATGATACACAAACGGGGAAGGGCATCACCTGCCAGCAGCTCGATGCCATTCAGTGCTGGCCAAGAATGGCGAGCATCGTTTCCAGGTCGACGATCTTGTCTCGCGGTGCGTTGCGCCGCTCCCCGCGTGCGATCTCTATTTCATCGATCTGTTTCCAGTCGCTAAAAGTGACAATCTGCAGACCGCGTTTGCGAAGCAAAGAGACGATGGCTTCACGATCCGGAAGTGTTCGTGCAGAAAGACCTGCGCTGTCAATCAACATATGCTTGGCAACATGGGCGGATGCAGCTTTGTGCGTGCCGATCAGGCCTTGCGGACCCGTCCGCGCCCAACCGACCACGTACTCGTTGGAGATCACAGCGCGAGTGACCGGGTCGACTACGCGCCCATCTTCATTGGCAATCACATGTGTTTTTTCGTCATAGGGAACCCCAGCTATCCGTTCAACGCTGTAGCCGATCGCTGGCAGCACCATTCCTGCATCGAGTATCTCGATCTCACCGGTGCCGCGCGCGGTGATTGTGCCGTCTGCACGGGTCTCAAGGCGATTCTTCTCCAGCTTGAGTCCGGAGACATTGCCGGCAGCGTCGGCAATCACCTCGGTTGGCGAAACGAGGAAACGCATATGCAGTTTCTTTGCTTTCGTGCCGGGTTGCCGGGCGGCAAATGCCTGGAGGATCTTCAGATTCTTGTCCTTCTGCGAAATGTCCGCAGATTCCGGGACAGCGCAAGCCGCAAGCTCGCCGGGTGCGACGATGGGCTCGGCATCCTCCATCTCGCCAAGTTCCCTGAGTTCCGCGGAGGTAAAAGAAGCCTGCTCCGGGCCGCGCCGTCCGAGCATGAATACCTCGCGTACCTGGCTGTTGCGCAGCACTTCCAGTGCATGTGCGGCAATGTCCGTCTTTTCGAGTTCGGCAGGTGTGCGCAGCAGGATTCGAGCGGCGTCGATTGCCACGTTGCCGTTGCCGACCACCGCGACACGCGACACCGACAGATCGAATTTTGCATGACGGTAATCGGGGTGCCCGTTATACCAGCCGATAAAGACGGAAGCAGGCGTGCAGCGCGCTATGCCTTCTCCCGGAATGCCGAGGCGGCGGTCTGCCTCATTGCCAATCGCATAAACGATCTGGTGGTAATGCTGGCGCAATTCATCCACCGTCAAGTCGACGCCGAGACACACATTGCCAAAGAACCTGAACGTAGGCCGCGCGGCTGTTTTTTCATAGACGCGGGTGACTGCCTTGATGTTCTGATGGTCGGGGGCGACTCCTCCGCGCACAAGGCCGAAAGGAGTAGGGAGGCGATCGAACATGTCGACATGGATTACCTCATCCGTGCGTCTGAGCAATGCCTCCGCGGCATAGAAGCCGGCCGGCCCGGAACCGATAATTGCGATACGCATGAACAGTCTCCACGGTAAATAATGTTTGCAGCGTATGCTAGCATTTTAAGCGCGATGAACTTGCGATAGGGAGCGATCCATGGGAAAAACCCGTCTGGAAGCATTCAGCGATGGCGTACTCGCCATCATCATCACGATCATGGTGCTTGAGCTGAGGGTGCCGCACGGCTCCGATCTGCAGTCGCTTCAACCTTTGCTGCCAGTCTTCCTGAGCTATATCCTCAGCTTCATATACCTCGGTATCTACTGGAACAATCACCACCACATGCTGCACACGGTAAGGCGTGTCACTGGCGCAATCCTGTGGTCGAACCTGCATCTGCTGTTCTGGTTGTCGCTGGTGCCGTTCGTCACCGGCTGGATGGGCGAGAACCATTTTGCCGCGCTGCCCACGGCACTGTACGGAGTGGTGCTGTTCATGGCGGCAGTCGCTTACCTGATATTGCAGAGCCGCATCATTTCCGCGAACGGCGGCAAGGATTCCCTGCTGGCCAAAGCGGTCGAGAAAGACCGCAAAGGAAAAGTTTCGCAGGTGTTGTATGCCATCGCCATTCCGCTCGCCTTCTGGAACCAGTGGCTGTCGGATGCACTATACGTGCTGGTTGCAGTCATCTGGCTGATCCCGGACCGGCGTATCGAGAGAATACTCGAGGAGTAGAATCAGTTCATGCTATCTTGAACGCAGAATAATTTCGCGACAGTTCCGGAATGACACGCCATATTCACCGAGAAATGCATCGCACAGAGCGCATAGGCTGGTTACGCGCCGCCGTGCTTGGAGCGAATGACGGCATCGTATCCACGGCCAGCTTGGTGGTTGGTGTGGCTGCGGCCAATGTATCGCGCGGCGAACTGATGCTGGCCGGCGTGGCCGGACTGGTCGCCGGTGCGATGTCGATGGCTGCGGGCGAGTATGTGTCGGTCAGCTCCCAGTCCGACACCGAAAAAGCCGATCTGGCACGCGAACGCGCCGAGTTGCTTGCGCAACCTGAACATGAGCATCAGGAATTGGCGGCTATCTATATCAAGCGTGGATTAAGTGCCGAATTGGCCGCAGAAGTCGCCAGGCAGCTGATGGTGCATGACGATCTGGGCGCGCATGCCCGTGACGAGCTGGGTATCAGCGAAATGATGAGTGCCAATCCGGTACAGGCTGCCTTCACGTCCGCACTGACCTTCTCGGTGGGCGCATCATTGCCCCTGTTGGCGGCTGTGATGGCTCCGGTATCAATGGTCGTTCCCGTGGTGGCTGGTACCTCACTTGTCGTACTCACTGCGCTGGGGGCAATATCTGCTCGTGCAGGCGGTGCGCCTGTATTCAGGGCCTCGCTACGTGTCGTGTTCTGGGGAGCTCTGGCGATGGCGCTGACCGCCGGCGTGGGCAAGCTGTTCGGTACGGTGGTGTAAGACCAGGCGGCCAGAATTCAGGCCGCAGAATGATGCATGGCAACTTGCCTTGAGTTTGCCACAGCCGCAACCCGGATCGAAAGCTGTCATTCCAGTCGCATTTTAATTGCCTGGTGTTGAAGAGCAAATAAGCAAGCATGTACGACAAATCAGTTTCGCTGTTCGTAGAGCAATCAGGAGGTGCCATGAAAAATCATTTCACTCTTATAACATTATGGGCTGCCGCATTTTTGGCAGTGCCAGCGTATG
Organism: Sideroxydans lithotrophicus ES-1; assembly: GCF_000025705.1. NCBI lineage: Bacteria > Pseudomonadati > Pseudomonadota > Betaproteobacteria > Nitrosomonadales > Gallionellaceae > Sideroxydans > Sideroxydans lithotrophicus. The sequence goes on along the minus strand of NC_013959.1, from coordinate 1,906,487 downwards.
GACAGATGATGGGCATGATGCGGGGAGGCGGCATGATGAACATGTCGATGCTCCGTGCTCAATATGTCAGACAGCATGGAGTCGACGCAGCTTACGCCTCCAAACGGAATCCGCTGAAGCACTCAGCCGGGAATATCGAGGACGGGAAGCGCCTCTATGAGCAGAATTGCGCCCTGTGTCATGGAGCGACCGGGCTGGGCGATGGCGAAGCTGGAAAAAGCCTTAACCCGCCGCCTGCAAATATCGCAGCAATTGGCAGAAGACCCATAGCAAGCGATGGATACGTCTACTGGGCCATCGCAGAAGGAGGAGTGCCATTGGGTACGGCAATGCCGCCATTCAAAGGCACTCTCAAGGAAGATGAGATTTGGAAGATCATGGTTTATTTGTCGGCGTTATAAGCCCCGGCAAACTGTTGCAAATTCGCAGATTCACCAGACGGTGTCACCAGTGTGGAGCGTAGGATGTGTAACGCCGCTTAACTTTCCAGATCGCGTTTTTTCTGCATGAATTCTTCTTGCCCGATCTCGCCGCGTGCATAGCGTTCCTTGAGCAGGTCGAGCGCGGATTTTTCGCGCTCGTCATTACTCCGGCCTCCTGAGTTGCGGCAGCTTCTCACCAGCATCACGATGCCGGCGATCAGCAACACCCAGAACAGCAGCATGCCCAGGCCCATGCCGCCCCAGCTCCAGCCATATCCGTTCATATGTCCATACATTTCCTATCCTTTGCCGACCGCACTGCGGCCTAAAGTTTTACGCGGCGCAGCCTCAACGCGTTGGTGATCACCGACACCGAACTGAAACTCATCGCCGCGGCGGCGATGACCGGCGACAGCAGCAGCCCGAAGAACGGGTACAGCACGCCGGCCGCGACCGGCACGCCGAGCGCGTTGTAGATGAAGGCGAAGAACAGGTTCTGGCGGATGTTCTTCATGGTCGAACGCGACAGGCGCACCGCGCGCACGATGCCGGAGAGGTCGCCCTTGACCAGCGTGACGCCCGCGCTTTCCATAGCCACGTCGGTGCCGGTGCCCATGGCGATGCCGACTTGCGCCTGGGCCAATGCCGGCGCGTCGTTGATGCCGTCGCCGGCCATCGCCACGATGCGGCCCTCCGCCTGCAACTGTTTGACCACGGCTGCCTTCTGCTCGGGCAGCACCTCGGCCTCGACGCGGTCAATGCCGAGTTTCTGAGCGACCGCCAGGGCGGTGGCGCGATTGTCGCCCGTGAGCATGATCACCCGTATGCCTTCCGCGTGCAGTGCCGCGATCGCATCCGGCGTCGACGCCTTGATCGGGTCGGCGACGCCGACGAGGCCGGCTGCCTTGCCATCGACGGCCAGCAGCATCACGGTCTGTCCTTCGGCACGCAGCGCCTCGGCGCGTGCGGGCAGGGCGCCGGCATTGATCTGCAGTTGCTCGAACAACTTCAGGTTGCCCAGCGCGATGCGATGTTCGGCGACCATGCCGGAGATGCCCTTGCCGGTGTGCGAAGCGAAATCGTTCACTTGTTCGAGCGCGAGCTTTCGTTCCTGTGCGCCCTTGATGATGGCGGCGGCGAGAGGATGTTCGCTGGCGCGCTCCAGACTGGCGCCGAGCTGCAGCACTTCGTTTTCGTCAAAGCCCGGCAGGGCGGCGACAGATACCAGTTTCGGTTTGCCCTCGGTCAGCGTGCCGGTCTTGTCGACCACCAACGTGTTCACCTTCTCCATGGTCTCCAACGCCTCGGCATTCTTGATCAGCACGCCCGCCGTCGCACCGCGCCCAGTGCCCACCATGATGGACATCGGCGTGGCCAAGCCCAGTGCGCACGGGCAGGCGATGATCAGCACCGCCACCGCGTTGACGATGGCGTGGGTCAGCCGCGGCTCGGGACCGGCCAGCCACCACACGGCCAGGGTGAGCAATGCAGCGCCCACCACTGCGGGCACGAAATAGCCGGAGGCGATGTCGGCCAGGCGCTGGATCGGTGCGCGCGAACGCTGCGCTTCGCTGACCATGTGCACAATCTGCGCCAGCAGCGTTTCGGCTCCGACCCTTTCCGCGCGCATCAACAGGCTGCCGGTGCCGTTCACGGTCGCGCCGATCAGTTTTGCGCCCGCAGTCTTCTCGACCGGGATGGCCTCGCCCGTGACCATGGATTCGTCCAGCGCGCTGGCGCCATCGAGCACCACGCCGTCCGCCGGCACCTTCTCGCCGGGGCGCACGCGCAACACATCGCCGGGTTGCACCTGCTCCAGCGGGACATCTTCCTCGCGGCTGTTCGAAAGAAATTCGCGTAGCGATTCGATTGCTCCCTCGCCCGCAGGCGGGAGAGGGGTGGGGTGAGGGGAGCGCACGATGCGCGCTATCTTGGGGGAGAGCCCCAGCAGCAGTTTGATCGCAGCACTCGTCTGGCTGCGCGCGCGCAACTCCATCACCTGGCCGAGCAACACCAGCGCCATGATCATTGCCGATGCCTCGAAATACACCGGTACCAACCCCCCCATGCTATGCATCGTCGGCGGGAAGATGGTGGGCAGCAGCATCGCCACCACGCTGTATGTCCACGCCACACCCACACCCAGCGCGATCAGGCTGAACATGTTGAGACTGCGGTTGACCAGCGATACCCAGCCGCGCTGGAAGATCGGCCAGCCGGCCCAGATCACCACCGGCGTTGCCAGCGCGAATTCCAGCCATTGCAACACCGACATGGAAACAAAACCCGGCATCAGTTGCGGCGCCAGATCGGAAGTCATCGCCATGATGAACACCGGCAAGGCCAGTGCCACACTGAGCCAGAAGCGGCGCGTCATGTCGTTCAATTCGATATTGTCTTCCTCTGTGGCATTGCGCGGTTCCAATGCCATGCCGCACTTCGGGCAACTGCCGGGCCTGCTGCTTACCACTTCGGGATGCATGGGGCAGGTGTAGGTTGCATCCTTGATTGCCGCTGACGAAGGAGGTACTGCCTTGGCAGGCTGGTCGAGAAAGTCGGCCGGGGATGCCTGGAATCTGGTCAGGCAGTGCGCACTGCAGAACAGATATGTTTTTCCCTCATGTTCGTGGCGATGGGGACTGTCCGGAGATACCGTCATGCCGCATACAGGATCGACTGCCATGACTTGCTCCTTAATTTTGTGATCGATATGCAGTGTACTCCCGGATGCTCATAACCCCGTCAGCAACGCCAGCTGATATCCATCACTCATTCCCCTTTGCCATTGACATGACCGGTATAAAGATCGCGCCTTGTGAGTGGGACAGGATCGGAAAAAGGCATGCGTTTGGAAGCCAATATCTGGTACAGGCCGGTATGACCTTCCTCGAACTGCTGGGCGCAGGCTGCCATATAGAACCGCCAGATGCGGTAGGTAGGTTCGGATACGTGGCTTATCGCTTCTTCATGATGCTGTTCGAGACGTCTTACCCACTCGCGCAACGTCAACGCATAATGATGGCGCAGCCCTTCGACATCGTGGATCTCGAATTTCGCATCTTCCATGATCTGTTGCACGGTGCTGATAGTTTCGAGTTGCCCGTCCGGAAAGACGTAGCGATTGATGAATTCGGTCGTGATGCTCTTCTTCCAGCCTCCCTCATCGCTGGTGATGCCGTGGTTCAGGAACAGGCCGCCAGGTTTGAGTACCCGGTTGGCCACGGCAAAATAGGCCGGCAGGTTCTTCAGGCCTACGTGCTCGAACATGCCAACGCTCGCCAGCTTGTCGTACTCGGCCTCGCCCTTGAGGTCGCGGTAGTCCATCAGTTCGACGGTAACCTTTTGTCCGAGCCCGCGGCGATTGATCGTTCGTTGAGCATGATCGTACTGCTTGCGGCTTAGCGTGATGCCGTGCGCATTCACGCCGTAGTGTTCCGCCGCCCAGCAGATCAGCGCCCCCCAGCCACAGCCGATATCGAGCAGCCATTCGCCCGGCTTGAGCCGCAATTTGCGGCAAATATGATCGAGCTTGTTGCATTGCGCTTGTTCCAGGCTCTGGCTGGCCTCCTCGTAATAGGCGCAGGAATAGACCATCTGCTGGTCCAGCCACAGCGCATAGAAATCGTTGGAAACATCGTAGTGGAAGGAGATGGCATCCCGATTAAGTTCTTTACCGGCTTCCAGGCCAAGTTTTTGTTTAAGGTTCTTTGCCCATTTTCGACTGCCTTGCGACTCGGTCTTGTCCGGTTTGATCATCAAGGCCTTGGCTGCAAATATGGCCTTCTCTGTGAGCGACAAGTGCAACGAAGCCAGATAGTGGCGCAGCTTGAGCACGCTGTAGAGATCGCCATCGACATCGATGAGGCCCTGAAAATAGGATTCGACGACGCGCAGCGGATGGTGCGACATGACCATGTCCTGGAAGGCCTTGGAGGAGCGGAAGGTCAAAGAGAACTCAGGTCGACCTCGCCCCGCGTTGATCACGGAACCGTCCCAGAGGCGGATGAGAAAACTTCCTTCGAAATTCCGGAACAATCGTGCAAGGATATGTTTTGCCAGCTCGCTGCCGGGATTGCGGCCGGAAATGCTATTCTGGTAAGTGTCTGCCATTTCACAAAACTCCTTCCTGAACGGTTAGAGAATGTTCGATCAAGCCACTTCAAAATAAATACAACTGCCCCGAAGCACAGGACTGCATGACAGAACCGGAATGACTTTCCCGGCCGCATAAAGGATACCGAAGCAAAACGCCCGTTCAGCAGGGAACGAGCGTACTCCATGTGCTGCATTGGAACTGCGGAGTGTGCCAAGGTTCCATGCGGGACGTGCAGAGAAAGTCCCTCGTTGCATCGACATCGGGCAGGCGCGTCCGGCTAGCATTTGACACCGTTCAGCGCCTGGGTTCAATGCGGGTAATCACCCATTTGCCGAATGGATTTTGTTCCAGTTCAAACAGCACGGCATCACCCACCTTCATGCCCATTGGCACGGGATCCTGCAGCCCGAACCACATGGTCATTGCGGGCCACTCCAGGTCGGCAATCGGTTCATGGGCGATCTGGATCTTGCGAGCTTTCTCGTTCACCGCCCTGATCACACCGGCTCCCTTGTGACTTGACGTCGCGGCAGCAGCCGGCATTGCCATTGTCATCTGTTGCTGCGACATGTCGTGGTCATGTGTGGCAGCATGCGCTATTCCGCTGCCGATCGCGAGGCTCATGCCCAGTAAGAGTGTCAAAGTTTTCATTGCTGTTCCTTTCCGGTTGGATGGGGTGCAGTGAGATTCGCCTGTTCTGTCGCACCCCGGGTGGCAGATGCAAGCTGGTGTTGTTTGAGCAGTGCATAGATGGCTGGTATCACCAGCAGCGTCAGCACGGCCGAGGAGATCATGCCGCCGACCATTGGCGCGGCGATGCGGCGCATCACTTCCGAGCCGGTCCCACTGCTCCACAGGATGGGCAGCAAACCGGCCATGATCGCCACCACGGTCATCATTTTCGGGCGCACTCGTTCTACCGCACCCTGCATGATGGCGCGGTGCAGATCGGCAGCAGTCGCAGGCCGTCCTGCTTCCTCGCAACGCATCAGGACTTCCTGCCAGGCCTGCTCCAGGTAGATCAGCATCACCACGCCGGTCTCCGCTGCCACGCCGGCCAGCGCGATGAAACCGACCGCCACCGCCACCGAGAGGTTGTAGCCGAGCAGCCACAGCAGCCACACCCCGCCGACCAATGCGAACGGCACCGACAGCATCACGATCAGCGATTCGGCGACACGCTGGAAATTGAGGTATAGCAACAGGAAGATGAGCAGCAGCGTGATGGGGATCACGATCTTCATCTTGGCCGCGGCGCGTTCCATATATTCGAACTGGCCGCTCCAGGCGGCGTAGTAGCCGGGCGGGAACTTCACCTGATCGGCCACTGCCTTGCGTGCTTCGGCCACATAAGAACCGATGTCGCGGTCGCGGATGTCCACATAGATGTAGGCCGAGAGCAGCGAGTTTTCGGTGCGGATGGATGGTGCGCCCATGCTGATGTTCACCCTGGCGACCTGCCCGAGCGGGATCATTGCACCGTTATTTGCGGTAAGCAGCACTTCGCGCGCGATCTGCTCCGGTGAGTCGCGCAGGTCGCGCGGATAGCGCACGTTCACACCGAAGCGCTCCAATCCTTCCACCGTGGTGGTGACGTTCTCGCCGCCCAGCGCGGTGGCGATCACATCCTGTACCTCGCCCACCGACAATCCGTAACGCGCCAGTGCCAGCCGGTCCGGCTCGATGTTCAGGTAGTAGCCGCCGGTGATGCGCTCGGCATAGGCGCTGCTGGTACCCGGTATCTTCTTGACCACGGACTCGATCTGTTTGGCGAGACGTTCCATCTCGTCCAGATTCTTGCCGAACACCTTGATGCCGATGGGCGTGCGGATGCCGGTGGAGAGCATGTCGATGCGCGCCTTGATCGGCATGGTCCACGAGTTGGCCACGCCGGGGAATTGCAGTGCCTTGTCCATCTCGGCGATCAGCTTGTCGGTATCCATTCCCGGGCGCCAATCCTCCTGCGGCTTGAGGTTGATCACGGTCTCGAACATTTCCAGCGGTGCTGGATCGGTGGCGGTTTGCGCGCGTCCGGCCTTGCCGTACACCGACGCCACTTCGGGGAAGCTCTTGATGATCTTGTTCTGCGTCTGCAGCAGCTCCGCCGCCTTGGTCACCGACATGCCGGGCAATGCGGTAGGCATGTAGAACAGGGTGCCTTCGTTCAGCGTCGGCATGAACTCGCTGCCCAGCTTCATGGCAGGCCAGACGGATAGCAGAATGGTCAGAGCGGCAATGGCGAGCGTGGACTTCTTGCGTTGCAGCGCGGCATCGATGAGCGGGCGGTAGCCTGCGATCAGCCAGCGGTTCAGCGGATTCTCGGCTTCAGAGCGGACATGACCGCGGATGAACAGCAGCATCAGCACCGGCACCAGCGTGACGGAAAGCAAGGCTGCGCCTGCCATGGCGAAGGTCTTGGTGTAGGCGAGCGGGGCGAACAGCCGACCCTCCTGTGCTTCCAGCGTGAACACCGGCATGAACGATACGGTGATGATGAGCAGCGAAAAAAAGAGGGAAGGCCCCACTTCCTTGCATGCGGAGAGGATGGCGGCGGAGCGGCCGGCAAAAAGTGTTCCCTCATCCTTTGCCCTTCCCCCGGCGGGGGAAGGGAGTAAAGCCCCTCTCCCTTCGGGGGAGGGGTTGGGGTGGGGAAACACTCTTTGAACACCAGCTGATTGATCCAGTCTCTCCAGATGCTTATGCGCATTCTCGATCATCACGATCGCCGCATCCACCATCGCGCCAATCGCGATGGCGATGCCGCCCAGGCTCATGATGTTGGAGTTAAGCCCGAGCAGATGCATGGCGATGAAGGCGATCAGCACGCCGATGGGCAGCATCACGATGGCGACCAGGGCGCTGCGTGCATGCATCAGGAAGACCATGCACACCAGCGCGACGATCACTCCCTCTTCGAGCAAGGTGTGCTTGAGCGTGGCAATGGCGCGCAGGATAAGTTCGGAACGGTCGTACACCGTGTTGATGCTGACGCCCTCGGGCAAGCCGGGCGTGATCTCGGCGATCTTGTCCTTGATGTTGCGGATGACCTCCAGCGCATTTTGCCCGTAGCGGGCGATGGCAATGCCGGACACCACTTCACCTTCGCCGTTCAGTTCGGAGATGCCACGCCGTTCATCCGGACCCAGTTCGACACTGGCGATGTCGCGCAGCAGCACCGGCGTGCCGCGTTCGGCTTTCACCACCAGATTCTCGATGTCGCTGATGCCGTGCAGGTAGCCTTTGCCGCGCACCATGTATTCGGTCTCGGCCATCTCCACCACGCGTCCGCCGACATCGCGATTCGAGTCGCGTATGACCTCCGACACCCGGTTCAGCGGAATGCCGTAAGCGCGCAGCTTCACCGGATCGACCGTCACCTGGTACTGCTGCACGAAACCGCCCAGCGAGGCGACTTCCGCCACGCCGTGCGCCTTGGTCAGCTGATAGCGCAGGTACCAGTCTTGCATGGTGCGCAGCTCGGCGAGGTTATGTTTGTCGCTGAGCACGGCGTACTGGTACACCCAGCCCACGCCGGTCGCATCCGGCCCCAGTTGCGGCGTTACGCCTCTGGGCATGCGTCCGGCGATGCTGTTCAGGTATTCCAGCACACGCGAGCGCGCCCAGTAGATGTCGGTGCCGTCCTCGAAGATCACATACACGAAGGAGGCACCGAAGAACGAGAAACCGCGCACCACCTTCGATTTCGGCACGGCCAGCATCGCCGTGGTGAGCGGATAGGTGACCTGGTCTTCCACCACCTGCGGTGCCTGTCCCGGATATTCGGTATAGACGATCACCTGCACGTCGGACAGGTCGGGCAGCGCATCCAGCGGAGTCTTGATCAGCGCATAGATGCCCGCCAGTGTGACGAACAAGGTTGCCAGCAGAACCAGAAAGCGGTTGCGTGCCGACCATTCGATGATATTCGAGAGCATGTCAGTGTCCCCCGTGCCGAGCTTGCAGCTTGGTGATCACCCATTCGCCGGGGGTGCGCTCGACGATCTCGAAACTGACCGCGCTGCCCGGTTTGATGCCGGCGGCCAGCGACGAGTTTGCCAGCGCGAAGTCCATGGTCATGCCCGGCCAGCCCAGCGACTTGATCGGTTCGTGCGTGATGCTGACAGTGCCGTCGTCGTTGATGGAGTCCAGCGTGCCCTGAGCCTGATGGCCGACGATTTGCTCCCTCTCCCCATGGGAGAGGGCTGGGGTGAGGGTGTTTTTTTGCGCTTCGCTCATGTTTCCCAACGCCGCCTTGAGATTGCTTTCGGAATCCAGCAGGAAGTTGGCCGAGGTCACGACCTGTTCGCCTTCTGCGACACCGGATAGCACTTCGACATAGTTATCGCTGCGATTGCCCAGGGTGACTGCGCGTGGCTCGAAACGTCCCTCCGCCAGACGCACCAGCACCACCTGTCTGGTGCCGCTGTCGATCACGGAGGAGGTCGGCACCGCCAGCACCTTGCCGCTTTGGCCAACGGCGATCCGGACATTGGCGAACATGGCTGGTTTGAGTACGCCCTTGGGATTGTCCAGTTCGATACGGACCTGCACCGTGCGCGTGGCGCTGTTCAGCGTGGGGTAGATGAAATCCACCTTGCCGTCGAACATCCGCTCCGGCCAGGCATCGACCGTGACCTGGACGCGGTTGCCGATATGCACCTGGCCGATATCCTGTTCATTGATCTCGGCGATGACCCAGAGCGAAGAAAGATCGGCGATCTGGTACAGCGTCTCGCCCGGCATGAAGCGCATGCCCTGCACGGCCTTCTTTTCCAGCACGATGCCAGTGACCGGGGCGCGAAACGTCACGCGCGAGTTGTCAGGAATTGAAGATTGTTTTTCTCGTTCGCCTCCTCGCCCGCTTGCGGGAGAGGATTGAGGAGAGGGGAGGGGCACGTCCGCGATGTCCCAGTTGTTGAGGCGTGAGCGGCTCGCATCCGCCAGCTGTTGCATGCCCGCTTTCGTCTCCGCATCGGCATCTTTCAGTGCGGCCAGTCCCTGTAATGCGAGTGCGTATTCGCCTCGTGCGGAAACCAGTTCCGGGCTGTATACATCGAACAAAGGCTGGCCTTTGCTGACGGTCTGTCCGGTGGTGTTCACGTAGAGGCGTTCCACCCAGCCTTCGAACTTCGGCGAGATGGCGTAGGTGCGGCGCTCGTCGACCTCGATGCGTCCGGTCACGCGCAACGTCCGATCCAGTTCGCGCAGCGCGGCTGCTGCGCTCTGCACGCCCAGTTTCTGTACCTTGTCGGTGCTGATGTTGAGTTGGTTGGTTGCTTCTTCACCTGCATAGACCGGCACGTAGTCCATGCCCATCGAATCCTTCTTCGGCACGGGCGAAGTGTCCGGCAAGCCCATCGGGTTGCGGTAGTACAGCACCTTGCGTTCCGTCTTCGCTGCGCTTGCTGTTTCCTTGGCAGCGGAAGTCGAGTACATGCCGAACCAGTATCCGGCTGTCGCTACGCCCAACAGTAGCAGAGCGCCCAGGATCAGTTTTAGCAGGTTGTTCATAATTCTTCTCCCAACAGTTTTTCGATGTCGGCCAGCCGTAATTGCATGTCGGTCCGGGCCTGCTGCTGCTGCTGCCTGGCCTTCAATATCTGTTTTTGCGCTTCGATCAGCATGGCGAAATCCACCTTGCCGTTCTGGTAACCAACCAGCGCGGACTGATAAGTGAGATCGGCCTGCGGCAACAAGCGTGTGGCGATCAGCGCTTCGGTGACTTGTGCGGCTTTCAGCGCATCCAGGTTTTCCGATAATTCCGCCTGGGTCTGATCGAGCAGGGCTGCCTTGCGTGCGTTCGATGCGGATAGCAGCGCTTCCGCTTCATGCTCCTGCGAACGGCGCGACGATTGCTGCAAGGGGATGTTGAACTCGACCATCAGGTCCCAGCTTCTCACGGCGCTGCCGGACTGATTGGGCGCGACACCCAGGGTGAATCCGGGATAGCGGTTGTTGTAGGCCAGGTCGCGAGTTTTTTCCGAAGCCTGGATGTTCGCCTCGGCGATGCGCAGTTGCGGATTCTGTGCCCGCAGCCGTTCCAGCAATGTCGTTTCGTCCAGCTTCGCGGCAGACGGCATCGGCCGCAGTTGCACAGGATCCGCCAGCGGCGCATTCACCGGGCGCGACAGCAATGCATTCAACCGTGCATGGGTATGGTGGCCTTCCTCCTCAAGCGAGATCAGTTCGCTGCGCAGCATGGTCTTTTCCACCTGCACCCGGATCACGTCCTGCTGCTGCCCCAGCCCATTGGCGTAGCGCGTCTGGGCGATCTGCTCGAGGTTGCCCAGCAATGCCAGCGTCTGTTGCGCCAGTTGCTCGCTGTTGGTGGCGAAGTAGTGCATGGCGTAGGTCTGCTTGATGCGGGTCGCCAGATCGGACCAGCTTGCAGCCACCTGCCCGCTGGCCTTCGACGCTTGCGCGTCGGCGACATCGCGCTGCAGGTCGCGCCTGCCGTACCAGGGCACGCTTTGCATCAGCGTATAGCGCGTGCTGCCGGTCTGCGAAGGCAGCAGCCGCGGGCTGGTGCTGCCCTTGTTGGTGATGTCCATCAATTCGGTGCGCAACACCGGGTCGGGCAATGCGCCGGCAGATTCGGTGCGCTGCTGCGCGGCCTCGGCTTCATAGCGTGTGGCGGCCAGTTCCGGGTTGTGCTCGCGTGCATAGTCCAGCAATCCGGCGAGGTTGCTGCCCAGCAGTTCGTCAGCCCCCGAATCCCCGGTATTTACTCCGCCGTTGTGCAGCTGCCCTTCCGCGGCGATGGCCGGTGTAAGCCAAAGCGCGCACAGCAGGGATAAAACTGATAAAGGTATTTTCATGTTCCGCATCCCGATTGCATTTGCATCACGGACAGCCGCATGCGGCTGCCGAACGGTGCGGGACAGGGTCAGACTATGGAATCAACAGACGGACTCGTCCCGCGTCAGGCGCGAACGAGAGGTGGAGGAAGCAGGGGAGTGGAAGTGACGGAGTCGAACGCGACCAGATAGGGGGTGATCTCGCGAGCGACCGTGTGCACAGCAGATATTTCAACGCCGGGTACATTCAGGTAACCGGTGCAGGCCAGATGACAGACTCCGCAGGTGCTGTGATCGCCGGCAGGGGCAGGCGTCGCATCGTGATGCGCAGGGTGTTCCCCCATGTCCATTGTTTCATCGGACATGGTTTGCGACATGGCAGTCTCGTTGCATCCGCCATGCAGCAACAGCATCGACACCGAGGCCGCCAGTGCGTTGCCGGTAAATATCGGCAGCCACAGCAGCGTCAGCACGGCAATGAATTTTCTGCATGAACGTAACATGCATTCAGTGTCGCAAAGGACGGGGCGATAGTCAACCGACGAAAGTCTGAGCCTGTCATGTTGCGAGGGAATATATCCATTGTCAGCACCACGCGCGGAGGTTAAAGTTAGCGTCATTCGAATATCAGGAAAAAAGGTGCGACGATGGCGATATTGATGTTGGTGGTACTGGTAGTGGCCTTGTTGCTAGCTTTTTTCCGCGCTTCCATCTGGGGATGGTTGATCGCCATTGCGGTGCTGGTGCCCTTGATCGCGATGGTGAGTCGCATTTCCGACGGTGCTCTGCAAACGGTCTATATAGCGCTGGGAATTTTCCTCGCCGTACTGGGCATTCCCGCATTGCGCCGCTTGCTGGTCAGCAGCTTCATTCTCGGCATCTTCCGCAAGATATTGCCGCAAGTCTCGCAGACCGAACAGGAGGCGCTGGATGCGGGTACGGTAGGTTGGGACGGCGAGCTGTTCAGCGGCAATCCGCACTGGAAACAATTGCTGGCCTTGCCCAAGGCGGGGCTCAGCGATCGCGAGCAGGCCTTTCTCGATAACGAAGTCGAGCAACTGTGCGCGATGCTGGACGATTGGGACATCACCCATACGCGCCAGGACCTGTCGCCCGAAACCTGGCAGTTCATCAAGGACAAAGGCTTCTTCGGCATGATCATCCCGAAGGAATATGGCGGCCTCGAATTCTCCGCGCAGGCGCAATCGGCAGTGATCACCAAGATCGCATCGCGCAGCGGCACAGGGGCAGTGACCGTGATGGTGCCGAACTCGCTGGGGCCGGCCGAGTTGCTGCTGCATTACGGCACGCAGGAACAGAAGGACAAATATCTGCGCGGGCTGGCCAGCGGCAAGGAAGTACCGTGCTTTGCGCTGACCGGACCTTTTGCCGGTTCCGATGCGGGCGCGATCCCCGATTACGGCATCGTCTGTTACGGCGATTTCAACGGGCACAGTAACGTGCTCGGCGTGCGCGTCACCTGGGAGAAGCGCTACATCACGCTGGCGCCGGTGGCGACGTTGCTCGGTCTCGCCTTCAAACTGTTCGACCCGCAAAACCTGCTGGGTGCCGAAGTCTCGCGCGGCATCACGCTGGCGCTGATCCCGACCGACACGCCGGGCGTCGAGGTCGGGCGCCGGCATTTCCCGCTCAATTCGGCATTCCTGAACGGACCGACCATCGGCAAGGACGTATTCATCCCGATGGACTACATCATCGGCGGCACCATGCGCATCGGCCACGGTTGGCGCATGCTGATGGACTGCCTGGCGGCGGGGCGCTCCATTTCGCTGCCGGCCAGTGCCACCGGCGGCGTCAAGCTGGCAGCGCGCACCAGCGGCGCCTATTGCCGCGTGCGCAAACAATTCAAAGTGCCGGTCGGCAAGTTCGAAGGCGTCGAAGAGGCGCTCACACGCATCGGCGGACACCTGTACGTGATGGATGCGGCACGCACCATGACGGCGCAGGCGGTGGACATGGGTGGCAAGCCTTCGGTCATCTCTGCCATCGTCAAATACCATTGCACCGAACGCGGACGCATGGTCATCAACGATGCGATGGATGTGCACGGCGGCAAGGGCATTTGCCTGGGGCCGGACAACTACCTGGGGCGCGCCTACCAGCAAACGCCCATCGGCATCACCGTGGAGGGAGCGAATATCCTTACGCGCAGCCTCATCATCTTCGGGCAGGGCGCGGTACGTTCGCATCCTTACGTGCTGAAGGAGATCCATGCGGCGCAAGACCAGAACAACCAGCGTGCCGTGCGGGCATTCGACGAGGCGCTGTTCGGGCACATCAGCTTCAGCCTCAGCAACGCAGTGCGCAGCCTGGTCTATGGATTGACCGGCGGGCGCATCATCGGCGTGCCGACCGAGCAACCGACCAGGCGCTACTATCAGGCGCTGACACGCTACTCGGCAGCATTCGCGTTCGCGGCGGATGTCTCCATGCTGGTGCTGGGCGGCGGGCTCAAACGCAAAGAGAAGCTGTCGGCGCGCCTGGGCGATGTGCTGAGCCAGATGTACCTGTGCTCGGCCGTGCTGAAACGCTTCGAGGACGATGGTCGTCCAGAGGAAGATCTGCCGTTGTTGCACTGGGGCATGCAGGACGGTCTCTATCGTATCGAGACAGCCTTCGACAGCGTGTTGCAGAACTTCCCCAACCGCTTTGCCGCCTTGCTGTTGCGTGCCATGATCTTCCCGTTGGGCATGCACCGCAAACCGCCCAGCGACCATATCGGCCACCAGGTCGCTTCGCTGCTGCTCAAGCCCGGCCCGGTTCGCGATCGCCTGACGGCGGGCATGTTCATCTCGCCGAGCGAGGAGGATGCCGTAGGGGCGCTGGAAGCGGCACTCGCCAGCACGCTGGCCTGCGAGCCGCTGCAGGCCGAGCTGGAAACGGCGCGCAAGGCGGGCAAGATCAAGGCGCGCGAAGAGCTGCTGCAGATCGCGGAAGCGCGCGAGCTGGGCCTCATCGATGCCGAGCAGGCACTGCAACTGGAGCGCGACTATGCGTTGCGCCGCAAGGTCATCATGGTGGACGACTTCGCGCCTGAGCAATTGATGGCGAATCAGGGATGACCGGCTTGCGCGACAAGGTGATCTTCATCACCGGTTCCAGTCGCGGTATCGGGCGCGAGATCGCCTTGCGCTGCGCGCGCGACGGCGCCAGGGTGGTCATCACCGGCAAGACGGCAGAGGCGCATCCCAAATTGCCGGGCACCATCCACAGCGTGGCGGAAGAGGTGGTAGCTGCGGGCGGGCAGGCGCTGGCGATCCAGCTCGACGTGCGCGACGAGCAGGCTATCCATTATGCGGTCGAACAGGCAGCAGCGCATTTCGGCGGCATCGACGTGCTGGTGAACAACGCCAGCGCGATCAGCCTCACCCCGACCTTGCAGACCCCGGCCAAACGTCTCGACCTGATGTGGGACGTCAACATGCGCGCGACCTTTCTTGCTTCGCAGGCCTGCATTCCGCATCTGAAGCAGGCAGCCAATCCGCATATCCTCACGCTGTCGCCGCCGCTCAATTTCGAGGCGAAATGGTTTGCGCCCCATGTCGCCTATACCATCTCGAAATTCGGCATGAGCCTGTGTGCCCTGGGCATGGCGAAAGAGTTCGCCGACGACGGCATCGCAGTGAACTGCCTGTGGCCGCGCACCACCATCGCCACGGCCGCCATCGAATTCAACTTTCCGGAAGCCATCCTGCGCGCTTCGCGCAAGCCGGCCATCGTGGCGGATGCGGCGCATGCCATCCTGCTGCGCGACAGCAAGACCTTCAGCGGTTTCTTCTTCATCGACGACGAGGTGTTGCGCGCGTCGGGCGTGAAGAACTTCGACCAATACGCGGTCAGCCCAGGTGAGCCGCTGTACAACGATCTGTTCTTGTAGCAAACATAAAAACAAAACAGGGGGTAGGGATGACGGCAGCACAAAACGACGATGTGATATCGCCGCAGCAGGCGGTGACACTGCACGGCCTGTTCCTGGAACGTGTACGGCGCTCGCAGGACAAGATCGCCTATAAATTCTTCGATGTGCGGCAGTCGGTCTGGGTCGACCTGAGCTGGGGGCAGATGCTCGAGCAGGTGGCGCGCTGGCAGGCTGCGCTGGCGAGGGAAGGACTGGTCAAGGGTGATCGCGTCGCCATCATGTTGCGCAACTGTCCGCAATGGGTGATGTTCGACCAGGCCGCGATGTCGCTGGGGCTGATCACCGTGCCCCTGTACACCGTGGATCGCGCGGACAACATCGCCTATATCGTCAACGATGCGCAAGTGAAGGTGCTGCTGTTCGAGACCGAAGCGCAATGGCAGGAACTCTCCGGCGTGGTCGGGCAGATGGGTTGTGTGCAGCGCTTCGTGTCGCTGGACGATTTCAGGAACGATGAGCCGCGTCTGGTGCCTGCGGCGAAATATCTGCTCACTCAACTGGCAGAGTTGCAAGCGCCTGTCCCGTGCGACTGCAAGGAACTCGCCAGCATCATCTACACCTCGGGCACCACCGGCAGGCCGAAGGGCGTGATGCTGAGCCACAACAACATGCTGAGCAATACCTACGATGCGATGGCTACCTTCATGGTACGCGGCGACGACCTGCTGCTTTCCTTCCTGCCGCTGTCGCATACCTTCGAGCGCACTTGCGGCTATTACCTGCAAGTGATGACGGCGGCGACGGTCGCCTATGCGCGCTCCATCCCGCTGCTGTCGGAAGACCTGAAGACCATCAAGCCGACCATCCTGATCTCGGTACCGCGCATCTACGAACGGATCTACGGCGCGATCAGCACCAAGCTGGCCGAAGGCCCGGCATTCAAGCGCATGCTGTTCCACCTGGCCGTGGAAGTGGGCTGGGCGCGCTTCCTGCATCAGCAAAGGCGCGGCGGCTGGAAACCCTCGTTCCTGCTGTGGCCGCTGCTGGACAAACTGGTGGCACAAAAGATACTGGAACGCCTCGGCGGGCGCCTGCGCACCACGGTCAGCGGAGGCGCGGCGCTCGCGCCGGAGATCTCGCGCGTGTTCGTCGGCCTGGGATTGCCGGTGGTGCAAGGCTATGGACTCACCGAGACCAGTCCCATCGTTTCCGGCAACAAGCTCGACAACAACTTCCCCGACAGCGTGGGCCAGCCGATACGCGGCGTGCAGGTGAAACTGGGCGAACAGCACGCCCTGCTGGTGAAGGGGCCGAACGTGATGATGGGCTACTGGAACAATCCGGAAGCGACCAGGGCCATGATCGACGCCGATGGCTGGCTGAACACCGGCGACATCGCGCATATCAGCGAAACGGGCCACATCTACATCACCGGTCGCCTGAAAGAGATCATCGTGCTGTCCAACGGCGAGAAGATGCCGCCCGCCGACATGGAGGCCGCCATCCTGCACGACCCGCTGATCGACCAGGTGATGATCTACGGCGAAGGACGTCCGTACCTGATCGCGCTGGCCGTGCTCAATCCGGAGGTGTGGTTGCAGGTCGCTGCCAAGGTCGGTGTGCGTCCCGACATGCCGGAATCGCTGACCGACAGCGCGGTGGAAGCCAAGGTGTTGCGGCGCATCGCGCGCAACCTGAGCGGCTTTCCCGGCTATGCCAAGGTGCATCGCGTGCTGCTGCTGCGCGAGCCGTGGACCATCGACAACGGTTTGCTCACGCCCAAGCTGAGCTTGAAGCGCAACCATGTGGTGGCGGCGTTCAGCAGGCAGATCGACGAACTTTACAAGGGGCACTGATGAGTGAAGAGAAGATTTCCTTGCCCGACCGTCAGCCGACCTTGCGCGTGGCGGCGATGCCGTCGGATGCGAACTATACCGGCGACATCTTCGGCGGCTGGCTGATGGGGCAGGTGGACATCGCCGGCAGCATCCCCGCCGTGCACCGTGCCAAAGGCAGGGTGGCGACGATCGCGGTGAATTCGTTCGTGTTCAAGCAGCCCATCTTCGTCGGCGACGTGGTGAGCTTTTATTCCAGGATCGTCAAGACCGGCACGACCTCGATCACCGTCGATGTCGAGGTCTATGTGCAGCGCGACCCCGAGAACCCGACCTGCCTGAAGGTGACCGAGGCGACGCTGACCTATGTCGCGGTCGGCGACGATCGCAAGCCGAGGCCGTTGCCGCCGCAGGATTGAGATTTTGCTGTCGCTGATGTTCGCAGCGACGCCATTCAAACGTTAACTATGGAGAAACGAAGATGAGATTGAAGCAGACATTGTTGGGTATTTCGGTTGCCAGTGCGTTGTTGGCGATGTCGGGAAATGCGTCGGCCTCGGCGTTCGCGTTGATCGAGCAAAGCAGTGGCACCGGCAATGCGTATGCCGGAGGAGCGGCAGCAGCCGAGGATGCAAGCACCATCTTCTTCAACCCGGCCGGCATGTCCAGGCTGAATGGCAATCAGGTGACGGTGGCGGGCAGTTTTATCCAGCCTTCGGCGAAATTCCGCGATACCGGCTCCACCGGCGCTGCCTTGCAGACGGCAGGCGGCAACGGCGGCGATGCTGGCAGTCTGGCGCTGGTACCCAATACCTATATAGTGACGGAGATCCAGCCCGTGCTGCGCTTCGGTCTGGGCATCAATGCACCATTCGGCTTGCAGACAAAATACGATCCGACCTGGATCGGGCGTTTCCAGGCCATCACTTCCAAGATCCAGACGATCAACCTGAACCCTTCCCTGGCCTACCAGATGAGTGACACAGTCAGTCTGGGTATCGGACTGAACTACCAGCACATCAGCGGCGAACTGAGCAGCGCAGTGAACTACAGCGCAGCGGCCTTCTCGGCAGGCGGTGGCGCTTTGTTGACTGCGGTCGGTGGGCCGGGTGTGGAAGGCATCACGACGATGACCGGCAACGACTCTGCCTGGGGGTATAACTTGGGCGTTTTGATCGATGTCATGCCCAACGCCCGCATCGGTCTGTCATATCGTTCCAAACTGAAATACAACCTGAAAGGTACGGTCAGTTTCACATCGGTGCCGACAGCACTGGCAGCCAGCCCGACGCTGCAGAATGGCGACGTGAACTTGCCGATCACCATGCCCGATACGTTCTCGATCAGCGGCTTCCACCAGTTGAACGACAAGTGGGACATGATGGCCGATGCGACCTGGACCGGCTGGAGCAAACTGCAACAGCTGGTGGTCACCCGCACCAATGGCGCCGTGGTGCAGAATATCCCCGAGAACTGGAAAGACACCTGGCGCGTAGCGGTTGGTTCCACCTACCACTACAACGAGCAATGGCTGTCGCGCATCGGCCTGGCATACGACCAGACACCGGTGCCGGATGCCTACCGCACCGCGCGCATCCCGGACAGTAACCGCACCTGGGTGACGTTCGGCGGGCAATACAAGGTCTCGGTCGCAAGCAAGGTGGACTTCGCCTATGCGCACCTGTTCATGAAAGATGCACCCATCGCCAACAACCAGGCCGCGACGGGCGCAGGCATCCTGGTCGGCAGCTACAGCAATAGCGTTGACATATTGAGCGTGCAATATGCCTACAGTTTCTGACAGTATTGAGTGAGTGGCGGGGTAGTCCTGCCGCTGGTCAAGCAATCAAATGAATGGGAGTGTCGCGATGAGCAATCATCTGAATGTTCGTAAGGTCGCCGTCCTCGGTGCAGGCGTGATGGGAGCGCAGATCGCCGCGCATATGGTCAACGCCAATGTCGAGGTGCTGTTGTTCGAGTTGCCCGCGAAAGAAGGGGACCCCAACGGCAATGTGAACAAGGCGCTGGATGGCCTGAAGAAGCTCGAACCGGCGCCCATCTCCAGCCCGGCCAGGATCACTTACATCCAGCCCGCCAATTACGACCAGCACCTGGAAAAACTGCGCGAGTGCGACCTCATCATCGAAGCCATCGCCGAGCGCATGGACTGGAAGTCAGACCTGTACCGCAAGGTCGCACCGTTCGTTAATGCCAACGCCATCTTCGCGACCAACACTTCCGGCCTTTCCATCAATAAGCTGGCCGAAGCCTTCCCCGAGAACCTGCGCCACCGCTTCTGCGGCATCCACTTCTTCAACCCGCCGCGCTACATGCACCTGGTCGAGCTGATCCCCTGCAAGGGCACCGAGCCTGTGCTGCTCGACCAGCTGGAGACCTTCCTCGTCTCCACGCTGGGCAAGGGTGTGGTGCGCGCGAAAGACACCCCCAACTTCATCGCCAACCGCATCGGCGTGTTCTCCATGCTCGCCACCAAGCACCATGCGGCGGCGTTCAACCTCGGCTTCGACATGGTGGATGCGCTCACCGGTCGTTACCTCGGCCGCCCCAAGAGCGCCACCTTCCGCACGCTGGACGTGGTCGGCCTCGACGTGTTCGCGCACGTGGTCAACACCATGCGCGAGAATCTCACCGAAGACCCGTGGCACAAGCACTTCGAACTGCCAAGCTGGTTCCAGTACCTGGTCGACCAGGGCTCGCTGGGGCAGAAGACCAAGCGCGGCATCTACCAGAAGATCGGCAAGGAGATCCACGTGCTGGACCTGCACACGCGCGAGTACCGTCTGTCCGACGCCAAGGTGAACGACGCTGTGAAAGAGATCCTGCGCGAACGCGACTGGGCGAAGAAACTCGCTGGATTGCGCAATAGCCAGCATCCGCAGGCGCAGTTCCTGTGGGCGGTGTTCCGCGACGTGTTCCATTACTGCGCACTGCATCTGGAGAACATCGCCAACAATGCACGCGACCTCGATTTTGCCGTGCGCTGGGGCTTCGGCTGGGACAATGGTCCGTTCGAAATATGGCAGGCAGCTGGCTGGCAGCAGGTGGCCGGCTGGATCGCCGAAGACATTGTCGCAGGCAAGTCCATGGCTTCCGCGCCGCTGCCCGCATGGGTCACCGATGCGACACGGACAGGCGTCCACACTGCGCAAGGTTCTTATGCACCCTCTCCCCTAACCCCTCTCCCGCCTGCGGGAGAGGGAGGAGCGCAGCGGAGGGAGAGGGAGGGCGGCTACCAACCCCGTTCCACGCTCCCGGTCTATCAACGCCAGCTCTATCCCGATCACCTGCTTGGCGAAGAGCGTCATTACGGCGAGACCGTATTCGAGAACGATGTGGTGCGCATGTGGCACACCGGCGACGACATCGCCATCCTGAGTTTCAAGAGCAAGATGCACACCGTCGACAACGACGTGCTGGACGGCATCCTGCGTGCGGTGGGCGAAGCGGAAGAGCACTTCAGCGCGCTCATCCTGTGGCAGACCGAGCCGCCGTTCTCCGCCGGCGCAAACCTGCTGCAGCTGATGCAGGGCATGCAGGAACCTGCGCCTGAAGAAGGCATGTTCGGCAAGTTCAAGCAGGCGGCCAGCCGCGTCAAATACACCATCGCTGGCGGCGGCGGAATGGGCGAGATATTCAATGCCGCCACCGGCAACGTGCCCAAGGTGGAAGCTGTGGTCGCCAAGTTCCAGCAGGCCTCCATGCGCCTCAAGTATGCGCAGGTGCCTACCATCGCCGCGATCGACGGCCTCGCGCTCGGCGGCGGCTGTGAATTCTCCATCCACTGCTCGCGCATCGTCGCCACGCTGGAAAGCTACATCGGCCTGGTCGAGGTTGGCGTCGGCCTGCTGCCCGCCGGTGGCGGCTGCAAGGAGATGGCGCAGCGCGCAGCGGCGGAAGCGCAGCGTTTCGCCAGCGACAACCGCGTCGACGTGTTCCCCTACATGCGCAAGTATTTCCAGAACATCGCCATGGGCGAGGTCGCCAAGAGCGCAGAGATGGCGCGCGAGATGGGCTACCTGAAGCAGTCCGACCGCATCGTGCTCAACCGCTTCGAACTGTTGCACATCGCCAAGGAAGAAGCGAAGGCGCTCAACGCCACCGCGTACCGGCCGCCGCTGCACCAGCGCCAGATCATGGTCGCAGGCAGCACCGGCATCGCCACGCTGCAGGCCGCCATGGTCAACATGCTGGAAGGCAACTTCATCTCCGAGCACGACTACATGATCGGCTGCCGCGTCGCCGAGACACTGTGCGGCGGGCATGTGGAAGCGGGCTGCCTGGTGGACGAACAATGGCTGCTCGACCTGGAGCGGCGCAATTTCATGGAACTGCTGGGGACGTTCAAGACACAGGACAGGATCGAGTACATGTTGAAGAACGGGAAGCCGTTGCGGAACTGATTGGTAAATTAGGAAGCATTTTCGCTGTATAAATTGAGTAAATATCAAGATGATTTCGTTACGGACTGATTGCACTCTTCTAGAGATAGAGGATATGTATAACGATCTTCAGAGCACTGAGGCTGTTGATGTCCGTCTGCCATCACATTTAAAGCACGGTGGGACATTTGGCATTACCTCTGCAATAGTTCAGTTTGTTGCTAGTTGGGCACGCGGTAGCCAAGAGGGCAGATTGTCGCCATATGGTTCAGGAAGTGGCGTTGACTCTTTTGCGGAACTTCTACATCAGCCGCATGGGCTGATTGCAAGTTATATGGCTCCGCATTTGGTTGCCTCTCAAGGCATTGAGTTTGAGAAACATGAGGTTCTTGCTCAAGCTATTCCCTATATTGAGGCGATGCAATCGAGTAAATTTAGAGAAACGATGAATGGTCGAGGGGCAATTCTTACTTGTTTTGCCGGGGCAAAAAATGAATTTATATTGCCGTTATATGAACGCAAAAGCCTTGAAGGGATGCGTGGCGCTGGTGATTTTGAAAAGCTCACGAAAAAACTTATTGAGGTCTGTGATCCATCTGCGCTTCGGAATATGCCGGACACTTTTACACAGGCACTGGGATTGCTCATTCGTGAGTTGTTTGAGAATACAAATGATCATGCGAGCACAGATGAGTTAGGCCGCGAATACACTTGGCATTATCCAAATGTGCGTGGGATTCTTGCAAAATATATTTCATTTACGCCGAGTGCGAAGGATGCAATAAATGCATTTGATGATGTGCCGCATCGGTTGTATTTCCAGAAGGCGCTGCTGAATGCCACTGTTAATAAAACATTGGACTTCATTGAATTGTCCGTCATTGATTGCGGGCCCGGCATAGCCAAAAGGTGGCTGGCGCATGTGAGTCCGCATGAAAATATCGAAAATGTCTCAATTGACAAGGAGGAGGCGTTAGTAAGAGAGACATTTGAACTTGGCAAGACATCTAAACCTATAAATGGCACAGGGGTCGGCTTATATACTGTGATAAAAAGTTTGGTTCGGTTGAAAGCGCTATTGCGGTTAAGAACGGGTAGGCTCTGTCTATACCAAGACTTTTCAAATGGCACAGATACAGCTTTTGAACCTAGGCATTGGCTTAATGATAGGAAAGAGTTGCCTAGAACTGTGGGCACGTCTTTTTCTATCCTCATCCCCCTAGCCAGTAAGGGGCAGTCATGAGAAGTTATTTCCCCGTTGATGTTCGAGATGAGAATAGTATTGGAGTAGTTGCTGACTATAGGTTTTTGTTCAAGTCGCCTGGGGTAATTAGTGCGACTGATTTGGCCGATTGTTTAGAGCAGAGCTTGCGTAGAGTCCTGTTGCCAGACGCTCTTGTATTCGTTTGTATTCCCAAAGAAACACAGCAAATATTAGACGTTTTCAATGCGGATAACGGTGTTAAACAAGCGCTTGAGCGAGCAAGCTCAAAAGTGTGCGTAGCGGTTTGTGAAATAGACCGCAAGGGGAATATCGGAAAGCCAACTTTTGTTAAAAATGCGCGAGGAAGTTTGCCCTTAATTGATGAGGAAAAACAAGAGCAAATTTTTCAAAAAGGAGTCGGTATATTATTCGACTCCCCAAATGTGTTGTGTCCGGCTCCGTCTGGCTTTGCTTTCGTGAAGCCATCGAAGAAACGATCTAAGTACTTCCTTAGAGCTGATGCGGCATTTTATGAGACTGAGCGGGTCCATTTTCTTGCATATGCACTGCTGAGCAGAATCGCAAAGCGCGAAGATGAAACCAAAGAGCCTATTGCTGTAATCTTCATTGATACAATGGCAATTGCCAGTTTGGCATACGTATTGCGGGAGCTTTACCACGAGCTATATGAAATGCCTCGCCCAAGGGTTGAGAGTTTCCATTCGTATGGCGGCATGGAGAATGTGGATAAACCTATGCATGGCACATCTCTTTGTATTATCTCCGCATCATCATCTATGTCGATGCAGCGTGATTGGCAGCAATTGACCCGTTGCTTCCCCTCTGAAATATTCACACTGATTACGTTGAAAGACGCTAAGGATAGCGAACAAGCAATCTATGCATTCGATAAAAGTGATTCATTGAACAATCACGATAAGCTGTCTGGGTTGCGTGATCTACGAATTGTTGGGGAAAGTTTCATTCCTGAAGATGTACCGCTTAAATCAGTTTTATTCACGGTAAGGGCGCACCGTGACGAATCTTGGTTTGAAGTAGGGCAGAAGTATTCAGAATCTTCCTTCTTCTCTTTGATGAAAGCTGCACAACCCAAAGATAAGGTGCGACCTATCTTCGTGGATGGTCAGCGATTGTTTGAGTACAAGAAATTTCAAGAATTTCTTGAGAAGGATGTCATGCAAAAAGTGCCGCTTTCTGTGCAGGCGGTCATATGCCAAGACGATGAAGCATCAATACAACTGGCGGAGATTTGCGCAAAGCGAATTTTGGAAATAAGGGGCGGTGCTGATGCGCCTCGTGTTATCAAAGCTAGTAATTTTGAGGGCGAAAAAATAAATCGTGATGAGGCGCTACTTATTGTTGCTGCGGTAGTTGGTCGAGGAACAAGGCTGCTTTCGATTAGTAGGGATTTGCGAGATATTCATACGGGAGCTAGGCATTATTTGATCGGTTTTCAACTTGGGGAATCAATATGTGATTGTGAGCAACTGCAGAGTAATTTGAAGTTCTCTGCAACCAAATCTTCAATTACCGTCTCTTTTATGGAAAGTCTTGCTGTAGGTCAAACAGTGGGTATTGCGTATGAGGTTGAAAAGGCATTATTCAGCAAATGGAAGAAATTGTCTGATTTCCCCCTTCTGAAGAATAGAGTCAATGAGTTGCAGAAGCGATCCGGTATTGCTGAAGGTGCGTTCTTGCCTGCTACTTTGCAAGGCTCAAATAAATTGATGTTGCGTACGGATTTTGCATATTGGAAAGCTGGCTACTCAACGCAATTTGATCACTCGATTGCCGTGTTGTTGACCGCCGCCGCTATGCTACAGCGAGCTAGAGAATTTACTAAATTCAAGGATGACGGGCATCGGCTGTCTTCGGATACTTTTCAACAGGTTGTGCTTGATCCAGAAAATTTTGCTCGGTACAACGATGGTGTAATTCAATCAGCGCTGTTACGAGCAGCACACCCATCTGAACTTGATTACTCATCGGGTGGTGAAGTCAGTCGTCGCATGACAGATATTCTTTCTGGTGTATTCAGGCTGAATTCGCGTCAACAGGGAGAGGCAGCATTGGAATTTGCTTTCGCATTAAAAGCTGAGCGATTGAAACTTGCAGATGAAGATATGAATCGCCTTAAACTGGAAGTTAAAGAGCTTAGTGGTGATGGAATATATGTTGAACTGTTGAAGGCTTTGTTAGATGTGGGGCATGAAGGTTCATTGGAGCAAGAGACTGGCATTTAGTTGTAGTCAGTCATCTTGAGCTGCGATAAGGGGCAACATCGCAATTGTTTTTGTAGTGTTGTAACGGCAGTTGCTAACAGGAGGTGAAAGAAAATTGGCCATGCAGTCATACCGAAGCATTACGAGGTCAGCATCGCAATTGTTTCCCCAAGGCCGCGCATAGCGCTCGACAGTCTGATTCAGAGGAGCAAGAAGAATGGCAATGCAACCATACAAAGGCAGCTGTCACTGCGGCGCGATCCAGTTCTCGTTCGAGGTCGAGTCGTTCACCCACGGGATACGTTGCAACTGCTCGTTCTGCGCCAAGAGGGGAACGATGATGCATCTGGTGCCGGGGGTGCAGTTCCAGATTGAGGCGCAGGATGGTGCGCTGGGTATGTACCAGTGGGGCACGAAGTCGGCGAAGCATTATTTTTGCAAGAGCTGTGGCGTCGCCACTTTCAGCGAAACGAGCAAATGGCCGGGGCAATACATCGTGAATCTCGGCTGTTTGGAAGGCGTGGATACCTTCGCGCTGGAGACGAAGGTGTTCGACGGCAAGCATCTGCTTTAAGCGAAGTGCAATAATAGGCCACGTACCAAATTTATCTGAGGTGATGAGTTGAATCGTTCTACAACATTGCAATTGCTGACAGCGCACAAGCAAGAACTAGCCGATCGCTTCGGCGTAGCCAGCTTGGCTTTGTTCGGCTCTGTCGTGCGCGATACTGCCAAAGAAGGCAGCGATGTGGATGTGCTAGTGGCCTTCGATGGTCCGGCAACATCTGCGCGCTACTTCGGCGTGCAGTTTTATCTGGAAGATTTACTGGGTGTGCCTGTTGATCTGGTGACAGAGAAAGCCTTGCGGCCAGAGTTGCGTCCATTCATTGAGAAGGAGGCGGTGCATGTCTGATACTCCTGTTCGCGAATGGAGATTCTATCTGGACGACATGATCGAGTTTGCCCAGAAGGTTGTGCTTTATACGGAGGGCCTTAATCAGGAAAGCTTTGTGGAAAGCGGCCTGAATTACGATGCTACGGTGCGCAATTTGGAACTGATCGGCGAGGCGGCAACGAATATTCCAGATGAGGTGCGTCAGAAGTATTCGCAGATACCTTGGCGTATGGTAGTGGCCACGCGAAACAAGCTGATACATGGTTATCTTGGGATAGATAACGATACCTTGTGGAGCATTATTCAGGACGATGTTCCGGAGTTGTTGAATGAATTGCAGAAGCTGAAGTCTGATATTTAATTATTGCAGGAGTTCGTCATGACCAAACAAGTCCAGGAAGCCTACATCGTCGCCGCCACACGCACGCCGGTCGGCAAGGCGCCGCGCGGCATGTTCCGCAACACTCGCCCCGACGATATGCTGGCGCATGTGTTGAAGAGTGTGCTGGCGCAGGCGCCGTCGCTCGATCCGGCTAGTGTGGGAGATGTGATCGTCGGCTGTGCGATGCCGGAGGCGGAGCAGGGCATGAACGTGGCGCGCATCGCGCTGCTGCTGGCGGGGTTGCCGGACACGGTGCCGGGCCTGACGGTGAACCGTTTCTGTTCATCCGGCTTGCAGGCCGTGGCCTTGGCAGCCGATCGCATCCGTCTCGGCGAGGCGGAGGTGATGATCGCCGCGGGTGCGGAGAGCATGAGCATGGTACCGATGATGGGCAACAAGATCGCGTTCAACCCGGCCATCTTCGAGAACAGCGAGCACTACGGCATCGCCTACGGCATGGGCATCACGGCGGAGAAGGTGGCCGAGCGCTGGAAGGTCTCGCGCGAGGCGCAGGATGCGTTCGCGCTGCAGAGCCACCTGCGCGCCATCGCGGCGATCAACAATGGCGAATTCGAGGACGAGATCACGCCGTATCGCATCACCGAGCACATGCCGGACATGCATAGCCGCGAGGTGAAGACGAAGGCACGCGATGTGGCGCAGGACGAAGGTCCGCGCGCCGACACCTCGCTGGAAGCGCTTGGCAAGCTGAAGACGGTGTTCATGCAGAAAGGCTCGGTGACGGCGGGCAACAGTTCGCAGATGTCGGACGGAGCCGGGGCGGTATTGCTTTGCAGCGAGACGGCATTGAAGCGCTACAACCTCACGCCCATCGGCAAGTTCCTCGGCTTCAGCGTGGCGGGCGTGCCGCCCGAGATCATGGGCATCGGCCCGAAAGAGGCCATTCCGCGCGTGTTGAAGCAGGTCGGGCTGAGCCTGGGCGACATGGGCTGGATCGAACTCAACGAGGCCTTCGCCGCTCAATCGCTGGCGGTGATCAACGATGTCGGCCTCGATCCCGAGATCGTCAATCCGCTCGGCGGCGCGATTGCGTTGGGCCACCCGCTCGGTGCGACCGGGGCGATCCGCACCGCGACGCTGATGCATGGCCTGCGCCGGCGCAAGCAGAAATACGGCATGGTGACGATGTGCATAGGGACCGGCATGGGTGCGGCCGGCATATTCGAATCGCTGTAGAACTACTGCGCGCCTTGCCCTGCCGACGCTCGCGACGTTTTTCAACTCGTTTCAATTTGAAAGTGCGGGATATGAAAAGAATATTGCTGATGTTGACTGGCCTGTTGCTGTGCGGCAGTGTCGGTGCCATGGAAGTGGCAGGCGTGAATCTGCCGGACAGCGTGCAAGTCGATGCACATACGCTGGTATTGAACGGTGCCGGTATCCGTAGCAAATGGTTCTTCAAGGTCTATGTGGGCGCGCTGTATCTGCCGCAGAGACAATCTTCGGCAGAGGCGATCATCGCGTACGAGCATGAGCATCGCATGGTGCTGCATATGCTGCGCGGCCTTAGCAGTAAGAGATTGTATGGCGCATTCAGCGAGGCGATGGAATTGAACCGGACACCTGCCGAGATGGCGGCGATGGATGCGCAGCTGAAACAGATGAAGCAGATATTCGACGCGGTGGACGAAGTGAAGGAGGGCGATGTCATCACGCTCGACTATCTGCCCGATAGCGGCACCAGGATAGGTGTGAACGGTACGGCGCGCGGCACGATTGCCGGGATGGAGTTCAATCGCGCGCTGCTCGAGATCTGGCTGGGCAGGAAGCCGGTGCAGGAAGACATGAAGAAGGGGTTGCTGGGTGGCTGATCCGGTCAATGAGGGGGCAAGGGAACACTTCGATGTGGACCAGGATTTCATCACCTATCTGAATGGTGAGTGCCTCGAGTGGGCGTGGATGGACTATGAGTCGCTGCAACGCACACTGAAGGCTCAGGGGGAGCCCTTGCACAGTATGGTGGTGGAACAACGGCCAGGGCTGTTTGCGGCGGCCCCTGTCTTCATCAGCGAATTGCAGTTGCGACAGATGCGCGAGGTGATCGCCGCAGTGGAAGAGGTGGCTGGAAAACCTGAGCCACACAGTCCTCTTGGTGTGTTCTACGGCTACGATTTCCACCTCAATGAGCAGGGCGCGCACCTGATCGAGATCAATACCAATGCGGGCGGCGCTTTCCTGAACGCATTGCTGATCGACAGTCAGCGCGGCCTCTTCCTGTATGGTTCCGCTGTGTTCGAGTATCGCCTTGAACATATCTTCATCGAGATGTTCCGCAATGAATGGAAGCTGGCACACGGGGATACACCACTCAAAGTCGTCGCCATTCTGGATGAGAAGCCCGAAACGCAATATCTCTACCCTGAATTCCTGTTGGCAAAACAGATGTTCGAGAGAGCCGGCATCGCTGCGCACATCGCCGATCTTACGGAGCTGCAGGTTCGTGAAGATGGTTTGTATTGCGGTGGGGATCGCATCGACCTGGTATATAACCGTCTTACGGATTTTGATCTGCAGCAGTATCCGTCCATTCGTGCTGCATGGAAGAACAAGCAGATCGTGTTGACACCCAATCCGTCCCATTATCGGCACTACGCGGATAAACGCAGACTGGTCCTGTTCTCGGATGCTGCCGCGTTGCGTGAACAAGGTGTATCCCAGACCAGCATCGATGCCCTCCTCAAGGGAGTTCCGCGAACCAGGCTGGTACAGGCCCAGGATGCAGAGCAATGGTGGGCCGAGCGCAAGGACTGGTTCTTCAAGCCGGTGAGCGGTTATGGCAGCAAGGGGACTTATCGCGGCGACAAGCTCACCAAGCGCGTGTTCGACGAGATCATGCAATCCGATTATGTTGCCCAGCGTCTGGCATTGCCGGGTGAACGCAAGGTGTGTGCAGAGAACAGCGAACCGCAAATGCTCAAATACGATGTGCGCTGTTACGTGTATGACGGACATATCCAGCTCATCGCCGCGCGGCTCTATCAGGGGCAAACCACCAACTTCCGCACTCCCGGTGGGGGCTTTGCGCTCGTTCGGGCAGTGTGCTGATTATTAAAAGCTAATCATTCTCTTGCTGGGTATCTAGATAACTATCTAGATACCCAGGCATATTGCCGAATCGATGGCGTCGTCTCAATATGTTCATCTAGCCATTCAGCATTGATGGCCAAGCAGGGAGCAGGCGATGAGCACTTCGATTCCCAGTCTACATTCACTATGGTTCGGCCTGAACGATCTTCTCTTCCACATCGACGAGAAGAATCTGCGCGTGCGTGTCGAGCAACTGCGTACCAGGATGGTCGTCTATCTTTCACTTATATTGAGCCAGATCGTATTGCAGTTCCTGTTCGTTGTGCTGTTCTGGGGACACGCACCTCATCATTTGTTGCTGACCTGGCTTGCGCTTTTCTATGCACTGCATTCGGTAGAGATCGTCAAATGGGCATTGGACCGGGACAAGCTGAACACGTTGCAGGAGTGCAGGGTCTGGCACACCCATTTCACGGTCGTCTCGCTGGCCGCCGGGCTGATGTGGGGAGCCGCTGCAATAATTTTCTTCCCCGAAGGCATCGGTTATCAGAGCCTGCTGATCTGCGTGATGATCGGCCTGGTGGCGGGGGCGGTTGCCATGAATTCCGTGCATCTGCCGGCACTGTATGGTTATCTGTTTGGCATCATGATCCCGCTTATCATGAGGGTGGCATTCGAAAACGACATGCTGCACTGGATACTGGCTGGGATGCTCGGCGTGTATGCCGCGGTGATCGTGCATGAAGCGATAGGCTTGAACAGGACTTTCATGCTTTCGCTCGAGCAGCGCTTCGAGAACATCTCCTTGCTGCAGCAGTTGACCGCACAGAAAGCGGAGACCGAACAGGCCAGGAATCAGCTGGAACGAGCCAATGCTATCCTGCAGAATAACGAACAGAAGCTGGCGCAGATGGTGCAGGAACGTACTGCCTTGCTGCAGCAGAGAACTGACGAGATCGTGGCGATCAAAGACACGACCATTCTTGCACTCACTTCTTTGGCCGGTACGCGGGACAACGAAACGGGCAACCATATCCGGCGCACACAGCACTATGTTCGCACCCTTGCAGTGAAGCTGAGGGACAATCCGCGTTTCAGGGACTTTCTGACGCCTGAAAACATCGAGATGCTGTACAAGATCGCACCTTTGCATGACATCGGCAAGGTCGGCATTCCCGATACCATCCTGCACAAGCCAGGCAAGCTGACGCAGGAAGAATTCGATATCATGAAAACGCACACCACGCTTGGCGGCAATGCGATATCCGGTGCGGAGAACATGACCAATGTCCGCAATAGCCCGTTCCTGAAAGCGGCCCGGCAGATCGCCATCGGGCATCACGAGAAATGGGATGGCAGCGGTTATCCGTTCGCCCTGCGCGAGGAGCATATTTCCATTCCGGCACGGCTGATGGCCCTGGCGGATGTCTATGATGCGATGTCATCCCGGCGCATATACAAGTCTGCCATGGGGCACGATGAAGTGGCAGAATTCATCGTCGACGGGAAGTGGAAACACTTCGATCCCGATGTGGTCGATGCATTCGTGGCCGCCTTGACCGAGTTCAAGGAGATCGCGCTCAGGTACCGCGATGACGACGCCTCCGTCTGGAAAGTGGCTGCATAGGATCGCTTTCGGAACATCGTTCCGCGTCTCAGTCGTTACGAATCACCACCGGGATGCGCCGCCTGCCATGCTGGCCCCCGAATTTACCGAAGTGTCCTGCAAGCCTTGTCCCGCAATGCGGGCATGTTCCGTCTTCAGTCACTGCATAATCCCGGATCTCGTGCCAGTCGCGCACGATGAGCGGTTTCCGGCAGCTTGTGCAAAATGTGGTACCTCCGGAAAGGTCATGCACATTGCCGGTATAGACGTGCTGCAACCCTGCGGAATGAGCGATCTGCCTTGCTTCGGTCAGCTTGTTGGCAGGTGTGGGCGGAATATTGGTCATCTTGTAATCGGGGTGGAAGGCGGTGAAGTGCAGCGGCACATCCATCCCCAGTTCTCTTGCGATCCACTCGCTCATCTGGCCGATCTCATGCGCGCTGTCGTTGTAGCCGGGTATCAATAGCGTGGTCAGCTCGACCCATACCGGTGTTTCCTGACGCAGGTATTTCAATGTGTCCAGCACGGGTTGCAGATGCGAACCCGTCTGCCTGACATAGAACTCGTCGGTGAACGCCTTCAGGTCTACGTTGGCTGCATCCATCCTGGCATAGAACTCGCGGCGCGGTTGGTCGTGCATATAACCTGCCGTGACCGCCACGGTCTTGACGCCAAGTTCGTGACACTCATCGGCCACATCCATCGCATATTCGGCGAAGATCACCGGGTCGTTGTAAGTGAAGGCTACACTCTGGCAGCCGGTGTCGGATGCGGTGCGGGCGATCGCTCCCGGCGTGGCGAGGTCGGCGAGCTTGTCGAAGCTGCGCGACTTGGAGATGTCCCAGTTCTGGCAGAATTTGCAGGCAAGATTGCAGCCGGCCGTGCCGAATGAAAGGATGCTGCTGCCGGGATAGAAATGGTTGAGCGGTTTCTTCTCGATGGGGTCGACGCAGAAACCCGAACTGCGCCCATATGTGGTCAGCACCATCATGTCGTCGATGCGACCGCGCACGAAACATGCACCGCGCTGCCCTTCGTGCAATTTGCAATCGCGCGGGCACAGGTCGCACTGGATACGGCCATCATCCAGCATGTGCCAATACCTGGCAGGGTAACGTTCAGTGATGCCGATGGGTTCATCCATTTCGGCCAGCCTCGGCAAGATCCAGCTCGCGCCATTTGCTTACGGTATAGCGCGCCAATCTGATCTCCTCTGCCCAGAAACTGTCGGGCAGCCCGGCTTTGCGCTTCAGTTGTGCCATGAAGCGATGCGGTTGCGGCAGTTGTTCCCAGACCTGGGGCAGGAATGTGCTGCGGTAGCGCCCGTATTCAAGAACGATGCCATCAATGCCTGGGCGGAGCTGCGACAGCGCGTCGTGCTCATCGCGGAACTCCATCGCTTCTGCGGGCGACAACAAGGATACCTCGCATTCGGTCGCCTCCAGTTCGTGCTTGGCTAGCGGCAGGAAGCGCGGATCGCGGAAGGCTGCTGCGAGCGCATTCTGGCGGACATCTTCGGCAAGCGGGCGGTGAGCCTGCAGTGTGCCGATGCAACCGCGCAATTCGCCACCCTGTGTCAGCGTGACGAACGTTGCGCCCCATTCGTTCAACCATTCATCATGCGGAGTCGACGCAGAGCCGATGCCCATAGCTTCGGCGATACTGCTGCGCGCAATGCCGAGCAGAACTTTTCCGCGGTCTTGTCCAATATCCTTTTTATCGACCTGATCGATCACGTCACTCTCCTGCGCTAAAGGCTATGGATGTATAGCCCACTACATTATTCTTAGACCCCGCAGTATCACCGGAGTTTCGAAGGTCAAGCAGATGCGGCTTGAGCTGGTGCTTGCGGGCAACGATGATCAGGCCGCTGATCGGGGTGCCGCCGCAAGCCTCTTCGTGCGCGATGGGTTGTTTCAACTCGAGGATGTTCCGGATGGTTCTGCCATCGACGGATTGCGCGGCAGCATAGGGCAGGTAATGCGACAGATCCGAACTGATGACGATCAGTGTTTCCTCGCCGCCCCATGCCAGTTCGAGCACTTCGGCAACTTCCTCGGCTGTCGCCATGCCTACCGCCAGCGGTAACAGGGTGAAATCGTTCAGCACGCTTTGCAGGAAGGGCAGTTGTACCTCCAGCGAGTGTTCCTGGGCATGGGCTGCAGCGCTGACGGTCACTTGAGGCAGAGATGAGATGATGCGCATCAATTCGGTATCCAGCATCACGCGCCCCAATGGCGTATCGAACGCTTCCACATCCGGCAAGGCCAATCCGCGCACAGCGACGCGATGGGTCGGACCGAGCAGCACGACACGGCGGATGCGGGCCGAGATGCTCTTCAGGGTGGCATAAGCGCTTGCCGCGATCGCACCGGAATAGACATAACCTGCATGCGGCACGATCAGCGCTTTGGGAATCAATGTCCGCGGTTGTGCCTCGGTCAGGAATTCCAGTATTTCATGTGAAAGTTCTCCGGGCTCAGCCGGGTAGAACATTCCAGCTACGGCGGGTGGACGAACGGCAAGCATAGCTACCTCCATGTTGTATTAATCACAATATGGCGACTGAATTGGATGAATCAAGTCCTTGTTTAGCCAGAGGCTTGGATTATTCTTTACGGGTTCCGTGACTTTAGTCACTGAAATTGGAAAGTCATAAGAGTAGTATCCGTCTTGCTCCTGTAACGGGATGGTATGGGAGCGTTCCTTGAGATACTCAAAGAACTTCCTCTGGCCATCCTGATCTATTTGGAGGGCATTATGAACAAGAAAGTCACCTTGTTGAGCTTGTCTGTTGTTGCTTTATTGTCTGGTGGCGTCGCTATGGCCGAAGACCAGACTCAAACCAGAGATCAGACCCGGGATCGGGTTCAAGATCAGACTCGGGATCGAGTTCAAGATCAGACCCGGGATCGGGTGCAGGATCAGACTCAGGACCGGACCCAGACTAAGGAGCGAACACGGCAAACAACCGGCAGGGAGTTGATGACTCCTGAAGAGCGCCAGCAGCAACGCGCGAAGATGCGCCGTTCAGAAACCAGAAAAGAGCGTGAGAAGGTTCGTGCCGAGCACCACGAAGAGATGAAAGAGCGCGCCAAGGAACAAGGCAAGACGATTCCCGCCAACCCGCCAGCAGGAGGCATGGGTGGAGGCATGGGCGGCGGAATGGGTGGGGGCATGGGCGGCGGACAACGCTAACCCGATATGCTGCATGAAAATGGCCCGCAACTCGCGGGCCATTTTTTTTGGCCAGGACAATACCGGTCGCCTATTTCAATAAGTGCTTAACCAGTTCGCGCTCGCCCAGCAGTTCATTGTAGCTATCCATCATGTGCTTGTGCCCAAGTTCACTGATGGGCAGGTCCTTCACGATCTGGTAATGGCCGTTGCGGCAAATGACGGGGAAACCGTACAGCACGCCTTCCGGTATGCCGTAACTGCCATCGGATGGAACGCTCATGGTGACCCAGTCATTATGGTGTGAATGCAGCAGCCAGTCGTGAATATGGCCGATGGCTGCATTGGCTGCGCTCGCTGCGCTCGAAAGGCCGCGGGCTTCAATGACCGCGGCGCCGCGTTTTTGCACCGTGGGAATGAATTCCTTTTCGCTCCAGTCTTCCCAGCCGTTCTGGCGCAGGATCTCGATCACCTTGCGCCCGCGAACTTCGGCATGCGAGAGGTCGGGATACTGCGTGCCGGAATGGTTGCCCCAGATGACCATCTTCTTGATGTCCTGGATCGGCTGGAACAATTTCAGCGCGATCTGGGTGATGGCGCGGTTGTGGTCGAGCCGCATCATTGCGCTGAAATTGTGGGGGTCGAGGTCGGAGGCGTTCTTCATGGCGATGAGCGCGTTGGTATTGGCCGGGTTGCCGACCACCAGGACCTTCACATGACGTGCTGCGACCTCGTTGAGGATGCGTCCCTGTTCGGAGAAGATGGCACCGTTGGCTTCCAGCAGATCCTTGCGCTCCATGCCCTTGCTGCGCGGCTTGGCGCCTACCATGAGCACCACTTCGGCATCGCGGAAGGCCACGCGCGCATCGTCGGTGGTGACGATCTGTTGCAGCATCGGGAATGCGCAGTCTTCCAGTTCCATCGCTACGCCGCGCAGAGCCTGCTGTGCCGGCGTGATGTCCAGCAACTGCAGGATGATGGGCTGTTCCCGCCCCAGCATGTCACCATTGGCGATGCGGAACAGCAAGTTGTAACCGATTTGTCCTGCAGCACCGGTGACTGCAATGCGGATGGGAGCTTTCATGATGTCCTCGCCTGGATATATGAAAATTTATTATATGTCCGGAATCGGAAATCGATTATTAAATATTCAGGATCGGATTATAAATATTTCAATGCCACCAAGGTCTTTATCGCCTATGTGCTTTTCACTCGCCTGGTGTAGGTGTAGCATCCAAGCATTCGATTTTGGTTGCGGAAAAATAGAAATGAATAAAAAACGCCCCAAGCATCTGGCCTTGCACAAGATCAAATTACCCCTACCCGGTTACGTTTCCATCCTGCACCGCGTCAGTGGTGCAGTGCTGTTCCTTTCCCTGCCTTTGTTGCTGATGTTGCTCGACCAAAGCCTGCGTTCCATCGAAACTTACACCAACCTGACCGAGTACCTGTCCAATCCGGTCTTGAAACTGGTGTTATTCGGTTTGATGTGGGCTTTCCTGCATCACTTTTGTGCCGGGTTGCGCTATCTGGCTATCGATCTGCATCTGCTGCCGAGTCTTGCCGCAGCACGCGCCAGCAGCATGTGGGTGATGGCGGTCAGCCTGACTTTGACTGTGCTGTTCGGGGTGGAGCTATGGTGAATCGTATCGTGACCGGTGCGCACTACGGACTGCGCGACTGGCTGGCACAGCGCGTCACTGCTGCAGTGATGGCTGTCTATAGCCTGGTTGTCGTGGTTTATCTGTTGATGCAGCCTTCCCTGGGCTATGACACCTGGATCGATCTTTTCTCGGGCAACATCATGCGCACCTTCTCGATGCTGTTCCTGTTGAGTCTGTTCTATCACGCGTGGATCGGCGTGCGCGATATCGTGATGGATTATGTGAAGCCGGCGGGCATTCGCTTGTCGATCCATGTGCTGGTCATACTTGCGCTGGTGCTGTATACGATCTGGTCGTTGCAGATTCTCTGGGGGCTTTGATGGCATTGGCGAAAAGAACATTCGATGTGGTTGTGGTGGGTGCGGGTGGGGCGGGGATGCGCGCTGCGCTGACGTTGTCGCATGCGGGACTCAAGGTTGCGGTGCTGTCCAAGGTGTTCCCGACACGTTCGCATACCGTGGCTGCTCAAGGCGGCATCGCCGCCTCGCTGGGTAACGTCAACGAAGACAACTGGCACTGGCATATGTACGACACGGTGAAAGGTTCGGATTACCTGGGTGACCAGGATGCCATCGAGTACATGTGCCGTGCCGCGCCGGAAGTGGTATATGAACTGGAACACTTCGGCATGCCGTTCGACCGGCTGGACAGCGGCAAGATATACCAGCGGCCTTTCGGCGGACACATGCAGGAATACGGCAAGAACCCGGTGCCGCGTGCCTGTGCGGCAGCCGACCGCACCGGTCACGCGCTGCTGCACACTTTGTACCAGCAGAATGTGAAAGCCAACACGAATTTCTTCGTCGAATGGATGGCGCTCGACCTGATCCGCGACCAGGACGGCGACGTACTGGGCGTGGTGGCGATGGAGATCGAGACTTCCGAAGTGATGATCCTGCAGGCGCGTGCCACATTGTTTGCGACCGGGGGCGCGGGGCGCATATTCTCTGCGAGCACCAATGCCTATATCAATACGGGTGACGGCCTCGGCATGGCCGCGCGTGCCGGCATTCCGCTGGAAGACATGGAGTTCTTCCAGTTCCACCCGACCGGGGTGCATGGCTCGGGCGTGTTGATCACCGAAGGCGTGCGCGGCGAAGGGGGCTACCTGGTGAACAAGGATGGCGAACGCTTCATGCCGCGTTACGCGCCAACCGCCAAGGATCTGGCCAGCCGCGATGTGGTGTCGCGCGCGATGGCGACCGAGATCAAGGAAGGGCGCGGTTGTGGACCGCACGGCGATCATGTCATGCTCAAACTGGATCATCTGGGCGATGAGGTGATCCGTCACCGTCTGCCGGGCATACGTGACATCGCGCTCAAGTTTGCGCATGTCGATCCCGCCAAGGCGCCCATCCCGGTGGTGCCGACCGCGCATTACATGATGGGTGGCATCCCGACCAACTATCACGGGCAGGTCGTTGCTCCGCACGGGACTGCGCCGGAAGATGTGGTACAGGGTTTTTATGCCGTCGGCGAATGCGCTTGTGTATCGGTGCACGGTGCAAATCGGCTGGGCTGCAACTCGCTGCTCGACCTGATCGTGTTCGGGCGTTCGGCTGCGCGCCAGATCATCGAGGACTTGAAGAACAATCCCAACCCCAAACCGTTGCCCGCCGATGCGGCAGATCGTCCATTGGCCCGTCTGGCCCGTCTGGAGAACCAGAAAGATGGCGAGCGGGTCGCGGAAGTAGGCGATGCAATGCGCCGGACCATGCAGACGCATTGCGGCGTGTTCCGTTTCCCCGATCTGTTGACCGAAGGCGTGGCCAATATCCGCGAAGTGGCGGAACGGGTGCGTCATACCGAGATCAAAGACAAGAGCAAAGTGTTCAACACTGCGCGTGTCGAGGCGCTGGAACTGGATAATCTGATCGAAGTGGCTCAGGCAACGATGACTGCCGCAGAGGCTCGCAAAGAGAGCCGTGGCGCGCATGCGCGCGAAGATTATCCTGAGCGGGATGACAAGAGCTGGCTGAAACATTCCCTGTACTACAGCGAAGGCCATCGGCTCGATTACAAACCGGTGCGGTTGAAACCCCTGACGGTGGAGTCGTTCCCGCTCAAGGCTCGAGTGTATTGAGGAGGCGGCAATGAAATTCCGTATCTACCGCTACAATCCCGACACTGACAACTCGCCTTACATGCAGGACTACGACCTGGGCATGGATGCGGGCGATGCCATGCTGCTTGATGCGCTGATGCAATTGAAGGAGCAGGATGATACGCTCAGCTTCCGCAAGTCCTGCCGCGAGGGTGTGTGCGGGTCGGATGCGATGAACATCAACGGGCGCAACGGTTTGGCCTGCATCACGTCGCTGTCCTCGCTCAAGCAACCGATCGAGATCCGTCCGTTGCCCGGGCTGCCGGTCATCCGCGACCTGATCGTGGACATGTCCCAGTTCTTCAAGCAGTATCATTCGATCAAACCGTATCTGGTGAACAACGATCCGCCGCCGGAGACGGAGCGCCTGCAATCGCCGAAGGACCGGCTGGAGCTGGACGGTCTGTATGAATGCATCCTGTGCGGTTGCTGCACGACGGCCTGTCCGTCGTTCTGGTGGAATCCGGACAAATTCGTTGGCCCGGCCGGGCTGTTGCAGGCTTACCGGTTCATCGCCGATACGCGGGATCAGGACACCGCGGCGCGTCTGGATAACCTGGAAGACCCGTATCGCCTGTTCCGCTGCCATACCATCATGAACTGTGTGGATGTATGCCCGAAAGAACTGAACCCGACGGAAGCGATCGGCAAGATCAAGGATATGATGGTGAAACGGGCCGTATGAGGAAACAGGATACGGGAAACGGGATACGGGAAGGGCGGCAGGAAGGGGCGCGAGCATCCCTGACGCCTGTGTCCCGTATCCTGGATCCTGAGGCGGAACGCCGCCTGCTTTGGCGCTGCCGGCGAGGGCTGCTGGAACTGGATATCGTGCTGGGACGTTTCATCGAGAGGTACTATCCGACGATGGACGACGGACAGCGTGTGGCCTTCGATGAGTTGCTGGATCTGCCCGACACCGAGCTTTGGGATCTGATCACGGGCAAGACTGGGCTGACGCATGCACATCAAGGCGTGGTACTGGAATGGTTGAAAGATGTTTGAACGAAACGAGGGTTGAAAATGGAAAGCAAACGTATCGCAACACTGACTCTGGATGATGGCCGCAGCGTCGAGTTCCCTATCCTGTCGGGAACGCTGGGCCCGGATGTGATCGATATCCGTGCCTTGAGCAAATTGGGCGTCTTCACATACGATCCTGCCTTTTTCTCCACCTCCAGCTGTACCTCGCAGATCACCTTCATCGATGGCGATGCTGGCCTGCTTTACTACCGCGGTTATCCTATCGAACAGCTGGCTGATAAATCGGACTTTCTGGAAGTCTGCTATCTGTTGCTCAAGGGAGAATTGCCGAACAAGGCGCAAAAGGACGAGTTCAAGAGCGTCATCACGCGTCATACCATGGTGCATGACCAGTTGGCGCGTTTCTACAATGGCTTCCGCCGCGACGCGCATCCAATGGCGGTGATGGTCGGCGTGGTCGGCGCACTTTCGGCTTTCTACCACGATTCGCTGGACGTCAATAACCCGCAGAACCGCGAGATATCGGCTCATCGCCTGCTGGCCAAGGTGCCGACCATCGCCGCGATGGCGTACAAGTACAACATCGGCGAGACCTTCATGCATCCCCGCAACAAGTTCAGCTATGTGGAGAACTTCATGTACATGATGTTCGCTACTCCAGCCGAGGAATATGTGCCCAACCCGGTTCTGGTGCGTGCGCTGGAACGCATCTTCATCCTGCATGCCGACCACGAACAGAACGCCTCCACCTCGACTGTGCGCCTGGCAGGCTCGAGCGGCGCCAATCCGTTCGCCTGCATCGCCTCTGGCATCGCGGCCCTGTGGGGGCCGGCACACGGCGGCGCGAACGAGGCAGCCTTGAAGATGCTCGAGGAGATAGGCGATGTGTCGCGCGTCGCCGATTATGTGCAAGGTGTCAAGGACAAGAAGTACAAGCTGATGGGGTTCGGCCACCGCGTCTACAAGAACATGGATCCGCGGGCCTCGGTGATGCGCCAGACCTGTTACGAAGTGCTGAAGGAACTGAATCTGGAGAACGACAAATTGTTCCAGCTGGCGATGGAACTGGAGAAGACCGCCCTGAACGACTCGTATTTCATCGAGCGCAAACTGTATCCGAACGTGGACTTCTACTCCGGCATCGTGCTGCGCGCGATCGGTATACCAACCAACATGTTCACCGTGATCTTCGCTGTGGCGCGCACAATCGGCTGGGTATCGCAATGGAACGAAATGGTGGGAGATGCAGAACAGAAGATCGGCCGTCCGCGCCAGCTTTATCGCGGCGCGACGCGGCGTGATTTTGTTCCGTTGGCCAAACGCTGAATTAAGCGAGGTGTGACATGAATGCACCGGGAAATGATTATCTGCAAATGATGCAGAACACGTCGTTGCTTTCTGGCGGCAACAACGCCTTTGTCGAGAGCCTGTATGAAGACTATCTGAACGATGCATCTGCGGTCCCTGCAGAATGGCGCGCCTATTTCGACAAACTGCAAGCTCCAAACGCACCGCATGATGTGGCGCATGGCCCGATCCAGCGTGGCTTCCTGCAATTGGGTAAACGCCAGGCGGAGACGCCGGTGCATGCCGACGAGACGCGCAAGCAAGCCGCGGTATTGCAACTCATCAATGCCCATCGTTTCCTCGGCGTGCGCAACGCCGATCTCGATCCGTTGCAGCGCCATGCCAAGCCCGAAGTGGCCGAACTGAATCCATCCTATTACGGCCTGAGCGAAGCTGATATGGACGCCACCTTTTTCACCGGATCCCTGGTCGGTGGCGCGCGCATGACCTTGCGCGAAATATTGCAGCGCCTGCGCCGTATCTACTGCAGCAGTGTCGGTGCCGAGTACATGTACATCAGCAGCGTGCCCAAGAAACGCTGGATACAGGCGCGCCTGGAAGGCCCCGCCGGCGAGCTGAATTATTCCGGAGAGGTCAGGAAGCGTGTGCTGGAGCGGCTGACTGCGGCAGAAGGGCTGGAACGTTACCTGCACACCAAATATGTGGGGCAGAAGCGCTTTTCGCTGGAAGGCGGCGATACCCTGATCCCCTTGCTCGATCATCTGTTGCAGCGTGCCGGGGCTCAGGGCGTCAAGGAGTCCGTGATCGGCATGGCGCATCGCGGGCGCCTGAACGTGCTGGTCAACACGCTGGGAAAACTGCCCAAGGACCTGTTTGCCGAGTTCGAGGGCATCCATACCGAGCATCTGGCTTCCGGCGACGTGAAATACCACCAGGGCTTCTCTTCGGATATAGCCACGCCCGGCGGCCCCATGCACCTTACGCTGGCCTTCAATCCCTCGCATCTGGAGATCGTCAATCCGGTGGTGGAGGGGTCGGTGCGCGCACGGCAGCATCGCCGTCTGGATCTGAAAGGCAAACAGGTGTTGCCGATCCTGCTGCACGGCGATGCCGCATTCGCCGGGCAGGGCGTGAATCAGGAAACGTTCAACCTGTCACAAACGCGCGGTTACGGGACGGGCGGTACCGTGCACATCGTGATCAACAACCAGATCGGTTTTACCACCTCCGATCCGCGCGACACACGCTCGTCGCTGTATTGTACCGATGTGGCGAAGATGGTCGAAGCGCCGATATTCCATGTCAATGCCGATGATCCGGAAGCAGTGTTGCTGGTCACCGAGATCGCCCTCGACTACCGCATGCAGTTCGGCAAGGACGTGGTGGTGGACATGGTGTGTTTCCGCAAGCTGGGACACAACGAACAGGATGAACCGCTGGTCACCCAACCGCTGATGTATCGGAAAGTCAATCAACATCCCGGTACCCGCGCCTTGTATGCCGGCCGGCTGGTCGAGCAGGGCGTATTGGCAGCCGGTGAACCGGATGCCATGGTGGTCGATTACCGCCGCGCCATGGATGAAGGTCGCAATCCCATCCAGCCGGTGTTGACCGGATTCAAGGAAGAATTCGCGGTGAGCTGGTCAAAATTCAAGGGAGGGGTCTCGTGGCAGACGCCTGCCGTGACCAGTCTGTCGCGCGAACGTTTGCAGCAGCTGGCAGAGCGTCTGGTCAAACTGCCGGAGAATTTCAAACTGCACTCGCGCGTGGAAAAGATCATTGCCGACCGCATCGCGATGGGCAAGGGAGAGCTGGCGCTGGATTGGGGGATGGCCGAGAATCTGGCTTACGCAAGTCTGGTGTCGGAGGGTTATCCGGTGCGACTTTCCGGAGAGGACTGCGGACGCGGTACTTTCTTCCATCGCCACGCTGTGTTGCATGACCAGAACCGCGTGCAGTGGGACAAGGATTCGTTCATACCCCTGCAGCACATTGCGCAGGATCAGGCCGACTTCATCGTGATCGACTCGATCTTGTCGGAAGAGGCCGTGCTGGGCTTCGAATACGGTTACGCCACTGCCGAGCCGAACACGCTGACCGTCTGGGAAGCGCAGTTCGGCGATTTCGCCAATGGCGCGCAAGTCGTCATCGACCAGTTCATCGCTTCCGGCGAAGCCAAGTGGGGCAGGTTGTGCGGACTGACCATGCTGTTGCCGCACGGTTACGAGGGACAGGGGCCGGAGCACTCGTCCGGCCGCATCGAACGCTATCTGCAACTCTGTGCCGACTACAACATACAGGTGTGCATCCCGTCCACTGCTGCGCAGATATTCCATCTGTTGCGCCGCCAGATGGTGCGCCCCTATCGCAAGCCGCTGATCGTGTTCACTCCCAAGAGCCTGCTGCGCAGCAAGGATGCGGCGTCGCCGCTGAAATGGTTTTCGGAGGGCACGTTCCAGACCGTGATGCCGGAAGCCGATACGCTGGATGCAGCAAAGGTCAAGCGCATCATCGCATGCAGCGGCAAGGTGTATTTCGACCTCATCAAGCACCGCCGCGAAAAGGGCATCGAGAATATGGCCATCATCCGGTTAGAGCAGCTCTATCCTTTCCCGCACGACGAATTCACGGCACAGGTCGCAGCCTATCCAAATGCGACAGAGGTGGTGTGGTGCCAGGAGGAGCCCGGCAACCAGGGGGCATGGCATCGCGTCCAGCATTACCTGTTGCGCCATATGCGCACCGGTATGCGTCTTGATTATGCATTGCGTCCCTCTTCTGCTTCGCCCGCAGCCGGGTATCTGGCCACGCATAACGAGCAGCAGAAGGAAGTGATCGAGGCCGCCTTCCGTCCGGATCTGGATGTGAAGAACAATCCCCTGGACAGACACCATGAGTTGCGTTCGGTCGAATGAATGTCTGTCTGGACCAGATAACACGAGGAACTGAAAATGATAATTGAGGTAAAAGTCCCGCAACTCTCGGAATCAGTCTCCGAAGCAACTTTGCTTACCTGGCATAAGAAAGTCGGCGAAGCAGTCAATGAGGGCGAGAACCTGATCGATATCGAGACCGACAAAGTGGTGCTGGAATTACCCGCCATCAAAAGCGGAGTGCTGGCGAAGATCGTCAAGACGGATGGAACGAAAGTGGCCAGCGGCGAAGTCATCGCCCAGATCGACACCGATGGTGTGGCAAAAACGGCTGCTCCCGCAACCACGCCTGCGGTCTCCGCGGAACCGGCAGCGAGTGTCGCCAAAGCGCCAGCACAGCCCGTAGCAGTCTCTCCTTCTGCGCGCAAACTGGCGCATGCGCACGATGTGGATGCGGCCAGCCTGCAGGGCAGCGGTCGGCATGGTCTGGTGACCAAAGAGGATGTACTGGGAGTGGTCCAGCAAACTGCCTCATCCAGTGCAGTTGCTCCGGTCGTCGTACCGACGGGTGACCGTCCAGAACAGCGCGTGCCGATGACCCGCATCCGCCAGCGCATCGCCGAGCGCCTGCTGCAATCGCAGTCGAATGCAGCCATCCTCACCACTTTCAACGAAGTGAACATGCAGCCGGTGATC
Source organism: Sideroxydans lithotrophicus ES-1 (assembly GCF_000025705.1). Classification (NCBI taxonomy): domain Bacteria; kingdom Pseudomonadati; phylum Pseudomonadota; class Betaproteobacteria; order Nitrosomonadales; family Gallionellaceae; genus Sideroxydans; species Sideroxydans lithotrophicus. The sequence continues at coordinate 1,862,873 of NC_013959.1, read as the reverse complement.
GAGTTGCGCAACAGATACAAGGATGCATTCGAGAAGAAACACGGAGTGAAGCTCGGTTTCTCTTCTTTCTTCGTCAAGGCGGCGGTGCTGGCTTTGCAGAAATTCCCCATCGTCAATGCGTCGGTCGACGGAACGGACATCATCTACCACGGTTATTTCGACATCGGTGTGGCCATTGGCAGCGAGCGCGGACTGGTCGTGCCTGTCCTGCGCGATGCCGACCAGCTTTCGCTGGCCGACATTGAGAGGAACATCGTGGATTTTGGGGCGCGCGCCAAAGTCGGCAAGCTCACCATGGAAGAATTGAGCGGCGGAACTTTCTCCATCTCCAACGGTGGCGTATTCGGTTCCATGCTCTCGACACCCATCATCAATCCCCCGCAGAGCGCCATCCTCGGCATCCATGCCACCAAGGATCGCCCGGTCGCCGAGAACGGCCAGGTGGTGATCCGCCCGATGAACTATCTGGCACTGTCGTATGACCATCGCATCATCGACGGGCGCGAAGCGGTGCAATTCCTTTCAACCATCAAAGAAGCGCTGGAGTTCCCCGGTCGCGTGCTGCTGGATCTGTAAATGACGACATTCAATGCTTTCCGCATTTTCGACGAAAACGGCAAATCGCAAGGCCGATTCGTCGAGTTGACGCTGGACGATCTCGATCCGGGAGAGGTGGTCATCCGCACCCATTTCTCGGGTGTCAATTACAAGGACGCACTTGCCACAACGGGGGCGGGTAAAGTCATTCGCCGATTTCCGTGTGTCGGCGGGATCGATGTCTCCGGCGTGGTGGAGACATCGCAGGATGCGCGCTTCAAGGCCGGTGATCGGGTACTGGTGACCGGTTACGACATGGGGGTCGCGCATGACGGCGGTTTTGCCGAATATGTGCGGGTGCCGGCGAACTGGGTGGTGCCTTTGCCAGTATCCCTTTCCTTGTTCGATGCGATGGCATTGGGTACCGCCGGATTTACGGCTGCATTGGCGATCCATCGCCTCGAGCAGAACGAATTGACGCCCGGGAAAGGTAAAGTACTGGTCACCGGCGCGACCGGCGGGGTGGGCAGCCTGGCGATACGCATGCTGGCGCAACTCGGGTACCAGGTCGTTGCGCTGACCGGCAAGCCGGCGGAGCGGGAATACCTGCTTTCGCTGGGCGCGAGCGAAGTCCTGTTGCGCAGCGAGATCGATCTCACCGGCAAGCGACCTATGGAAAAAGCCCAGTGGGCGGGGGCGCTGGATGCCGTAGGAGGCGAGACCCTGTCCTGGCTCACTCGTACCATGCAGCAAGACGGTGCCATCGCCAGCTTCGGCAATGCCGGCGGGGCCGAGCTGCATACCTCCGTCTTTCCTTTCATCCTGCGCGGAATCAAATTACTGGGCGTGGATTCTGCTGCAACCGCGATGCCATTGCGCAAACAGATATGGCAGCGCCTGGCCGGCGATCTGCGTATCGACCGGCTGGACGAGATCGCCCATCGCATCGGTTTCGCTGAGTTGCCGGCAGCCTGTGCAAGGTTGATCGACGGCCAGGCGCATGGACGAGCCGTGGTGGAATTTGCGCCGAACTAGAAATCACTCGGTTATAATGCGCGCCCCTTGGAGCTGTCCCGGCTCCGAATGCGAAAGTGGCGGAATTGGTAGACGCACTGGATTTAGGTTCCAGCGCCGCAAGGCGTGAGAGTTCGAGTCTCTCCTTTCGCACCAAATGCTTGCGTAATTTCACCTCGCTTCATATCACCCCGAATACTCGTTATTTCAGGTTGATTTTGCCGGATTTTGCCGCAGAAAAAACCTCCCAAAATGCATGAAATGATATTGGCCGTCAGTGCGTACCATCAGCTTCTGAATCCTTGGCGCGACTGTCCGCAGTTGGCCCGGACTGTGTAAAAACGTATCGAAGGTGTACGTGTGGAATCTGTTGATGCATTAATGGAAGTATCGGGGAATCGTGGGAGTGTGCACATGAAGCGATTCATCCAGGGCGAAGATCGAACTCAGGCAACGATGTTCCCGGATTGGCGCTCGAGCGTTTACTAAAGTCTGGCGATCAAAATAATATCCGTACGTCCCGGCATACAGTATTCACCATAATTGCAAATACAAAATTCCCTGTATGCAGGAATACAGTAATTCCCCCATGGCTCCTTACAGTCCCTTTGCCTATTCTTGCGCAAACACAAGGGAGGACCGACATGCGGCACTACACAGAGAGAGCCCTATCAGTACCTGAGTCTGTATCCGGATTTACGCTGCTGGAACTGCTGGTGGTGATGGTCATCATCGGATTGCTGGCCGGCTATGTCGGGCCCAAGTATTTCGCCCAGATCGGCAAGTCAGAGATCAAGGTGGCGAAGTCGCAGATGGTTGCGCTGGAGAAAGCGCTGGACCAGTACCGTCTGGATACCGGCCATTACCCGACCTCGGAACAGGGGCTGAGTGCACTGAATGCTGCCCCCCCCAATGAGCCTAAGTGGGATGGACCGTACCTGAAGAAAGCCGTGCCGCCGGATCCGTGGGGCAATCCATATCTTTACATGATACCAAGCGAACATGGTGGCGAATTCGATCTGTATTCCTATGGCAAGGATGGACAACCCGGCGGCGAAGGTGAGGCGGCGGATATCTATAATTGATATTCGCCAGGGAGGCACCCATGCACTATGAGGTCAAAGCAGTGCGAGCTGGAACGGATGTGATCGCTATCTCGTTCGAGGCTGCCGATATCAATGATGCCGCCAGCCAGGCGCAGGCGCAGGGCTACGATGTGCTGTCGGTGAAGGCTCAGCAGCGTTGGCTGCGGTGGCCGCAGACAGGCGGCACCAGGTTCTCGCTCATGCTGTTCAGCCAGGAACTGCGCGCCTTGCTCGATGCGGGCCTGACGCAGGTCGAGGCACTGGAGACCATGGTGGAGAAGGAACGCCATCCGCACAACCGCAATATCCTGCAGCGCGTCATCTTGAGCCTGTACGAAGGACATGCACTATCCCACGCCCTGCAACAATTCCCCGAAATCTTTCCGCCGCTCTACATTGCCACGATTCATGCCAGCGAGAAGACCGGCGATCTCGACGAATCGCTGGCGCGCTACATCGATTACCAGTCGCGCATGGATGTGGTGCGCAAGAAGGTCGTCAGTGCTTCGATCTACCCCATGCTGCTGCTTGGGACCGGGGCGCTGGTGACGCTGTTCCTGATGCTGTACGTGGTGCCCCGGTTCAGCAAAGTCTACGAGGACATCGGCAGCGACCTGCCGTTCTTTTCGCGCATGCTGATGCAATGGGGGCAGTTGCTGGAGACGCATCGCACGCTGGTGTCTGCCTTGAGCGCAGGCAGCGCAGCGGCCATTATCTATACGGTTACCCGGCCGGGTTTCCGGCAATGGGTGATGCGTATGCTGTGGCGCATCCCGGCGGTCGGGGAGCATATCCGCGTGTACCAGCTGGCGCGTTTCTACCGCACGCTGGGGATGCTGCTACGCGGCGGCATCCCCATCGTCATGGCGCTGGAAATGGTTTCCGGTTTGCTGGAGCAGGCCCTGCGCAAGCAACTGGCGCTGGCCTCGGACTGTATCCGCGAGGGTCAGCCGATCTCCTACGCGATGGAAACCTATGGGCTGACCACCCCGGTAGCGCTGCGCCTGCTGCGCGTCGGCGAGCATACCGGCGGCATGGGCGAGATGACGGAACGCATCGCGAATTTCTACGACGAGGAAATGGCACGCTGGGTGGACTGGTTCACCCGTTTGTTCGAGCCGCTGCTGATGGCCTTCATCGGGCTGGTGATCGGCGGCATCGTGATCCTGATGTATTTCCCCATTTTTGAACTTGCCGGGAGTATCCAATGAACATGATGAAACAATTTGAGGTGCCGGTCATCACGCAGGAGCAGATACGTGCCGCGCGTGCGGAATCGGCGAGGACACACCAGTCGGTGTGCAAGGTGCTGGAAGAAAGCATGGCGCTGTCGCCGCAGCAATTTTCCGATGTGCTGGGCGCGACGCTGCACTTTCCGGTGCTCGGCATGGACACGTTGTATGGGCTGGAACCTGCTTTCGATGTCGTCGCGTTTGCCGAGGCGGCGGCGCATGGATGCCTCGCGCTGCGCAATGTCGAAGACCGGCTGCTGGTGGTGCTGGGCGATCCGTTCGATACCGACTTGCAGGCCTGGGTGGAAGAGCATGTGCAGGTGAATTTCGAATGGTATCTGGCGCATTCCGCCGACATCGCGGCTTACCTGACGCGGCACGAGGAAAGCATGCGCGCGATGGACAGCGTGATCGCGACCAGCGGCAGCACCACGCGCAACGGCCAGCGCGTGGACGACCTTTCGCTCAAGAGCATAGGCGAGGAGACCAGCACGGTGGTCAAGCTGGTGCACTCCACGCTGTACGACGCGCTGAACCTGGAAGCCAGCGACATCCACCTGGAAACCGGCCCGTCCGGCCTGATCATCAAATACCGCATCGACGGCGTGCTGAACACCATGAACACCGTGGAAGGCGTGGATCTCGCCGAGCAGGTCATCTCGCGCATCAAGATCATTTCGGAGCTGGATATTGCCGAACGGCGCGTGCCGCAGGACGGGCGTTTCAAGGTCACCATCCGCGGGCGCGAAGTCGATTTCCGCGTGTCCATCATGCCCTGCATCTTTGGCGAAGATGCGGTGCTGCGCATCCTCGACAAGAAGACCCTGTCCGATCAGGTCAATGGCCTGCGCCTGGATTCGCTGGGATTCGACGACGAGGCCATCGCCATGCTGCGCCAGCTCGCCAACGCACCCTACGGCATGATGCTGGTCACCGGCCCGACCGGATCGGGCAAGACCACCACGCTGTACGGTGCGATCACCGAGATCAACAGCGGCCAGGACAAGATCGTCACCATCGAGGACCCGGTGGAATACCAGTTGCCCGGCGTGCTGCAGATACCCGTCAACGAGAAGAAGGGCCTGACCTTTGCGCGCGGGCTGCGTTCCATCCTGCGCCACGACCCGGACAAGATCATGGTCGGTGAGATCCGCGATCCGGAGACCGCGCAGATCGCCATCCAGTCTGCACTCACCGGCCATCTGGTGCTGACCACGGTGCATGCCAACAACGTGTTCGACGTGATCGGGCGCTTCATGCACATGGGCGTCGACCTCTACAGTTTCGTCTCCGCCATCAACGGCATCCTCGCGCAGCGCTTGGTGCGCATCAATTGCCCGCACTGCTCGGTACCGGACAAGCCGGATGCGCAATTGCTGAAGCTGTCGGGCATCAGCCCGGACAACGATTTCGATTTTCGTATCGGGCGCGGCTGCGGGCAGTGCCGCGGCAGCGGCTTCAAGGGGCGCAAGGCTATCGCCGAACTGCTTTACCTGAACGACGAGTTGCGCGAAATGATCGTGGCGCGCGAACCCATCCGCGTACTCAAGGAGATGGCGCATCGCAACGGCACGCGCTTCCTGCGCGAGGCCGCAGTCAAGCTGGTACACAACGGTGAAACCACTTTACAGGAGATCAATCGTGTCACTTTTGTTGCGTGATGAGTTGCGCATTGCCCTGGGTCCCGCAAAGGTGGCTATGGTGCACCTGGGCCGCGGGCTGCAGCCGGAAACGGTGGCCCGGCATGAGATCCACTGCGATGCGCCGGCACACGGCCAGAAACCGTGGGCCAAAGCGCTGGAGGGACTGGAGGCGGGCCTGCACAACCTGAAAGGCGAAAAGGTGGATGCACAGGTCATGCTGTCCAGCCATTTCGTGCGTTATGCGCTGGTGCCGTGGAGCGACGAGATCAGCGATCAGGACGAAGAGCAGGCATTCGCCCGCCTGTGTTTTACCCGTACCTTCGGCGAGGACGCCCAGCGCTGGGCTTTGCGTTTGAGCCCGGGCGGTTATGGCGAAACGCAAGTTGCCTGTGCCATCGACCAGGACCTGCTGGACGGTCTTGAGCGTGTCGCCACGGCGTACAACGTGCGGCTGGTTTCGTTGCAGCCGTATTTCATGAAAATTTTCAACCGCTGGAGAAAGGATATGCCGGATTCCGTCGTGTGGTTTGTCGTCGCCGAACCTGGACGATTGTGTGTGTCGCTGCTGCAGCACGGGCACTGGCACACTTTGCGCACCATGAAGGTCGGCGCCGATTGGCAGGACGCACTGCAGAAACTGCTGGAACGGGAATTCCTGGTTTCCGAATCGGCAACGGAACGCGGTGCGGTGTACCTGTATGCACCGGGATTCGCTGGCACGGGCGATTTTCCGGATGAGTGGTATATCAACTGCGATCAATCCCGGATGCCATGCCGCACGCCGGTATTCGTTTTCCAATAATCAGGTGCGAACAGAGCGATGCGTCCACTATCTCTTGATTTCCGCCGTGACAACCTTGCCCAGCACCGGATCGGCATGATCGTGCTGGCGCTGGAAGTGGTGGCTGTCGTGGCGATGGGGTTCTACTACCACAAGGTGTCCGGACAGGCCGCACGTCTCGAAGAAAAAGTGGCGCAAGCCGAGCACAAGTTGCATCCGGGGCGTTCGGGCGCGATGACTGCGGTTGCCGATGCGCAGCAGACCGGCGCGGAGATCAAGGTAGCCAACCAGGTGATCATGCAATTGAGCCTGCCGTGGAGTGAACTGTTCGACGCACTGGAAGAAGCAAACAGCAGCAACATCGCGCTGCTGGGCATAGAGCCGGATGCAGGCAAGAGACTGGTCCGCCTGCGCGGCGAAGCAAAGAATTCCGCGGCCCTGTTTGCCTATATACGCATCCTGCAGGCAAACAAGGCGATGACCAGCGTGTACCTCAAGCATCAACAGGTGCAGGAACAGAATCCCGAAAAGCCGATCCGTTTCACACTGGATGCATCATGGACGTGATATCGCTAAAAGAAGCCAAATGGCATATTCGGCGCTGGCTGGGGCGCATGACCTGGCCATGGATGGTGGCGGGCGGCCTGCTGGCATTTGCCGCCGGGTTTTATCTTTCGATGGTTGCTCCCGCGTTGAACGAGGTGGGGGCCATGAATCACCGCTTCCAGGAATTGCAGGAAGAAGCCCGCATGGCAGAACACGCCAACTCGAAGCTCACCCGGTTGGCCTCACCGGCGCAGCTGGCGGCATTCTACAAATTCTTTCCGTCCGAACGCAGCATCCCGGACTGGGTGGAAAAGATATCCGACGCGGCGGCCATGAACAAACTGGTCTTGCGCCAGGGGGAGTACCAGGTCATCCACGACAAGATCAGCAGGTTGCTGCTCTACCGGGTCACGCTGCCGGTCAAGGGCTCGTACCCGAACTTGCGCGGCTTTATCGACGATGTTTTGACCGAGGTGCCCATCGCCTCACTCGACAACGTGAAGTTCGAACGCCAGAAAATCGGTGACGAGGCACTCGTCTCTACAGTCATCCTCACCTTGCACCTGGAGGTTGAATCATGAATCGGGCGCAAACAGGATGGTGTGTGCTGGCCGTTGTGCTGCTGGCTACCGTCAGCCTGCGTGCGGTTGCACGGGAGAGCGATGACGCCACATCGGTCCTGAAGGTGAATCTCGCAGAAGGACCGAAAGCGGATCCTGCGCCGGTTGCCGGGCTGGAAAAACTCGGCAAGCGTGCCCAGACCGAACACAAGACGGTCGACATTTTCAAGGGCAAGTCCTGGTACGTCGCGCCGCCCAAGCCGAAGCCGGTTCCGCCCCCGCCGCCGCCGCCGCCCCCACCACCGACCGCGCCGCCGATGCCGTACGCCTACATGGGCAGTTACCAGGGCAAGGACGGACGCATGATCATCTTTCTGACCAAGGGCGGCCAGGTCTATTCGGTATCGCCGGGCGATGTGCTTGAAGGTACCTACCGCGTGGAAGGCATCGCATCGGGTCAGCTGGTTCTGATCTACCTGCCGTTGAACATTCAGCAAACCATCAACATCGGGGAGGCATCATGACGATCAACTACAGCAACAAGCGGGCACTGTCCGTGCTGTTGGCCGCGATATTGATCGGCTGTGCCGATCAGGGCATCAAGGTGCTGGACTTGAATGACGAAAGCCATATTGAAGACGGACTGGCAAAGCTGGAGCGGCAGGCAAAGGAGCATCCGCACAGCATGGACAGGCGGGCCGACCTTTTGCGCGAACGCGACCGGGCAATCAATTTTCTGCTGCTGTCGGGGGACCGGCTGCACGACCAGGGACGCGATGAGGAAGCGTATCCGTACTACAGGCGCGTGCTGGCGATAGACAGGGACAACACGCGGGCCAGGGAGGGCACAGCGGCCATCGAGAAGGCGAAGCGGCACAAAGCGTTATTGGCAGAAGCGAATGCCCTGTTTGACAAGGGCGACCTGGAAGCGGCGCAGAACAAGCTGCAGGACATCCTCATCGAAAATCCGGACCACGCCCAGGCGCTCGCGCTGCGCCGCCAGATCCAGGAAAAGCAGGCCATGAACACGGAAATGCAGATGCCGACATTGAAATCGAAATTCAGGCAACCCGTCACACTGCAGTTCCGCGATGCCAACCTGAAAATGGTGTTCGAGGCGCTGTCGCGCAGCAGCGGCATCAACATCCTGCTCGATCGCGACATGCGGAACGATCTGAAGGCCAGCATCTTCGTGAAAGATGCCTCGGTGGCGGACGCGCTCGACCTGATCCTGATGCAGAACCAGCTCGAAAAGAAAGTACTCAACGACAGCACGGTGTTCATCTATCCCAATACGCCGGCCAAGATCAAGGAATACCAGGATCTGGTCATCCGTACTTTCCAGCTGACCAATGCCGATGCCAAGCAGATGCAGACCATGATCAAGACCATGCTGAAGACCAAGGACATCTATGTCAATGAAAAGAACAATTCGCTGATCATTCGCGATACGCCGGAGGCCGTGAAGATGGCCGAGAAGCTGATTGCCTCGCAGGATATCAACGAGCCCGAGGTGATGCTGGAAGTGGAAGTGCTGGAAGTGCTGCATTCCAAACTGACCCAGCTGGGTGTCAAGTGGCCCAACCAGCTTGGCCTGTCGGTGAACGCAACGCCGGCGACATCCACCGCAACCACCACTTCCGGCGGGGCGGTGGTGACAACGAACACCCCGGCGGTTCCGCTGACCGTGAATGGTTTGCGCCATATCAATGGCGACGCCATCAACGTGACGCCGCTGTCGATGACGCTCGATCTGCGCAAGGAGCTGGGCGACAGCAACTTGCTGGCCAGCCCGCGCATCCGCGTCAAGCAGCATGAAAAAGCCAAGATCATGATCGGCGACCGGGTCCCGGTCATCACCAACTCGGTGACGCCGGTAGCTACCGGAACGCCTGTGGTGACGGGCAGCGTGCAGTACCTGGATGTAGGGCTGAAGCTTGAAGTCGAGCCCGACATCCACATGGATGGCGAGGTCGCCATCAAGACATACCTGGAAGTAAGCACGATCGCCAACCAGGTGACCAATGCCGCCTCCGGCAGCGTCGCTTACCAGATAGGCACGCGCAACGTGAACACGGTGCTGCGCCTCAAGGACGGCGAGACACAGGTGCTGGCCGGATTGATCAACGATGAGGACAGAAAATCCTCCGCCAGTGTTCCGGGGCTGGGCGATCTGCCGATACTCGGACATCTGTTCTCCAGCAACGGCGACGACAAGCGCAAGACGGAAATCATCCTGTCCATCACGCCGCACATCATTCGCAACATCCATCGCCCCGACGTCGACCTGGCGGAATTCTGGTCCGGCACTGAAGACACGTTGCGCAACAGGCCGCTTTCGTTGCAACCCGTGGGCATGGTCAATACCGGCAGCGCGACCATGCCCGCGCTGCAGGCTTTGGCCCAGGCGGCACCGTTCCATCCGCAGCCTGTGATGCCAGCCCTGCCGGCCGCAGGCGCAGCTCCCGCACCGCTGCAGTCGCAGCAGGCTGCGGTGCCTTTGGCACAGGCCGCACCGGCTGCCTCACCCGGCGGCATCGTTTCGCAGCCTGAACCGGTAACGCAGGCGGCATCGCCGCAAGTCCTGGCCGTACCGACGCTTCCGGTCGTTGCCGCGCTTGCACCCGGCAAGTTGCTGCCAGGCGTGAAACCGGCCACGCCGCCACTCATGCTGTCCTGGCAAGGCGCGTCGCAGGCCAAGGTCGGTGACCAGTTCAAGGTCGTGGTCTATGCCCAGACCGGCAGCAAGGTCGTCGACGTGCCGCTCAAAGTGGTGTACGACCCGGCAGCCCTGCAAGTCGTGGATGTGGCCGAGGGGGATTTCCTCAAGGGCAACAACGCGCAGACCGTGTTCAGCAGCAATGTCGACCCGACGGGCGGACAGGTCTCGGTGGATGTTTCGCAGCCTGGACTGGAGGGGGCAGGCGGGCGCGGCAGTCTGGCCGTGCTGACGTTCAAGGTGACGGCCGCCAATCCGCAGGTGCCAATTTCGGTGTCCGGGTCGGCCGTGAATGCTGCAGGCGATCAGGTCAAAGTCAATCTGCCCGCTCCGCACAACGTCGCATTGCTGCCATGAACATCGTGCGCATACCCTTTTCTCGCGGCTTCACCCTGATCGAACTGGTGGTGACGCTGGCCATCCTGGCCATGCTTTCCACCATCGCGCTGCCCATGGCCGAATTGACCGTGCAGCGTGGCAAGGAGCAGGAGCTGCATGCGGCGTTGAGACAGATCCGCGGTGCTATCGATGCCTACAAACAGGCATACGACGAAGGACACATCATCAAGAAAGTGGGGGAGTCCGGCTATCCGCCGACGCTCAATATCCTGGTGCAGGGCGTGAACGATGCGTTGAGCCAGAAAGAGCAGAAGCTGTATTTCCTGCGGCGTATCCCGCGCGATCCATTCGTGCGCGACAGCAGCATTCCCGCTGTGGATACATGGGGCAAGCGCAGTTATGCCAGCAGTGCCGACGACCCGCAGGAGGGCGATGATGTGTTTGACGTGTACGTGCCGGTTACGGGAACCGGAATCAACGGCGTTCCCTACAAGGAGTGGTGAGATGGCATCCTTACCGCGCAGGCTTCTGGGTTTCACGCTGATCGAGCTGATCGTGGTGATGCTGATCATCGCCATGCTGGCCTCGCTGGCCGTGCCCCGATATTTCGGCAGCGTGCAGAAATCCAAGGATGCCGTGCTGAAGGAGAACCTGACGTTGATGCGCGATGCGCTGGATAAATTCTATGGTGATAACGACAAATATCCCGCTACGCTGGACGATCTGGTGAGTCGCAAATATCTTCGCAACATTCCGCGCGACCCGGTAACCGAAAGCACGTCGACCTGGATCACCGTACCGCCGGAAGACCCTGACAAGGGCGGCGTCTATGATGTCCATAGCGGCGCTGAAGGCAATGCAGCCGATGGATCGCCATACAAGGAGTGGTAGCGATGCGGCACCTGACCAAAAGACATGGCAACGGCGGGTTTACCTATCTGGTACTGTTGCTGGTGATCGTCGTGATGGGGGCAGTACTGGGAGCTACTGCGGAAGTCTGGCATACCGCCGTACAGCGGGAAAAGGAGCGCGAACTGTTATTCGCAGGAAACCAGTTTCGCATCGCGATCGGGTTGTATCATTTGAACCATGCCAAATTTCCGTCCAGTCTGGAAGATTTGCTCAAGGATTCGCAGTATGCTTACACGCGGCGCTATTTGCGCAAGATATACCGCGATCCGATGACAGGGGCCAGCGAATGGGGGCTGGTACGGGGAGGGGATGGTGGAATAATAGGCGTGCATAGTCTGTCGGAAATGCATCCCATCAAGGTTGCCGGGTTCGGGTCGGCTGGCAACAGTTTCGACGGCGCCGTAAAATATTCCGAATGGGTGTTCGCATACCAGCAGCGCCAGATTGCAGCAGTTCAGAGACCTAGCTTCGATTCGACCGGGGACAAGCCATTGTGGTAATAAAAATGGGAGGGGGGAATCATGAACCAGAAACAGCGCATTCTTTTGGTGGAAGACCACACGTTATTACGGCAGGGAATTTGCTCGCTGCTGTCTTCCGATCCGAACATCGAGGTCGTCGGCGAAGCAGATAACGGCAAGGATGCGATCCGCCTGGCCGGCAGTCTTTCTCCAACCCTGATCCTGATGGATCTCTCCATGCCGGGCACCAACGGCACCGAGTCGATCAGGGAAATCAAAAAGCGTTATCCCGCGATCAAGATAATGGTTCTCACGGTACACAAGGCGGAGGAGTATATCCGTGAAGCCCTGCACGCCGGCTCGGACGGCTACGTGCTCAAGCACGCCACTCATGACGAATTGATTCTGGCGATCAAAAGCGTCCTCAACGGCAAGACCTACCTTAGCCCCGATATCGCGGAGAAAGTCGTTAACGGCTACCTTGACGGCGGCAAGGGCATCAATCCGGCATCAGCCTGGGATACGCTTACATTACGTGAGCGAGAAGTGCTAAAGCTCATCGCCGAAGGACAGGGCAACAAGCATATCGCAAGCTACCTGTGCGTGAGCGTCAAGACTGTGGAAAAGCACCGCTCCAACCTGATGCGCAAGCTCAATCTGCACAATGCCGCCGTGCTGACGTCTTATGCCATCGAAAAAGGGATGGTTTCGATGTCGTGACGGCCCGGGGTTCATTCCGCAGTAGCGTTTGCGATATCTATCTGGCGCTCAAGCTGTTGTTGACGGGGAGGGGGACGATTCCTGGAACGGCCAGGTAACTCGCACGCTGGTCCCTCTGCATTTGGCCGATTCGACCGAGAACGTACCGCCGGATAATTCTGCACGCTCCCGCATGCTGACCAGTCCCATTCCGCCACCGGCGTTCGCGATCCTGGCGCACACCTCGGCATGATCGAAGCCCCGGCCATCGTCTTCGACAGTGAGCTCGATTTCCTTGCAGGTTTTGATCAAGCTGATGTGGATGCAATTCGCCTGGCTGTATTTGGCGCAGTTATTCATGGTTTCCTGTACGATCCTGAAGATCGCGGTCCTGAGCGGAAGCTGGATGTCGCTTTCCTTGATGTCGAGCAGAAGCTCGATTCGAAAAGATTCGTATACGCCCTGGAACTGTCTGCAGAACCAGGACAGCGTGGCAAGCGTGCCGATGTCGTCCAGCATCGAAGGCCTCAGATCCATCGAGATGCGCCTCATCTCTTCAATGGCACCCTGCAGTTTCGGGATGACATTGCCAAATATCCGTATGCTATCGTCGATCGTGCGTTCGTTCAGTTTGCTTATGGCGTTCTCAACGTAGAACTTGATCGCACTGAGCGTCTGCCCGATGCCGTCGTGAAGTTCGTTGGCTATTCTTTTGCGCTCTTTTTCCTGTGCCGACAGGACCTGTGCAGTCAGCATCCGCTTTGCATGTTCGGATTCGCGCAGGGATTGTTCGGCATTGCTGCGATAGCTGATGTCGCAAACGATGGCCTGGCTCATCATGAATTGCCCGTCTGCGTTGCGAATGGCCGTGGCACTGAGCAGCACGGGCAGAATGCTGCCGTCCTTGCGCACCAGTTCGAGTTCCAGGTCGCGCACGTGGCCAACGTTCTTGAGCCGTGGGTAGTAGCTTGCATATTGTCGCGCACTCGCCTCCGTGAGCAAGTCCTGGAATCTCAACTTCCCGATCATTTCATCTTTGGTGTATCCCAGCCATTTGGTTTTGGTGGTGTTGATCGTTACAAAAAAATCCTTATTGTCCAGCATGTAATGACCGCAGGGCGCATTGTCATAGAGGTCTTCGATTCCTATTGACGTTTCGCGCAGCACCTGTTGCACATTCAGATGATTGACTTCATCGGCGATGATGGCAAAGCTGCCAGTCGTTTCTCCCTTCTGGTCGTTCAGCAGAGTAGGCGAGATCTTCACCCAGAATTTCTGTCCGTCCACCCCTGCAAGATTTGCAACATAGGTGGCGACGCTTCCCTGTGCCCGTTCGGCCATATGCCGTTCGAGCGCGGGGCGGTTTTCTGCGGCGACATAGTTCATGAGAGTGTGACCGATCATTTCTTCGAGAGAATATCCCAGCGTGTTACAGAACTGCCGATTCGCGTAGGTGATCGCCCCCTGTTTGTCAAGAATGACCAGGCCTTCTTCCATGGCTTCAACCAGCTGGCTGTATTCCGCGCGGTTTTTTTCCAGCTTCTCTTCGATGCGCTTGTGATTTTCGATTTCCTGCTGCAGGCGGATGTTGGTGCTGATCAGAGCGAAGGTGTTTTCTTCGATGCGGCGTTCGAGCTCGTCTTTGGAATTCTTCAGTTTTGTTTCTGCCAGCTTGACGTCGCTGATGTCACTGATGACTGCAACGATCAATCCGGCTTCGGCGTCCTGTGGCAAATGATGGAAGCGGAAATGCAGATTCAGGTGGCGATGCAGGAATTTGTCCTCGGTTTGGTATTCAACGGCAAAATTCTGCGCCCTATTGCCTGCTGAATATCTCCAGATGTGCTTCAGGTGACAATCTGTGTCCTTGCAATCCGGGTGCAGCAAATCATGAATCTTGCGTCCCGGCGCGTTGACAACCTGACCCAGGCCCCAATGTTCGAGAGTACGGTTGGTGCGCAGAATATGTTCGTCGCGATCCAGCAGGAAGATGAGCTGAGGTATCGAATCGGCGGTGAATTCCCATTCCAGTCTTGCCTGTTGCGTCTGCCCAAGCCTGTTTGCCCGGCAATCATCAAAAGGGCAATTGGGAGGAGGGAAGTTATCCTGTGGTGCATCCACATTGATCGTGCTGTGTGACGTGTCGTGTGACATAGCTTCCCCCTCAAATGTTTCAATGCATTTGTGGTGCCCGCCGCCAATTGAAAACCTGTTCCATGAGCTTGTCCAGCTTGTTGTGGTGCGTCCGGCCCTATTGTGACAAAGGATATGCGTATTGGCGATACGGCCTCGGCAGCAGAAATATACACTGCTTACTGTATCGTCCTTTGGGTACCAAGAATATAAATTGCATGCTGTTCGTTCACCGATTGGACGATAACTACGGGCGCCCCTTATGAACAAAACGTCAGCGCTAATTGTTGATGACAATGCGGATTTTCGCCACTCGCTCAACCATATCCTGAGTTCCGGTTTTCCGTCGTTGTCCATTGCAGAAGCCGATGCAGGTAAAGCTGCATTGGAACAGATTCAGGATTGCGTGCCCGATCTGGTGTTCATGGATGTCAATTTGCCCGACGCGAACGGACTCATCCTGACCAAAGCCATCAAGGTCAGCCATGCCGATACCACCGTGATCGTCATCACGGCCTATGACTTGCCCGAGTATCGCCAAGCAGCTTTCGATGCAGGCGCAAGCCACTTTATTCCCAAAGGTTCAATGAGCGAAGAAGAGATTCTGCAAATGGTCAAGTCTGTTATGGCGGGCTTTTCGTCATCGATGTGACACGGCCGTGGCCCCTCCCTCATTTGTAGGGTATTACTACCATCGAAATACCAGTTCCACCCCACTGCTTCAATCCAGGACACGCAATAAACTCCACGCCAACTAGTCAAAGTACCGCGCCGGGCCCGGTGTTGATAACAATGGCCAACGACGATGGTTTTCACTTGTAGCAACTACAGCATGGGGGTTGCCATGAAAAATGCGACAACATCAAGCCATCCGGTACGGAAGTATGTGCTCGAGTTTTTCGTACTTGGGTTTGCGGCAGTAATTTCACTGTTCTCCTCTCTGGCCTATAGCGCATCGTTTCGCGTGCAATGCCCGAGCACGACCACGCTTCACCCCAACGGGTCCACCGTCGATCCGAATCATCCGGGCGTGGTCAAATGCCAGGAAATAGCCGGCGGTGACGGCTTTGCCACCATGGGCGACGGCCATCAGATATACCTGTTCGGGTTTGGCCCGCTTTCAGGCACGAGCAATCTTGATCAAGGGCTGCCTGGAACCGTGACGGCTGACGTGTTCAATAATCCCACCAATGATCCGAACGATCTCAATGCGGCCAGCATAGAACCGGCAGCCATCATGAACAACGGCGTCCTGTCCGCCAACTCTCCGGCGCCGACGATGGCAATCGACGAGGATGACGAATTCTTTCTGACCTTGAGCAATGTCGGCATGATCATGCGGCCGGACCTGTTCGAGCAGCACACCGTGCACTTCCACGGCTATCCCAACGCTTCTTCATATTTTGACGGCGTGCCGGACGCATCGGTTGCCATTAACATCGCGGGCAGCTTCACCTATTACTACACTGCGCCCGATGCCGGAACCTATTTCTGGCACTGTCACATTACACCGCCCGAACACCTGCAAATGGGTATGGTGGGGCAACTCTATGTGCGCCCACGTCAGAACCGGGTCAATGGCGACATCGGAGCGGCACTGGAAGCGGCAAACAAGAAAGCGGCAGTCGATCCGGCAGCAACCGGCGTCGGCTGTAGCGACATCCTGTGCACCGGGCAAACTCCGCTGCCCGTCACCGCCAATCTGGCCAGCGGCGGCGCAACCGGCGTCACCAACAACGGCACAGCCACGTACGCTTACAACGATGGCGACGGCTCGACCCGCTATGACGTCGAGTACCCGATCCAGATGATGAGCTTCGACCCCAATTTCCACTATGTAGGCATGACGTTTAATCCGGAAGCATTCGCCGACATGCACGACAAGTACTTCATGCTGAGCGGCCGCAGCTATCCGGACACCATCAACACCAACGTTACTAATACAGGCACTGGCCTGGATGGCAAACCGGTAATCAACGGGCCGATGGCAACTTTGTCATCTGACGGAATTTCACGGCCGTCGCAACCTCTGCCTACCCTGATTGAGATCAAGAGAAGCGCTGGTCAGACCCGCGCGCTACTGCGCATTTCCGACCTCAATGTCACCGAGTTCCATACGCTCGCCACGGTCGGCATCCCGATGCAGGTGATCGCAGACAATGCGCGCCTGTTGCGCGACATGGCCGGCAACAATCTGTATTACACAACCAACTCGATCACCCTGGGAGGTGGCGAGTCCACGGATGCGATCCTGGATGCAAGCAGTCCCGATTATGCGAACTGCACCGCCACAACCCCCTGCACCTACTTCCTCTACACCACCAATCTCAATCGTCTTTCCAACGATGCTGAAAACTTCGGCGGGATGATGACCGAGATTCGTGTCGACTAGGAGAACGACCATGAATCCAATGACAAGAAATTTCCGCCGGCTCGCCTCCTGGTTCTTTGCCTCCGCGGCCGCGACTTGCCTGCTGTTTGCAGCAACGGCGCAAGCTGAGGTCAACGGCATCACGGGGCCGGTTTTCAATCTCACCGCAAGCGCCGATTACATCAGCCAGCCGGACGGAGCCATGATCTATTCCTGGGGCTACGGCTGTACCACCACGCCCAGCGGTTTCGCGGCCAGGCCCGCGACCGGCGTCGCAGGCCCGGCACCCAATTGCCCGCTCATGCAATTGCCGGGGCCGACCATGATCGTGACTGAAGGCCAGGCCGTCACGATCAATCTGACCAATTCCTTGCCCTTGGCAGCAGGAAATACCTCGATTGTGTTTCCCGGCTTCCAGGTCACGGCGAGCGGCGGCGTGGGCGGCGCGATGGTGCAGGAAGCTGCACCGGGCAGCACGGTAAGCTACACGTTCACGCCTACCCATCCAGGCACCTATTCCTATTACAGCGGCACCCAGCCCGAGTTGCAGATCCAGATGGGTCTTTACGGAGCCATTGTCGTATTGCCAACCATGGCAGCGCCGACAGGATGCACCCAGGGACCTTTTTCGCTCGCGGCGACCGCATACGATCACGCGGCGACCTGTTACGACCGCGAGTATCTGTTCGAATTCAGCGAGATCGATTCGCGTATGCACCAGCAGGCGCTGGATCAGGTCAATTCCTGCGCTGCCAGCGTGGCTGGTGGCGCGACATCATGCCCCGAGATCATGGTTACCACCGAACCCTACCGCCCCAATTATTTCCTGATCAACGGCCGCTCGATGCCGGACGACATGGACGCCTCCTATTCCGCGTCGTACATCCACCAGCCCTACAACGGCAACCCGCACATCCACCCCGGCGAGCGACTGCTGATGCGCGTGGTCGGGCAGGGACGCTGGCAGCATCCGTTCCACTTCCACGGCAACCATGCACGCGTGCTGGCACGCGACGGCAATCTGATAGTGAGCCAGAGCGATGCGACCAAACTGGCCGGGCCGTTGTTGTTCACCATTCCCACGGTGTCCGGGCAGACCGTCGATGCGATCTTCACCTGGACTGGCAAAGGATTGAACTGGGACGTGTACAACCATCATAGCGGAGACCAATGGGTCGACGCAGGCGGGGTGTCGCACCCCATCGTTTGTAACCCGGATGCCTACGGCTACAACACGGTCGGCGTATCGAACGATCCGACGGCGACGAATTTCGCCCCCAACTATGGCGAATGGTGCGCCGACCACAACAAACCTATCCCGATCACGCCGCCTGATCCGCAGATCGTCGCCAACGGCCAGTGGTACGCGGGTACGCCTTATCTGGGCATACAGTCCTCCAACTCAGGCTTCAACTCGACACCGCTGCCACCGGGGACGCTGAACTTCAACGGCCCCACCTCTGAAGCAGGCTATGCGTACATGTGGCACTCCCACAACGAGCGCGAGATAACAACGAACGATGTGTTTCCGGGCGGAATGATGATGATGCTGATCGTCGACCCGTTCACCTGGTACATCGACGAATCTCTATAAAAGCAACCATTGCGAAGGAGCTCAGCCATGAGAACCCCTAATATCAAAGCGACTCTGTGGACCATACTTTCCGTCGTCATGCTCATGGACGCCGGTGCCGCTGCCGCAGCGACCATCCCCGTCAACCTGACTGCGCAACGCATGAATGCCACTTTGCCGGACGGGGCTATAGTGCCGATGTGGGGATACTGCACCACCGGCGCATGCACCGCTGCCTGGGCTCCGGGGCCGACCATCGTCGCAGCACCCGGCGACACGCTGCAAATCAACCTGACCAACAGCCTGCCGGTGCCGACCTCCATCATGGTCCTGGGGCAATTGGGCGGCGGCATGGGCATGCCGACGCGGATGCCGAGCCCGGCACATCCGGCGCAAAATTTCAGCACCTTCCCGAACAACGCAGCGGCCAGCCCCGCATTCGTACCACCACCGCAACTGGATCGTGCGATGTCATGGGCAACCGAAGTCGCCGCGAACGGCACGACTCCCACGACATTGACCTGGAACAATCTGCGTCCCGGCAGCTACATTTATGAGGCCGCCACCTTGCCATCGCTGGAGGTACCGATGGGACTCTACGGCGTGCTGATCGTGACCCAGGCGCCTGCAGTGCCAAATGGCACCACGGTGACGACGTTCGCCAGCGGCAATGCCTATCCTGCCGCCAACGCCGGCGCCGGTGTCCCTTATGATTCCGACGCAACCCTGCTGTTCAGCGAAATCGACCCGATCCAGAACGCCCAGGTGGACACGGCGGCAATGGCCGGCACCAATGTGAACCTGCGCTGGAACGACCCGTCATGCAACACCAGCACCGCAAACACCTGTTACCCGGCGGCAGTGAATTACACACCCACCTATTTCCTGATCAACGGCCAGGCCTACGACAAATCCGCGCCACAGAAGTCCGCGTTCGCGGTGGGCGCCTCCGAATCGAGTGGCAATGTGCTGCTGCGCTTTCTGAACGCCGGCTCGCACACGCACATCCCAACCGTGGTCGGCCTGCCGATGTCGCTCGTCGCCGAGGATGGCAATGTCGCACCCGGCATTCCGAAAATTCAGGATGAGGTGCTGCTCACGGCAGGCAAGACGTACGATGTGATCGTCAATCCGTCAGTCACCGCCGGTCAGTTCAATCCCTCGACATTTGGTGTCTTCGACCGCCAGCTCAGCCTGACCACGGCAAACGGGCCGGATGGCGGCCAGCAGGGATTCCTGCTGGTCAATCAGCCAGTCGACACCACGACTGCGACCGGCTATGCAGCGGGAGTATTTTCCGCCGTTGCCACACCAACAGTGGTCAACGATTCCTATCAGGTGCCCCTGAGCACCGCGATCAACGGCAACGTAAAACTCAACGACATTGCAGTCGCCACATTGTCGACGCTTACACAACCTGCCACCGGCACGCTGAGCTTCAATGCAGACGGGACTTTCATCTACACTCCAACGGCGGGATTCAGGGGAACCGATTCCTTCACTTATACGGCGAGCAATACGACCGGCCAAACGGCAACGGTGACATTGAACGTCGCCGCGAGCGGAACCGGCGGTGCACCGACAGCCGCCACCCAAACCTATACCAGCACCCTGGCCAGCACGTTCTCGGCATCGCGTCCCGGTTTGCTGACCAACGCCAGCGATCCAAGCTCGTACCCGCTGACGGCATCGCTGGCCACGGCGGGCACTTGCAGTTCGGTAACGGTGAACCCGGATGGATCATTTACCGCAATTCCCAATACCGGCACGACATCCTGCCAGTTCACCTATGTGGCCACCAATTCGCAGGGCACCGCCAGCTCGCCCGCCACTGCCACCGTCACATTTGTTCCCGCCGGCATGGCGACCGGACTCAATGTGGCCGTGGTCGATGCGACCAGCGGGATGGCAATTACGGATTATCGCTGGACCATCCAGGAAGACCAGACATTCAAGGTTGACCCGACCGGAACACCCGTGCTGGGGACGCGCACGCTGGGCACCAGTTTCCACCGGAGCAACATGCCGGTGATCGCAACCGGTTGCGTCGGTGCCGTGAGCTGCGGTAGCGGACAGCAGGTGCGCGGCGCCGCGGTTGCCGCACAGGTTGCGACGCAGATCGCCGATGCCGTTCTGGATCCAACCAAGAACTACTACAT
Organism: Sideroxydans lithotrophicus ES-1; assembly: GCF_000025705.1. NCBI lineage: Bacteria > Pseudomonadati > Pseudomonadota > Betaproteobacteria > Nitrosomonadales > Gallionellaceae > Sideroxydans > Sideroxydans lithotrophicus. The sequence goes on along the minus strand of NC_013959.1, from coordinate 1,842,109 downwards.
TTCCATCCTGCCCGGCGATGCCGGGAACCCGGTGGGCGGCTGCGGCAGTACCGATCCCACAGTTTGCGACCCGGCCGGCAGCGGCCACATGATGGGCGGCGCGGAAATCAAGCCGCAAGTACAAGTTGGTACCACCACCGCCAAAGCCTGGAATCCGGTTTCAATCGCATTGCAGGCCACTCCGCTCGAACCGGCACAGTTGAGTGTCTATATCTATGAGGACAATGCGCCGACCAACGGGCAAAACGACCTCAACGAAAACGGGCTCGGCGGATTCAACATCATCCTGTTCGACCCGGCCGGACGTACTGGCGATCCCGCCGGCCAGCAAACCTACGATGCCTTCAACATGCCGCTCAGCAACTGGCTGCTCGGCAGGCCGGGTTGCCCGGATGACAGGAATACCAAAACCAACGGCACCGCCACCAGTGCTACCGGCAACGTCGTAGGTGTCATCTACACCTGCCCGAACGATCCCAATGCTGGCACTGCCCAAGCCGATCCTGCCAAATACGCCTTGGCTGGACACGCCTTGATCAAGAACCTGACACCGGCACGCTATGACGTGTATGCCCATCCGGGCGCGGGGCGCGAGGGAGCCGGCGAGGTCTGGTGGCAAACCGAGACACTGGAAGGAACGCCCGCCCAGGATGCCTTTACCGGCGTCAAGGAGCCCGTGTACTTCCAGGAATTCGGCCCGCCCGGATTCCATACCACGATCGGCTTCGTCAATCCGGCGCACGTGGCAGCCTATGCGGCGGCCAACGGGTTGACCGGCGCGCAGACGGTCACCGGACATGTCACCAATGAGCATATGTCGCATCCGTCTGACGTGACGCTGTACGATTCCGGCGCATATGACCTGCTCAGCTCGACGACCTGCCAGGTCGCACTGAATTCGCAAAGCGGCACCGGGCCTTCCATCGCTGCCGCCCAGTGCGATGCGAACGGCAACTTCACCCTGACGGGCGTCCCGCCGGGCACTTATGAACTGGCGGTGTGGGACCAGTGGCTGGACCAGATCATCCAGACCCAGGCAGTCGTCGTTGGCACCGCCAATGTCGCTCTCGGCAACATCCCGGTGTTGAGCTGGTTCACGCAGCATGACCAGAACCTGTTCATGGACCTCAACAAGAACGGCGTCTATGACCCCGGTGAACCCGGCATACCCAATGCGCTGATGACGAACCGTTTCCGTAACGGTGCCATCTCCAACCAGACGCTGACCGACAGCAACGGCAACGGTCTGCTGGCCGAACTGTTCCCGCTGTTCAACTGGTATGTGAGCGAAGCCGACACCACGCGCTACAAACAGACCGGCGTCAATATCTTCGTCGATGCCGGCGGTGCGGTGGATGCGACCGGCCCTGGTGCCGGACTATGGAGCTCGACCTATGCAGCCTGTCCGGGAGGAGCGCCCTGCAGTTCAAACGTCGTGCAGGTGCCTGGTTCATATTCATACGGTAATCAGGGTTTCATCAGCCAGCGTAACCTGATCAACTGGGGACGTGTACCCTACGCGCCGGGCGAGAACGGTGGCATCCAGGGCACCGTGGTTTACAGCAGTACGCGCCCGTTTGACGACCAGCGTTACAACATCCAGACCATCTGGGAACCGCTGGTGCCGCGCGTCACGGTGAACTTGTACCAGCAGACAACCTTGCCCGACGGCACCAAGACGCTGAAACTGGTCGATACCACGCAGACGTCCAGCTGGGACGACTGGGCGAACACTGTCAAGGGTTCGGATGGCGCGAACTATATTCTCGGCGCAGACGGGGTGTTGCGGAATCCCGTCACGGGGGTTCCCGCGGCCGCTGGCGTGACGGCGGGAGCACAAGTCAACATGCAGTGCCCGGGGCAATTGCCGGGACCGGCGGCAGGCGCATTGCCACCATACAACACGACCCAGGTCGATCCGTTCACCAACTACACATTGAACAACGATCAATTCCGTTGCTACGACGGTTTCCACAACTGGAACCAGGTACAGCCGGCTCCATATGACGGGCGCTACAATTTCCCGAGTGCGGCCTATGTCGCGGCGCATCCGCTGACTGCGGCGCAGGCTGCATTCGGCCAAACGCTGGTCAGCCTGCCGCCCGGCCAGTACGTGGTCGAGGCCGTGACACCGCCGGGCTATGAAATCGTCAAGGAAGAAGACAAGAACATCCTCGTCGGCGACGCTTTCAACGCGCAGACAACGCAGCAATTCGGCCCCTTGGCCAGCATCTTCATCCTGCCCGACCAGGCCACGTTGAATGACGGGAACCCGTTCGACCCGAACACCGGCGATCCCGGCTTCCAGAGCAATCCGACGTCGGATCTGGGGGTGACGGCATCGATGATCTCTTTCCCGGAATGCGTGGGCAATATGCACCGCGTGCCCGATTACCTGAGCCTGTTCCCGGCCGCGCAACAGGTCGCGCCGTTCGCCGGCATGGATCGACCGCTGTGTGACAGAAAGCTGGTCACCCTGACTGACCAGACGCAAGCCAGTGCCACGTTCTTCGTCTTCACCGAAGTGCCTGTCGCCGCCAACAACACCGGCATCATCCTTGACGATGCCTCGTCGGAGTACAACGCGGCGGCGCCCGATTTCGGCGAGAAGGCTTCCGTGCCGTTCGTTCCGGTGTCGACCAAGGACTTCAATGGCCGCGAGATCAGCCGTACCTATTCCGACCAGTGGGGCGCATACAACATGATGTTGCCGTCGAGCTGGCTGGTGAATCCGCCGACTCCGTCCGGCTATGGACCCAACATGCTCATCAACTGCATGAACGATCCGGGCCCGATTCCGGCCACCAATGCGCTTGGACAATATGTCGACGTAAACGGCAACGTGGTCGCCACGGCTGCGTTGGCCGCGAAGATCACCGACCCGCAATACAACCCGGCTTACAGCAACTTCTGCTACACCAATCCGTTCATGCCCGGGCAGTCGACCTATCTGGATACGCCGGTGTTGCCGATCGCTGCCTTTGCGGCGGGTTACAACCCGACCGATTGCGCCTACCCGGACGCAACCCCGGCCATCCTGCGCGTGGATAGCAGTGCCGGCTTCGGGCCTTACCTGACCACTGCTGGCGGCACGTTGACCATCACCGCGCTGGGCGACCAGCAGGTGCAGAACCCCGCCTATGCGGGTCCCTTCGCCACCAGCGGTCCGGCCAGCAAGCGCACGCTGTTGCGTCACTACGGCTTCGGCACCCAGGGTGCGGGTAGCCAGGTCACCATCGGCGGCCGGACTATGCAGGTGTCCAGCTGGACCGACGCCAGCATCACCGTCAATGTGCCTGCCAATACACCAAGCGGCGAGCTCGTGATCACCGCCGCCAACGGCAAGGTCAGCGTCGACACAGTGACCGTCACGCTTGAAGACCGTGCACCAGTGCGTGTGCAGGGTGCCAGCGGTCAGACCATCCAGGCGGCCATCGACACTGCCAAGCCAGGAGACCTGATCCTGGTCGATGCGGGCACATACAACGAGCTGGACATCATGTGGAAGCCGGTCCGCCTGCAAGGCGTGGGCGCGGCTGATGTCATCATCAACGCAGCCAAATACCCGACCAGCAAACTGGAAGTCTGGCGGCCAAGGATCAATGCCATGTTCGGTATTGATACCAACACCGGCAACCAGTCCACGACGGGTACTCAGGTCGATCCGCTACCCGGCCAGGAAGTCACCGGCGGCGTGGTATTGCTTGAACCCTCAGTGCTGGGCACCGAGGAAGGTGCCGGCATCACCGTGCTGGCCAAGGGCTACAAGGCCGATGGTGTAACTCCCTTGACGGCCAGTGCCGCGGATTGCGCGTACAGCTCAACGACTGTTGCGTTCGATCTTGTGAATGGTGCCAACACTGTACCGCAGCCCGGGCTCAGCAACTTCCTCTGCGCACCATCACGCATCGATGGTGTCAGCATCACCGGCGGCGATGCCGGCGGCGGTATCTATGTCAACGGCTGGGCACACAATCTGGAAATCGCCAACAACCGCGTATACGGCAATGCCGGTGCGCTGAATGGCGGTGTCCGCATCGGTGTTCCCTACCTCGAAATACCAGGCTATGTGGGGCAGTCCGAAAATCCTGAAGGCTTGCTGACCGGAAGCCCCACCTTGGTCAACGGTGCCATCGCCGGCTTCGGTTACGACCAGAGCGTGCGTATCCACCACAATTCCATCACCAAGAACGGCGTGGTTGAAGGCACCACCGGCCAGGGCGGTGCAGGTGGCGGCGTGTCGATCTGCACCGGTACTGACGGTTACAGCGTCGACCACAACTGGATCTGCGGCAACTTCAGCCAATCGGACGGCGGCGGTATCGGCCATCTCGGCTTCAGCCAGAACGGCACCATTGCGTTCAACGAGATCCTGTTCAATCAGAGCTTCCAGCAGACAACCTCGACCCACGGCGGCGGCATCTTCGTCGGCGGCGAGCCAACGCTTGCGCTGCAAACGGCGACTCTGGGTACGGGTAACCTGACCATCGATTCGAACATCATCCGCGGTAACTTCGCGGAATCGGGCCAGGGCGGCGGCATACGCCTGCAACAGGTGAACGGCGCCGATACACAGGCCTTCCCGGGCAACTTCGCTCCGTGGAACAAGGTGACGGTGAGCAACAACATCATCGACAACAACGTGGCAGGCTGGGTCGGTGGCGGCATTTCAATGAGCGATGTGCTCGATACAAGCGCCATCATCAACAACACCATCGCCTCGAACGACAGCACCGGTACGGCTGGAGTCCTGCTTTCGGGTACTGGAGAAACCGCGACCTCGACAGGCAACGGGCGGCCGGGTCCGGCTGGTATCTCAGCTGAACCGACCAGTCCGCAGTTGATGAACGCGATCTCGACGAGTGTCACCAATCCGGTGCGTGTGGCCAACCAGATCGCCAGGCCCATGCTGGAAAACAACATCGTCTGGCACAACCGCTCGTTCCGCTACGGTGTGGTGGCCGGTCAGGGCGCGCTGTGTTCTTCCAACAACGGCAGCACGGGTTGCACTCAACTGCCGGCCCAGACGGTTACCGGCCAATGCACCGGCAGCCCGGCCTACTGGGATCTCGGCGTGCTGGGCGATACCAGCGTCACGCCTAACAGGAATGCCAACTTGCGCCTGAATCCGGTCTATTCCGTGCTGACCAGTACTAGCGGTTACGGCAACAACGCGACGACGCACAACAGGACGACCGACCCGCTGTTGCTTGACCTGTATTGCAACGGTTCGCGCGTAATGCCCGAGTTCCCGGCAGTCATCAATCCGCCAAGCATGAAAGCCATGCAGGCCGTGCCGACAGTGGACGAAGGCAACAATTACGTCAACGTGCGTTACGGCCCGCTGTACCTGATCAAACCGACCAGTACAGCAGGCACGGCCTATGCCGCTTTCGGCGACTACCATATCGCCACCGCGTCGCCGGCTGTGAATAACGGCGGCAGCGAGCTGGCACCCAACCACGACGTCGACGCGCAGGTCCGTCCGCAAGGCACAGGCTTCGACATCGGTGCCGACGAGGTAGCCTCTGCAGGCAGTGCCGGCCACCTGTCGGTGTTGCCCGCAATGATCGACTTCGGCCAGCAGCAGGTCGGCATCCCGGCGACCTTCTACCCGGCGCAAGTGATCACGGTAAGCAATAACGGCAATGCTGCGCTGGCGGGAGGTGTCGCTCTTAACATCACTGGCGGCAACGGCAACTTCGCCATCGTCAATAACAACTGCGGTGCACCACTGGCAGCCGCGGCAAGCTGCACGTTTGGCGTCCAGTTCACGCCGAATGCCTATGTGACGCGGTCGGCAACGGTGACTGTAAGGACTGGCAACCTGACACAGACAGTGCAGCTATACGGCACAGGCGCACATCCGGCGCAGTCTGTGGCACCGACCACGCTGACCTTCACCAGCCAGCTGATCAACACCACCAGCGTGAGCCAGCCGGTAGTCGTTACCAATACCGGGTACGGGCCGCTGACCGTCACGGGCATTGCCTTTGCCGGTACCAACTCGAACCGTTTCAGCCAGACCAACGATTGCCTGGCAACCCCGGTACCTGTTGGCGGCACCTGCACGGTCAACGTGAGCTTCACGCCTGTCGCGGCAGGGACTTTCACGCCCACACTGCGCATCACCTTCCAGACCGCGACGATACCGTCGACCTTGCAGACGGTGACGTTGAGCGGAGTGGGAACGGTTCCGACGCTGTCGCAGTCGCCGCTCGCTTTCGGTACTGCGCCTCCGGCTGACACGACCCTGACCGCGCAGATCAACAACGGGGCGGGCGACGGCAACCTGACGATACTCGGCGCGTCGATCACCAGCGGTGCCGCCTACTTCCACATCGCGCCGAACTCGACCTGCACCGCGGGGGCGATCGTGGCCGCAGGCAACAACTGCGACCTGAATGTGACCTTCACGCAGATTCCGGCGACGAGCACAGCGAACCGCCGGGGCAATGCGAGAGTCATTACTTCCGGTGGCACGTTCAACATTCCGCTGAGCGGAAACTAGGAGACGGGCCGTGATAATAAAAACAGAAAGTGGGTTACTGCTCGCGAGCTTGCTCGCGGGCGGTTTTTTTCTGGCGCCGGGCTCTTGTGCCGCCACCGCGGACAACCCTGCAACCGTCGCCCAAAAAACAGCCTCTGCTTCGCCGACGGCAAGCAACAAGACGAAATTTGCCGGGACCCGGCCCAGTCTGTACTACAAGCGCAATTGGGGTGTCGATGTGGTCGGCGTACATCCGGTATCGTCGGGCGAGATGCTGGAATTTCGTTTCCGCGTGCTGGATAAGTCCAAGGCCAACGCACTGTTCGACAAAACGTTGCGGCCATACCTGATCGACAATGCGAGCGGCACCCGGCTGGCCGTTCCGACGCTGGAAAATATCGGAACGTTGCGCCAGGACATCGCGGCCAATCCGGAGCGGATCTATTACATGATCTTCGGGAATCCCGGAAGGATAGTCAAAGTGGGCAGCAGCGTCGACGTTGTGATAGGCAATTTTCATATTGATGGATTGATCGTGGATTAGGAGAAACAAGATGACTACTCGACTCATTACACTGCTTTGCTTATTGCTTGCCGCGACACCATCCTATGCCGCAAACAAGAAACATGCGGCTGCCGGCAGTGCGCTTACCGCGCAGCAGATCGTCGACAGAAATGTTGCCGCGCGCGGCGGACTAAAGGCGTGGCGTGCGATTCATACCATGCGCATGACGGGCAAGATCGACGCGGGAAGACTGAGGACGAAGCCGCCCGTTCCCATGTACGCACTGACAAAAACGCACTTCGATCCCGGCAAAATCAAAAGCGAACCGGAAGGAAAAATGGTTCGGCTGCCGTTCGTGATGAACCTGGCACGTCCGAACAAGATGCGCTTCGAAATGAAATTCCGCGGCGATACCGCGATCCAGGCCTACGACGGGACCAACGGCTGGAAATTGCGGCCCTTCCTCGGGCGCCATGAGGTCGAACCCTTTACCCCGGAAGAAATGAAAATGGCGAGCCAGCAGCAGGATCTGGACGGATTCCTGATCGATTACGCCGCCAAGGGTACCCGGGTGGAATCGGAAGGCATCGAAAAAGTGGACGGTAACGATGCATACAAGCTCAAGCTCACCCTCAAGAACGGCGACGTGCGCCATGTCTGGGTGGATGCCAAGAGTTTCCTCGACGTGAAGATCGACGGTACGCGCCGCATGGACGGCAAGCCTAAACAGGTGGCGACCTATTTCCGCGATTACAAATCCGTGAAGGGGCTCAAGATTCCGTTCACCATGGAAACCAGTGTCGAGGGCGTAAAGGGTTCGGAAGACATTTCGATCCAGCAAGTGGTGCTCAATCCCAAGTTGGCTGACGCGGAATTCACCCGGCCCGACTGAAATTGAAGGAGGCATCATGCAATCAAACCTGACTATCCTGGCGGCCGCGCTTGCCATCGGTCTGTCCGGTGCTGCCGCAACCAGTGCCTATGCACATGATGGGATGCATATGGAAATGATGGACATGTCCGGCTCGGCCGATGTTCATCACGCGGTGCAAAAAGTGGTACGCAAGACGATGAATTACAACGTGCCCCGCGTCGAACTTGTGCGCGACGACAACCGGACCGTGTTGCTCCCCGACGAAATGAACGATGGCCGGCCGGTCATCATGAATTTCATCTACACCACCTGCACGTCGGCTTGTCCTCTCACCAGCCACACCTTTCAAGAGCTGCAGGCGAAGCTCGGAAGCGAGCGTAACAAGGTCCACATGATCTCGATCTCGATCGACCCGGAGCAGGATACGCCCAGGCAACTGGCCGAATATGCGCATAAGTACGATGCCAAATCGCAGTGGCAGTTCTATACCGGCACCAGCGAAGCCAGCCTTGCCGCGCAGCGCGCTTTCGGCGTGTATTACGGCGACAAGATGGATCACACGCCGGTAACGCTATTGCGGGCGGCGCCCGGAAAAGCCTGGCTCAGGATAGACGGCTTCGCCTCGGCGGACGACCTGCTGCTTGAGTATCGAAAACTCGTCTCCACCCCATAGGGTTCTGCGGAGTTAGGCAAATGCGTGTCCTGACTGCCCTGATCCTGTTCATCCTGCTGAATCCCGTTGCGACCGCGGCGCCTGCCGCGTCTGCAGGTGAAACTCTCTACCGTCAGGGCTTGCTGCCCGACGGAACAGTGCTGCAAGGAACCCGGGCAGAGGGGGGCGATGTTACCGGTGCAGAGGCGGCCTGCGTTGCCTGCCATCGCCGCAGCGGCCTCGGCACGCAGGAGGGACGCTACGTTATCCCGCCCATCATCGGCAAGTACCTGTTTCGCGCCGGACTCAGGAATATCGAGGATATGACCACGCCGCACGTCGCGGGTTACCGGCCCAACCGCAGCGCCTACACCGATGCCACGCTGGCCCGCGCTATCCGCGATGGTCTTGATGCGGATGGACGCAAGCTTAACTACCTGATGCCGCGGTTCAAGCTGGACGACGCGACCATGGCATCCCTCGTCGCCTACCTCAAGCAGCTGACCAGCCAGCCGGTGCCCGGCGTTTCTGAAGACACCCTGCAGTTTGCCACCATCATTACGCCCGATGCCGATCCGGTAAAGCGCAAGGCGATGCTGTCGGTGCTCAACCAGTTTTTTGCCGACAAAAACTCGTTCATTCGCGGCGGCCACCGGGCCATGCACTCGGTACGGGAAATCAAATACCGCGTCATCCGGCAATGGCAATTGCATGTGTGGGAGCTGAGCGGGCCACCGGAAACGTGGGAGCAGCAATTGCGCAAAAAGCTGGCGGCAGAGCCGGTGTTTGCAGTCATTTCCGGACTCGGCGGCAAGACCTGGGCACCTGTCCATCGATTCTGCGAAGACGAAGAGATCCCCTGCCTGCTGCCCAACGTGGATGCGCCGGTCGTCGCCGAAAACGATTTTTATCCGGTCTATTTTTCCAAGGGCGTGTTGCTCGAAGCGCAGTTGATTGCAGAACAGATTCGGGGAATGCAGCAGAAGCCGCTCAGGGTTACCCAGATATTCCGCCGCGGGGATATCGGAGAACAGGCAGCGCAGGCGTTACGGGTGGCGCTTCCGTCCGCGCGGATGAAAGTGAACGATGTTGTGCTGCCGCAGCAGGGTTCGTCACAGGCGCTGACCGACGCCATCAGGAACGCGGCTGCCGATAGCGCGGTCGTGCTCTGGCTGCGTCCGGGCGACCTGGCCGCACTACCGAAAACACCGCCTGCCACCCCGGCGATTTTCATTTCCGGACTGATGGGCGGACTGGAAAACGCACCTGTTCCGGCGTCTTGGCGCACAACGGCCCGCCTGACCTATCCGTTCGACCTGCCCGACCAGCGCAGGGTGCGCATGGACTATCCATTCATGTGGTTCAAGGTGCACCAGATGCCCGTCATCGACGAACGGGTCCAGACCGATACCTACCTGGCCTGCGGCATCCTGGCTGAGACGTTGAGCGGAATGCTGGACAGCTTCGTGCGCGACTATCTGGTGGAACGCGTGGAAACCATGCTGAGCTATCGCGTGATCACCGGCTACTACCCGAGGCTGGGATTGGCGCCCGGCCAGCGTTTCGCATCCAAAGGCGGGTATATGGTTCGATTCGCTGATCTGGCAGGCCCCCGGCTTGTGGCTGACGGAAACTGGATTGTTCCTTGATCTCTGGGGGAGCTGAGCCGGATTTGGCAGTTCTTAAAGACTGACATCGCTGACACCATGGGAATAAGTTCGACAACTGCGGCATGAGGTTTTTCATTCACCAGATAGGGATGCGGTTTATATTTGTGCGAAGGAGGTGTCTGGCACGATCAGTCACAAGGCTGTCGCATCGCTCCAAAACATCTTGGTGGCATTCATCTCTCGATGAGCTGGATTCCGCATGCCATGAATGTTAATTATTGGTTACAGGCGGATTTTCTTTCGATTTTAAATTGCCCCACTCGTGCTAAAAGGCTATATTTCGCTTGAGGAGCGAAGAAATGCCTAGTGAAACTCAGAACAAGCGCTCCATTCTTGAGGCGCGCCATCATGACCCCTTTTCATATCTGGGGCTGCATCAGAACAAGTCAGGCTGGGTTCTGCGCGTGTTTCAACCTCATGCGACCGAGGTCGCGGTGCATGACGGCGACGCATGGCAAGCTCTCGATCGCGACAGTTCCAGTGGTTTCTATATTTGGCAGGGCAAGCAGTCCCTTCCCGCCCCGTGCCGCCTGAGGATCAATTTTTTCAATCATGTGGTCGAGATACATGATGCCTACAGTTTTGGCAGCAGCATCACCGATCACGATCTGTATCTTTTCTCGGAAGGTCGTCTGGAACAGGCATACCGCATGCTTGGTGCGCACCACATGGAGGTGCAGGGCGTGTGGGGTGTGCGTTTTGCTGTATGGGCGCCGAATGCCGAGCGCGTCAGCGTGGTGGGCGATTTCAACGGCTGGGACGGGCGTATCTATCCGATGCGCGCGCTGGGCAGCACCGGCGTGTGGGAGATATTCGTGCCCGACATCGGTTTGGGGGAATTCTATAAGTTCGAGATACGCAATCGCCACTCCGGCGAGGTGTTCGCCAAGACCGACCCCTATGGCTTGAGCTTCGAGATGCGTCCCGGCACTGCAGCCAGGGTGTCGGTGCTGGACGGTTATCAGTGGCGCGATTCGGCATGGCAGGGGCAGCGTGCCAGCCGCGACTGGATGCACGAATCGCTGAGCGTTTATGAGATCCATGCCGGTTCATGGAAGCGGCATTGGGACGGGCGCTTCTACAATTTCCGCGAGTTGGCCGACAGCCTGGTGCCTTATGTGCAGGAGATGGGCTTCTCGTATATCGAACTGATGCCGATCAGCGAGCATCCGCTGGATGAATCCTGGGGCTATCAGACCACAGGCTATTACGGTGTGACCAGCCGTTTCGGCACGCCGGACGATTTCAGGTATTTCGTCGATGCCTGCCACGTTGTCGGTATCGGCGTGATCCTCGACTGGGTGCCGGCGCATTTTCCCAAGGACAGCTGGGCGCTGGCGCGTTTCGACGGTACGGCATTGTATGAACATGAGGATCCGAGACTGGGCGAGCATCAGGACTGGGGCACGCTGATCTTCAATTACGGGCGCAACGAAGTGCGCAATTTCCTGCTGGCCAACGCCCACTACTGGCTGAGCGAGTTCCACATCGACGGTTTGCGCGTGGATGCGGTGGCTTCCATGCTGTATCTGGATTATTCGCGCAAGGCCGGGCAATGGCTGCCGAACAAGTTCGGCGGTCGCGAGAACATCGAGGCGGTGGATTTCTTCCGTGAGTTGAACGTGATGACGCATGAGCGTTTTCCCGGCACGTTGACCCTGGCCGAGGAGTCCACTTCCTGGCCCATGGTGTCGCGCCCGACCTATCTGGGCGGGCTGGGTTTCAGCATGAAGTGGAACATGGGCTGGATGAACGATACCCTCGACTACATCGAGCACGATCCGGTACACCGCAGATACCACCATAACAGCCTGACCTTCGGCCAGCTCTACAGCTATACCGAGAACTTCGTGCTGCCGTTCTCGCATGACGAAGTGGTACACGGTAAAAAATCCCTGATCGACAAGATGCCTGGAGATTCCTGGCAGAAATTCGCCAATCTGCGTTTGCTGTTCACTTATCAGATGACCTACCCGGGCAAGAAACTCAATTTCATGGGTAATGAATTCGCACAGGGCCATGAGTGGAAAGTAGGTTCAGAGCTGGACTGGTATCTGCTTGGCCGCAGCGAGCATTCTGGCGTCCAGTCCACATTGCGCGACCTGAACCGGCTGTATTCCGATGTGCCCGCACTGCATGAGCTGGATTTTTCCCACGAGGGCTTTGAGTGGATAGATTGCAACAGTGCCGACCAGTCGGTGCTGAGCTATCGCCGCATTGCTCGCGATGGTTCATATGTGGTGGTGGTCCTCAATTTCACACCGGTGCCGCGCGAGGGGTATCGCGTAGGTGTGCGGCACAAGGGTTGTTACCGCGAGATATTCAACAGCGACTCGCACTACTATGGCGGTTCCAACATGGGCAACGGTCTGGGCATGGATACCTCGGACATGAGCTGGAACGGCGAAATGCAATCGCTGGCACTGACGCTGCCGCCGTTGGCGGGCATCGTATTGCAGCGGGTGTCCTGATGGCGTAAAGGGGAGATATGTCTGCATTGATACAATCAAAAGCCTGGCAGGACTTGCTCGTCCATTTTGAAGAAAACAGGCAGCTTTCGATGCGCAGCCTGTTTGCCAACGATCCCGGTCGCTTCGAGCGTTTTTCGCTGAGTCTGGATGACCTGCTGCTCGACTATTCCAAGAACCTGGTCACCCAGGAAACCATGACGCGGCTCTTTGCGCTGGCCCGTCAGACGCAAGTGGAGGACTGGCGCGAGCAGATGTTTTCCGGAGCGAAGATCAATTTCACCGAACGCCGTGCAGTGTTGCACACCGCCTTGCGTGCGGCGATCGATCCCGCACATGCGCCGGTGCTGGTAGACGGGCAGGATGTGTTGCCGGGAGTGCGCCGTGTGATGGAAAAGATGCGCAGTTTCAGCGAGAACGTGCGCAACGGGGCATGGCGCGGCTATACCGGCAAAGCCATCACGGATGTCGTGAACATCGGTATCGGTGGCTCGTTCCTCGGGCCGTTGATGGTATGCCGTGCCCTGCATCCATATCACGGCAAGGTGAAGGTGCATTTTGTCTCCAATATCGACAGCACCGACTTGCTGGAGAATCTGGAGGCGCTTGATCCCGAAACGACATTGTTCATCGTCGCTTCCAAGACCTTCACCACGCAGGAGACGCTGATGAATGCGCGCGCAGCACGCGACTGGTTTCTGCGCCGTGCGGTCGATGAGAAGCACATCGCCAGACATTTCGTTGCATTATCGACCAATGCCAGGGAAGTGACGGCATTCGGCATCGACGTGGCGAATATGTTCGAGTTCTCCGACTGGGTCGGCGGGCGTTATTCGCTGTGGTCTGCGATCGGCTTGCCTATCGCCTTGGCGGTGGGAATGGACAACTTCGAGGAGTTGTTGCGCGGTGGTTACCAGATGGATACCCATTTCCGCACTGCGCCGCTGGAGCGGAACATGCCGGTGATCCTGGCGCTGCTGGGGCTGTGGTACAACAATTTTCACGATGTCACCAAGCAGGCGCTGCTGCCCTACGATCAGGCACTGGAGCATTTCGTGCCTTATTTCCAGCAGGCCGACATGGAGAGCAACGGCAAGCGCATCGACCGCGAAGGTTTGCCTGTGGATTATCCGACCGGTCCCATCCTGTGGGGTGGAGTAGGGACCAACGGCCAGCATGCCTATTTCCAGATATTGCATCAGGGGACGCAAATGATCCCGAGCGATTTCATCGCCGCGGCAAAGACCCACTATCCGCTGGGTGAACATCATGCGACCTTGCTGTCGAACTTCTTCGCCCAGACCGAGGCGCTGATGCGCGGCAAGACGGAGGCGGAGGCGCGCGCCGAACTGCAGGCTGCCGGCATGGAGCCCAAAGACATCGAAGCGCTGCTGCCGCACAAGGTGTTCGAGGGCAACAAACCGACCAATTCCATCCTGTTCGAGAAGCTGACGCCGGGAACGCTGGGCAGGCTGATCGCGCTCTACGAACACAAGATATTCGTGCAGGGCATCATCTGGAACATCAATTCCTATGACCAGTGGGGCGTGGAGCTTGGCAAGCAGCTTGCCAGCCATATCCAGTCCGAATTGCGCAGCGGGGACGAGATCGCGGCACACGATTCTTCCACCAACGGACTGATCCATCACTACAACTTGCTCAAATGAAGATACTGTTCGTGACTTCCGAAGTACACCCGCTGATCAAGACCGGCGGCCTCGCCGATGTCAGCGGAGCGCTGCCAGCCGCACTGCAAGGTCTGGGACAGGATGTGCGGTTGCTGGTGCCGGGCTACACCCAGGTGCTGGAGAAGCTGGAGAACAAGCGCACGGTCGCTACGTTTGCCGTTTTTTCCGGGCAGCCGGAAGTGAAATTGTTAAGCGCGAAGATGCCGCACACCGAAGTGCCGGTATATGTGCTGGACGCTCCCCAATATTTCTGCCGGGTACCGGGGCCGTATCAATACGAGCTTGGCGGCGATTGGCCCGATAACGCGATGCGTTTCGGCATGCTGTCCAGGGTTGCCGCGCTGCTGGGCAGCGATGCTTCGCCTGTCGGCTGGCGTGCCGACATCGTGCACTGCAACGATTGGCAGACGGGACTTGCTCCCGCATACCTGCAACTGATGCCGACCACGCATGCCAGGACGGTGATGACCATTCACAACATGGCCTTTCAGGGCAACTTCGATCGCGACTGGCTGGCGCCGCTCGAATTGCCGCAATCCTGTTTCGACATGCACGGCGTGGAGTTCCATGGTTACCTGTCGTTCCTGAAGGCGGGCTTGCATTATGCCGACCGCATCGTGACGGTCAGCCCGACTTATGCGCATGAGATACAGACGACCGAGATGGGTTATGGCATGCAGGGGTTGCTCAAGGTGCGCAATGGCGATGTCAGCGGCATCCTGAACGGCATCGACGAGCAGGAATGGAATCCTGCGACCGATCCATACCTGGCGGCGAGATATGACAGCAGCGATCTTGCGCCCAAAGCGACAGTCAAGCGCGAGCTGCAACAGCGTGTGGGCCTGGAAAATAACGAAAGAGCGCCGTTGCTCGGAGTGGTCAGCCGCCTTACTTACCAGAAAGGGCTGGATCTGTTGCTGGAGAGCCTGCCCAAACTGCTGGACGGCGGCGCTCAGCTGGTCGTGCTGGGCAGCGGCGAGAGCGAACTGGAACGGCGCTATCAGCACCTGGCGCAGCGCTATCCGGGGCGGGTCTCCGTCACCGTGCGTTTCGACGAGGGCCTGTCGCACCAGGTCATGGCCGGCGCGGACATCTTCCTGATGCCGTCGCGTTTCGAGCCGTGCGGTCTGAACCAGATGTATGGCATGCGTTACGGTACGCCGCCGGTGGTGCGCCGGACAGGAGGTTTGGCGGATTCGGTGATCGATGCGCAGGCGGCTGACGGCACTGGTTTCGTATTCGAAGAAGCGGATGCATCGGTCTTGTATCGTACTGTCGAGCGGGCGATCGAATGCTATCGCGACGGCAAGGATTTTCGGCGGATACAGCTGAATGGCATGCGTCGCGATGTCGGCTGGGCCGGCAGCGCGCAACGTTATCTGGAGTTGTACAGAAAGATTGCGTAGGGATTTTTTGTCGAGTAACTAACAGGGGAGGAACCATCATGGTCCAGGAAATGCGTTCACCACGATTCATCAGTGCCTTGACCAAGAACACCGTGGCGCTGGTGCTGGCCGGAGGCCGCGGCAGCCGGTTGCACAACCTGACCGACTGGAATGCCAAGCCCGCAGTGCAGTTCGGCGGCAAGTTCCGCATCATCGATTTCCCGCTGTCCAATTGCATGAATTCCGGTATTCGCCGTATCGGGGTGGTGACGCAATACAAGGCGCATACGCTGATCGAGCATATCCAGAAGGGATGGGGTTTTCTGCGCGGCGAGTTCAACGAGTTCGTATCCCTGTTGCCCGCCCAGCAGCGCATTCAGGAAGAATGGTATCGCGGCACGGCGGATGCGGTGTTCCAGAACATTGACATCCTGCGCGGCTACAACCCGGAGTACATCGTGATCCTTGCGGGTGATCACGTCTACAAGATGGACTACGGTGAGATGCTGGCATATCACGTGAGCAGCGATGCCGACATGACGGTGGGCTGTGTCGAGGTGCCTGCCGGCCAATCCGCTTCGTTCGGCGTGATGACCGTTGGCGACAAGGACCGTATCGTCAAGTTCACCGAGAAACCCCCTGTCGGGGATGAGATCCCGGGCAAGCCCGGACGCATCCTGGCCAGCATGGGTATCTATGTGTTCAATGCCAAATTCATGTACGAGCAGTTGATCCGCGATGCCGACACCAAGAAATCCTCGCATGATTTCGGTCACGATATCATCCCTTACCTGATAGACCGCTATCGTGTGTATGCGCACCGTTTTGAAAAGAGTTGCGTCGGCAATCAGGACGGCGTCGATTCATATTGGCGCGATGTCGGAACAATCGATGCTTATTGGGAAGCCAACATGGAGATGGTCAGCGTGACTCCCGCTCTGGATCTGTACGACAAGAGCTGGCCGATATGGACCTATCAGGAGCAGCTGCCGCCAGCCAAGTTCGTGTTCAACGATGACGACCGGCGTGGTGTTGCCATCGACTCCATGGTTTCAGGCGGTTGCATCATCAGCGGTGCCAGAGTGCAGCATTCATTGTTGTTCTCGGATATCAGGGTGGGTTCGCGCAGCGAGGTCTCCGATTCAGTGATATTGTCCGGTGCACGCATCGGCGAAGATGTGAAATTGCACCGCGTGGTGCTCGACAACAATTGCGTGATTCCGGACGGGATGAAGATCGGCCTGAATCCGGAGGAAGATGCGCAACGTTTCCACGTTTCCCCAGGCGGTGTCACCCTGGTGACGCCGGACATGCTGGGCCAGTCGATACATCACATTCGATAAGCTTCTCAGGACGATCATTGGAAAGTACCATGCCACAAAGCAATACGAAGCAAAACGTCAACAAGAAGCTGCATCTGATCCTGTGCTGGCACATGCATCAGCCGGATTATCGCGAGTACCTGAATGGCGAGTTCGTGCTGCCATGGACTTATCTGCATGCCATGAAGGATTACACCGATATGGCATTCCACCTGGAACAGCATCCGCAAGCCAGGGCAGTGGTGAACTTCGTGCCCATCCTGGTCGAGCAACTGCAGGATTACGAACGGCAGTTCAAGAGCGGCGACATTCGCGATGCGTTGCTCGGGATGCTGAATCACGAGCGGCTGGACGAGCTGGGCGACGAAGCGCGTCAACACATCCTGGACAGTTGTTTCAAGAGCAACCATACCAAGATGCTGAAGCCGTACCGGGCCTATCAGCACCTGTTCGACCTGCAGAAGCTGGTGGAGGGGCATGGCCGCGAGAATGTGACCTATCTGTCTGGACAATATCTGGCCGACCTGCTGGTCTGGTACCACCTCGTCTGGATGGGCGAGAGTATGCGCCGCAGCAGCGAACTGGTGGCCCGGTTGATGACCAAGGGCAGCCAGTTCACCTATACCGAGCGCAAGGAGTTGTTCGATCTGATCGGGGAGATCATCACCGGCATCGTGCCGCGGTATCGCAAACTTGCGGAACGCGGGCAGATCGAAATATCGTCCACACCTTACAACCACCCCATCGTGCCGCTGTTGCTGGACTTTGCTGCAGCACGTGAAAGCGAACCGAACGCGCCATTGCCTCAGGCATCGCACTATCCGGGCGGACTGTCGCGAGTGCATTCCCACCTTGCCAATGCCGTGGAGAGTCACAGGCAAAATTTCGGAACCGTACCTTACGGCATGTGGCCTTCCGAAGGCGGTGTGTCGCGAGCTGCGTTGAAGCTGCTGGCGGAACACGGTTGCGAATGGACTGCGACCGGGCAGGCGGTGTTGGCCAATAGCCTGCGGCGCGAGATGAACGACAACCCGCTGCCGGGCAGCTCGGGGTATCTGTACAAGCCTTATCTGGTCGAGACGGGCGGCAAGCCGATCCATTGTTTCTTCCGCGATGACGGTTTGTCGGACAAGATAGGCTTCGAATACGCAAAGTGGAAGGGCGATGATGCGGCAGCCGATTTCGTCCATCATCTGGAGGAGATACTGCGCAATGCGCCGGGTGACGACGACCCGGTAGTCACCGTGATCCTGGATGGCGAAAACGCGTGGGAATATTATCCCTACAACGCCTATTATTTCCTGTCGGAACTCTATTCCAGACTGGAAAGTCATGCCGATATCTGCACCACTACTTTCCATGATTGCGTACGGGCACTGAACGATCCGGATTCGCCTGTGACGGCGAGCAAATTGAAACAGATGGTGGCGGGCAGCTGGGTGTATGGGACGTTCAGCACCTGGATCGGTTCTGCCGACAAGAATCGCGGTTGGGATTTGTTGTGCGAAGCCAAGCGCAGCTATGACATCGTCATGTCGAGCGGGCGCTTGAATGCCGATGAGATGCGGCTGGCCACCGAGCAGCTTGCGGATTGCGAAGGCTCTGACTGGTTCTGGTGGTTCGGCGATTACAATTCGGCGATGAGCGTGGCCTCTTTCGACGCGCTGTTCCGTCGCAACCTTTCAAATCTGTATCGCCTGCTCAAACTGCCGCCGCCCCTTGAGTTGCAGCATGTGATCAGCGTAGGCACTGGAGAGCCGGCCATGGGCGGAGCCATGCGCCGTTCCGAAGCCGTTTGATCCTGGCCAGAATGGTTGTAGGCATGGCCGTCAGCTTTGTTGTTACACTGTCGGCATTCATTCCCGTTTGTGGGAAAACTTACCCATTGGGCGCATGTGACTTTTGCATACAGTCATGGTTTTTTCCGACGTCAGCCCGCTTTGTATCGAGTGCTTGAGCGATTCCCATATCCGCACACGGGGGCGGACCGGTTGCTTTAATATTATTGCGGTCCGCATGTTCATGGAGAACGTCTAACGAGGCGATTTTGTGCCGGTCGGTTCGGACTGCACCGAGTTGGTGCCGGTGTCTGATTCGGAGAATGGAAGACGCTGTTGTTGTCAGGGCAGGGTTGAACACCATGTGCAGATATTCAGGATAACGTCGGCCGACGAAGTGATGACTTTCGAGTACGCTCCGTGTTCTTGTGTTAACTGCTGCTTGGCATCAATGTTGCTGTTGTTATAAAGCAACCAATTTATAAATCATTGGGAATGAAATGAATACGGTCAATAAGCCTTTTCTCGCCAAGCATCCTGGCACGATGAAGATTCCGCCACTGGGCATGAATGCCATCGGTGTGGAGGAGGATTTTTGTCGTTATTTCAATCACACCCTTGGCTGGGAAAAGGCGAGTGTGTCTTCGCACCATGTTTATTCTTCCTGCGCTTTGGTTTTGCGCGACCGTTTGGTCGAGCGCTGGCGCAGGACGCAGCGCGCCTACGATGAGTCCGATTGCAAACAGGCCTATTACCTGTCACTGGAATTCCTCATGGGGCGCGCTTTGGGCAATGCGCTATTGAACCTGGATCTGGAAGGGGCAAGCGCCGAAGCGATGCGCAATCTGGGTCTGGATCTGGAGGAGGTGCAAGAACTGGAAAGCGATGCCGGCCTGGGCAATGGCGGCCTGGGCCGCTTGGCGGCATGCTTCCTGGATAGCTGTGCGACGCTGCAACTGCCGGTGACGGGCTACGGCATCCGCTACGAATACGGCATGTTCCGCCAGAAGCTCGAACATGGGCGCCAGATGGAGGAGCCGGACCATTGGTTGCGCAACGGCAATCCATGGGAGATCGAACGGCCGGAATTCGCGGTCAACATCCAATTCGGTGGGCGTTCCGATTTCTATACCGGATCGGATGGCGGTTTGCACGCACGCTGGGTGGATACCCAGGATGTGGTCGCCGTGCCTTATGACATGCCGATACCCGGCTATCGCAACGGCACTGTGAATACCTTGCGTCTGTGGAAAGCGACAGCCACCGAAGAGTTCAACCTGGATGAATTCAATGCCGGCAGTTATACCGAGGCGGTCGCGGCCAAGAATGCCGCCGAGCATATCACCATGGTCTTGTACCCGAACGATGCCAGCGAGAACGGCAAGGAGCTGCGTTTGCGCCAGCAGTATTTCCTGGCGTCAGCGAGCCTGCAGGACGTCTTGCGCCAATGGGTGAACAAGAATGGCAATGATTTCACCGGCTTCGCCGAAAAGAACTGTTTTCAATTAAACGATACTCATCCCACCTGTGCCGTGCCGGAACTGATGCGTTTGCTGATGGATGAACATGGATTGGGCTGGGATGAGGCGTGGGATATCACTTCGAACACGATGGCCTATACCAACCATACGCTGTTGCCGGAAGCATTGGAGCGCTGGCCGGTGCATATGTTCGGGCGACTGTTGCCGCGATTGCTGGAGATCATCTACGAGATCAATGCCCGTTTCATGGAGGAGGTGTCTTCACGCTGGCCCGGCGATACGGAGCGCGAGCGGCGCATGTCCATCGTGGAAGAGTGCGGCGTGCCGCAGATACGCATGGCCTATCTGGCAGTGGTGGCGTCTCATTCCGTGAATGGCGTGGCTGCGCTGCATTCGAAGCTGTTGCAGCAGCATCTGTTCCATGACTTCTTCGAGTTGTGGCCGGCCAGGTTCAACAACAAGACCAACGGAGTGACGCCACGTCGCTGGATGGCTTCAAGCAATCCGTTGCTGAGCGCACTGATCGACCAGAGTATCGGTGACGCTTGGCGAACCGACCTGTCCAGATTGACGGCGCTGCGCGAATTTGCCGATGACAAGAAGTTCCGGGCCGAGTGGTACAAGGTGAAACAGGCCAACAAGCAAAAATTGGCCGAGATGGTCGCAAAGGATTGCGGCGTCGAATTCGATACTTCTGCATTGTTCGATGTGCAAGTCAAGCGTATCCACGAATACAAACGCCAGTTGCTCAATGTGCTGCATGTCATCCATCTTTATGATCGCATCAAGAGTGGCGATATTGCCGACTGGACGCCGCGTTGTGTGCTGATCGGTGGCAAGGCTGCGCCGGGCTATATCATGGCAAAGCGCATCATCCGGCTGGTGATCGCGGTAGCAGATGTCGTCAATCACGATCCGGCAACCAAGGGTCTGTTGCGCCTGGCCTTTCTGCCGGACTATCGTGTTTCTGCGATGGAGGTGATCTGTCCGGCCGCCGACCTGTCCGAGCAGATTTCCACGGCGGGCAAGGAGGCATCGGGTACGGGCAACATGAAATTCATGATGAACGGAGCGATCACCGTCGGTACGCTGGATGGAGCCAACATCGAGATCCGCGAAGAAGTCGGAGCGGAGAGCTTCTTTTTGTTCGGATTGACTGCCGAGCAGGTCGAGGCAGCTCACGGACATTATGATCCAGCCGCTATCGTTGCGTCCGACAAGGAGCTGGCGCGAGTGATGCACTTGCTGGAAAGCGGACATTTCAACCTGTTCGAGCCGGGGCTGTTCGATCCTGTCGTACAGGCGATCATGAGTCCGCAGGATCCATGGCTGACGGCTGCGGATTTCCGCAGTTACGTGCTTGCCCAGCAAAAGGTGTCTGCCGCATATCGTGATCGCGAACGCTGGACTCGCATGAGTATCCTCAATACCGCAGCCAGCGGAAAGTTCTCCAGCGACCGCACCATACAGGACTATAACCGCGATATCTGGCACCTGCTGCAAGTGCCGGCACATGTTGAGTAAACGGGCGGGCGGGCCATCCCGCCCCGTTTCATGTATCATTCTGTCCGCGATATTCGTTTTGTGAAGCCAGCCTAAATTCAAAGGAAGTGTCAGTATGTCAAATGTAGAGACCTTGAGTGGATTGCAGCGCCGTTTGAATGCGTCCATCCCCCAGCAACAATTGCGCGGCGAAATGGAAGCGCGGCTGAAGCGCATCGGCCGGACCGCCAAAGTACATGGATTCCGTCCGGGCAAAGTGCCGTATAAAGTCCTGGAGCAGCAATACGGGCCATCGGTGCAACAGGAAGTTCTGGGCGAGAGCCTGCAACGTTCTTTTGCCGAGGCTGCCGTTACCAACAAGCTGCAAGTGGCCGGCTATCCGCAGTTCGAGATCAAGACTGCGGACCTGAACGCGCCGCAGATCGAGTACAGCGCGACTTTCGAGGTTTATCCGGAAGTCACCCTGGGCGATATCTCGGACGTAAGCGTAAATCGCGTTGCATTCACGCTGAGCGATGCGGATGTGGAAGAGACCATCAAGACATTGCGCAAGCAGCGTGCAGTGTTCAAAAAAACCGATCGTGCGGCTCGTAATGACGACCAGGTTCGCATCGATTATTACGGCAAGCTGAACGGAGTCGTATTCGAAGGTGGCGAAGCCAAGGATGTTCCGTTGGTGCTTGGGGTCGGGCGCATGCTGCCGGATTTCGAAAAGGCCATCGTCGGTATGAAAGCAGGGGAGACCAAGTCCTTCGACATGACTTTCCCCGCGGATTATCACGGCAAGGAAGTGGCCGGCAAGCAAGTGACTTTCACTATCACCGTGCATGCAGTGGAAGAGGCGGAGTTGCCTGAAGTCGATGCCGAGTTCGCCAGATCTCTTGGCCTGGAGGACGGCGATGTGGACAAGCTTAAAGCCGAGATCCGCGACAACATCGGGCGCGAGGCTCAGCGTCGGGTGAAGGTGCGCAATAAAGACAGCGCAATGGACGCGTTGCTCAAGATATCTGAGCTGGAAGTGCCCAAGTCACTGTTGGAAAGTGAGGCACAAAACCTGATGCAGCAGACTCTGCAGGATATGGAGTCGCGCGGAATGAAAATCCCCAAGGGGATGCAATTGCCGGCGGATATGTTTGTCGAACGTGCGACCAAGCGCGTGAAGCTCGGCCTGATTCTGGCTGAGTTGGTCAAGAAGCATGACCTGCAAGCCAAGCCTGAACAGGTAAAGGCTCTGGTGCAGGAATATGCGCAGAGCTACGAGCATCCGGAAGAAGTGGTGCGTTGGTATAACTCCGATCCTGCGCGCCTGCGTGAAGTCGAAAATCTCGTGCTGGAGGATAATGTGGTCGCCTGGGTGATGGCTGGTGCCAAGGTCGGCGATCAGGCAGTCACGCTGAACGAATTGATGGGGAGTAACTGAACATGTTGAATAGCTCTACCAAGCTGATGATGGAACCGCAGGACATCGGCATGATTCCGATGGTGGTTGAGAGCAGCGGGCGAGGAGAGCGGGCCTACGATATCTATTCGCGCCTGCTCAAGGAGCGTGTGGTATTCCTGGTTGGCGAGGTCAATGACCATACCGCCAATCTGATCGTTGCCCAAATGTTGTTCCTGGAATCGGAAAATCCGGACAAGGATATCCATTTCTACATCAACTCGCCGGGCGGCTCCATCTCGGCGGGTATGGCGATCTACGATACCATGCAGTTCATCAAGCCGCAGGTATCTACGCTGTGTATCGGTATGGCCGCATCGATGGGCGCATTCCTTCTGCAGGCAGGTGCAAAGGGCAAGCGTTTTGCCTTGCCGAATTCAACCGTAATGATCCACCAGCCTTTGGGTGGATTCCGCGGCCAGGCATCGGATATCGAGATCCATGCCAGGTACATCCTGAGTTTGCGCGAACGCCTGTATGCATTGATGGCACAACATACCGGACGCACAGTGGAAGAAATCGCCCGCGACAGCGAACGCGACAATTTCCTCAGTGCGAAAGAGGCTGTGGAATACGGCCTGGTAGATCAAGTGCTGGATAAGCGGATTTAAGTAATCAGGTAGGTTGCCGATAATTTCGGAGCGGAGGTGCAAATGACGTCGGACAAGAACAAGGGTGACAAGCTGCTGTACTGCTCGTTCTGCGGGAAAAGCCAGCATGAGGTGCGCAAGCTGATTGCGGGCCCGTCGGTATTCGTGTGCGACGAGTGTATCGCGCTGTGCAACGACATCATTCGCGAAGAGACACAAAGCAGCATCGGCGGGGACAAGTCAGACAAGAGCGAGTTGCCGGTTCCTCATGAGATTTGCGCACGTCTGGATGAGTATGTCATTGGGCAGCGTCAGGCAAAAAAGATTCTGTCGGTGGCTGTATATAACCACTACAAGCGCTTGAAGAGCACTGACGCGGACGGTGTCGAACTGGCAAAGAGCAATATCCTGCTGGTCGGACCGACTGGCTCGGGCAAGACCTTGCTGGCGCAGACGCTGGCGCGGTTGCTCAATGTGCCTTTCGTGATGGCGGATGCCACTACGCTGACAGAAGCGGGTTATGTTGGCGAGGATGTCGAGAACATCATCCAGAAATTGCTGCAGGCCTGCGACTATGATGTTGAGCGTGCGCAACGCGGTATCGTCTACATCGACGAGATCGACAAGATCTCGCGCAAATCCGACAACCCTTCCATTACCCGCGATGTGTCGGGTGAGGGCGTGCAGCAGGCACTGCTGAAACTGATCGAGGGCACCAAGGCGTCTATCCCTCCTCAGGGCGGACGCAAGCATCCGAATACCGAGTTCCTCCAGGTGGATACCAGCAATATACTGTTCATCTGCGGCGGTGCATTCGACGGTCTGGAGAAGGTGATTCGCAACCGCTCCGAGAAAGCAGGTATAGGTTTCTCCGCCAATCTTGCCAAACGCGATGAAAGTAACGATATCGGCAAGGTGTTGCGCGGAGTGGAGCCGGAAGACTTGATCAAGTTCGGTCTGATTCCAGAGTTCGTCGGCCGCCTGCCGGTGGTGGCGACACTCGAGGGATTGGATGAGGCAGCCTTGATCCAGATATTGACCGAGCCAAAAAATGCGCTTACCAAGCAGTATCAGAAACTGTTCTCGATGGAAGGTGTGGAACTGGAGTTCCGCGAAGGCGTGTTGAATGTGATTGCAAAAAAGGCGCTGGAACGGAAGACCGGTGCGCGCGGATTACGCTCAATTCTTGAAAATGCCTTGCTGGATACCATGTTCGATCTGCCGTCGGCGGAAAACGTGAGCAAAGTAGTGCTTGACGAAAACAGTGCGGGTGAAATCAAGCCCATCGTGATGTATGCGGATACGCCCAAGGCCGCGTAAGCCTGCCTTGGCGGGCAGGGCTTGAATTACTGAGCCCTGACCCCACATCGTCTTTGTCCCCTAATAATTCAGAGTCCCGAATCATGGCCGAAAACGATCCTATAAGTACAACCGCTGACCTGTATCCATTATTGCCCCTGCGCGATGTGGTGGTTTTCCCGCATATGGTGATTCCGCTGTTCGTTGGGAGGGCAAAGTCCATCAAGGCACTGGAAGCTGCGATGGAAGCGGGTAAAAGCATCGTGCTGGTTGCGCAAAAATCCGCTGCCAAGGACGAGCCTGCCACCGAGGATATCTATCGTATCGGCAGCATCGCCAATATCCTGCAAATGCTCAAATTGCCGGACGGCACGGTCAAGGTGCTTGTGGAAGGTACGCAACGCGCAAAAGTGTTGCGGATATTTGATGACAAATCCCATTTGGATGCCGAGATACAGCCGGTGCCTGTCGACGAAGAGATCGGCCACGAGGCCGAGGCGATGCGCCGTGCGCTGATCAACCAGTTCGATCAATATGTAAAGCTGAACAAGAAGATCCCGCCTGAAATCCTGACTTCACTAGCAGGTATCGACGATGCCGGTCGCTTGGCCGACACCATCGCTGCGCATTTGCCGCTCAAGCTGGAACAGAAGCAGGAAGTGCTGGAAATATTCGATGTGCGCCAGCGACTCGAGCATCTGCTGGGCCTGCTGGAAGCAGAGCTGGACATCATGCAGGTGGAGAAACGTATCCGTGGGCGCGTCAAACGCCAGATGGAAAAGAGCCAGCGCGAGTACTACCTGAATGAGCAGGTGAAAGCGATCCAGAAGGAGCTGGGCGAAGGCGAAGACGGTGCCGACATCGAGGAGATCGAGAAGAAGATCAAAGATGCGCACATGCCCAAGGATGCACGAGCAAAAGCCGAGGCGGAACTGAAAAAGCTGCGCCTGATGTCACCGATGTCTGCCGAAGCGACCGTGGTGCGCAATTACATCGATGTGCTGGTTGGTTTGCCGTGGAAGAAAAAAACCAAGATCGATACGGATTTGAAACATGCTGAAGACGTGCTGGAGGCTGATCACTACGGTTTGGAAAAGGTGAAAGAGCGCATCGTGGAATATCTTGCGGTGCAGCAACGCGTGGCCAAGATGAAGGCACCTATCCTGTGCCTGGTAGGTCCTCCCGGTGTGGGCAAGACTTCGCTGGGGCAGTCCATCGCGCGTGCAACCAACCGCAAGTTCGTCCGCATGTCGTTGGGCGGCGTAAGGGATGAGTCCGAGATACGAGGGCATCGCCGCACTTACATCGGTTCCATGCCGGGCAAGATACTGCAGAACATGAGCAAGGTCGGGGTGAAGAATCCGCTGTTCCTGCTGGATGAAGTGGACAAGATGGGCATGGATTTTCGCGGAGATCCATCGTCGGCATTGCTGGAAGTGCTTGATCCGGAGCAGAACCATACTTTCGTCGACCACTACGTTGAAGTCGAGTATGACCTGTCGGATGTGATGTTCGTTGCCACATCCAACAGCATGAATATCCCTGCGCCGCTGCTGGACCGTATGGAGGTCATCCATGTGTCCAGCTACACCGAGGACGAGAAGGTCAATATTGCCACACGTTATCTACTGCCCAAGGCGATCAAGAATAATGGCTTGAAACCGGAAGAGATCAGTGTCTCTGAAAGTGCGATTCGCGACATCCTGCGTTACTACACGCGCGAAGCAGGTGTGCGTAGTCTGGAAAGGGAGTTGTCCAAGATATGCCGCAAGGTGGTGAAGTCGTTATTGCTCAAAGGCCGTGAAAACAAGGTCACGATCAATGCACGTAATCTGGACAAATATCTCGGCGTGCGTCGCTATAGTTATGGCATCGCTGAAAAGACGAATCAGGTTGGACAAGTCACTGGCTTGGCCTGGACCGAAGTCGGTGGCGAACTGCTGACCATCGAGACTGCGGTTCTGCCGGGCAAGGGCAAAACAACGACGACAGGGAAGCTGGGCGAGGTGATGCAGGAATCCATTCAGGCAGCTCTGAGCGTAGTGCGCAGCCGGGCTCGAGCCTTGGGTATCGCCGGAAATTTCTATGAAAAAAGCGACCTGCATATCCACTTGCCCGAAGGTGCAACACCCAAGGACGGCCCGAGTGCGGGCATCGGCATCTGTACCGCGATGGTGTCGGCGCTCACCGGCATCCCGGTACGTGCAGATGTGGCGATGACTGGTGAGATAACGTTGCGCGGTGAAGTATTGCCGATCGGGGGTTTGAAAGAAAAGCTTCTGGCTGCGCAACGTGGTGGAATCAAGGTCGTTCTTATCCCTGAAGAAAACACCAAGGATCTGGTCGAAATACCGGATAACGTAAAAAACAAGCTTGATATTCATCCAGTCAAGTGGATAGAGCAGGTTTTGGAGATGGCGCTGGAGCGCCGGCCGGAACCGCTGGTGGAGCCTGAGGTCGCTACGGTTGCCACACCTGCAGTCATCAGCGAGACAGGCACATCCTCTGCGATCAAGCATTGACGCGGGCTGGCAAGGCGTTCGAAAACTTAAAAAGTTTTTGCAATTGCTTGACCGGCCCAAAAACCCTTG
Organism: Sideroxydans lithotrophicus ES-1; assembly: GCF_000025705.1. Taxonomy (NCBI): domain Bacteria; kingdom Pseudomonadati; phylum Pseudomonadota; class Betaproteobacteria; order Nitrosomonadales; family Gallionellaceae; genus Sideroxydans; species Sideroxydans lithotrophicus. The sequence continues at coordinate 1,814,375 of NC_013959.1, read as the reverse complement.
ATATAAAGCCGTTGCAGGGCTTTCCTGTGTTCTCAACTAACAAGCAAAGGGGAATCGCGTGAGTAATAAATCTGATCTGATCGAAGCAATTGCTAAATCCGCTGACATTTCCAAGGCCGCAGCTGGGCGTGCATTGGACGCGACAATCGAATCCATCAAGAAGTCTCTGAAAAAGGGTGAACTCGTAAGCTTGGTTGGTTTTGGCACGTTCTACGTTGGTAAGCGCGCTGCACGTAATGGCCGTAATCCCCGCACTGGCGCCACAATTAAAATCAAGGCTGCTAAAGTTCCTAAATTCCGCGCTGGCAAAGGTTTGAAAGATGCTGTAAACTAGTCGTCTTTGTCGGGTGCTTAGCTCAGCTGGTAGAGCACCGCCCTTACAAGGCGATTGTCGGCGGTTCGATCCCGTCAGCACCCACCAGTGGTTTTATGTTGTAACAGCAGTAAAAGTTTTGGAGTGGTAGTTCAGTTGGTTAGAATACCGGCCTGTCACGCCGGGGGTCGCGGGTTCGAGTCCCGTCCACTCCGCCAAACAGAGGCGAACGAAAGTTCGCCTTTTTTCATATGGGATGTCCGAAGTGACGTCCGTTCTTTCGGGTAGGATGTTATGTTCGATTTTGTGCAAGAAAAGAGAAGGCTGGTGCAGATCGTATTGGCACTGATCATTTTACCTTTCGCATTTTGGGGTGTGACTTCATACCGGAATTCAAGTGGTACCGCGCCGCTGGCGACCGTAAACGGTGAAAAGATCGGACAGCAGGAATTCGATAGCGCGATGAATCAGCAACAGCAACGTGTTCGTGAAATGGCCGGCGCCAATTTTGACCCTGCATTTTTCGATAAGCCGGAAATCAAGTTTTCGCTGTTGGACAGATTGGTTACGCAACATCTGATGGCGATGGAGGCGAAAAAGGTTGGTCTAAGCATCACTGATGAGCAGGTTGGGCAAATTATCGTCAATATCGGCGCCTTCCAGCAGGATGGCAGATTCGACAGGCAACGCTACGAGGCGGTGCTTAGAGACAAGGGCAAGACCCCATCAGGCTTCGATGCTGAAATACGCCAGGCTGTGCTTCTTCAGCAATTGACGGAATCGTATACCCAGAACGGATACGCCCCTGAATCGATAGCCGAAAAACTGATACACCTGAACGAACAGCAACGAGTTGTGGCTATTGCCGACCTTGATGCTGCGGCATTTGTGAAGCAGGTCAAATTATCCGATGGTGCTGTCAGTGAATATTACAATAAGAATTTGCAAGAATTCCAGCTGCCGGAACGCGCTCAGGTTCAATACGTGGTGCTGTCGTCAGACTCTTTGCTGTCACAGGTGAAGGTGAGAGATGAAGAGGTAAAACAGTACTACGAAGAACACCAGGCAGACTTTGGAACGCAAGAACAGCGACATGCAGCACACATCCTGATTACAGTTCCGAAGCAGGCTTCGGATGCAGAGAAGCAGGCGGCACGGACCAAGGCGGAACAGATATTGAAGCTGGTAAAGCAATCTCCGGCCAAGTTTGCCGCGTTGGCTAAACAGTATTCGCAAGACCCGGGTTCGGCATCAAATGGCGGAGATCTGGGGGAGTTCGGACGCGGTGCGATGGTGAAGCCGTTCGAAGACAGTGTGTTCAGCCTTAAAGTCGGACAAGTGAGCGACTTGGTACAGACAGACTTTGGATATCACATCATCAAACTGATTGCTGTAAAGCCGGCCAAGATCCAGGCCTTGGCTGAAGTCAGGGACATGATCATCCAGCAACTGAAGTTGCAGCGCGCCAATGACATGTTCGCCGAGCTGGCGGAGAAATTCAACAATACCGTCTATGAGCAAAGCGACAGTCTGAAGCCGGCTGCAGAACTGGCAAAATTATCGGTGCAGCAAGGTGTATGGCTGAGCAAGGGGCAGCCACCTGCAGGATTGTGGACGGACAAAGTATTGCAGGCGGTGTTTTCGGATGATGCGATAAAAAACAAACGCAATACTGCAGCATTGGAGGTCGGCCCCAACAAGTTGTTGGCTGCCAGGGTAACGGACTACAAGCCGGCAAGCGTACGTCCTTTGACGGAAGTATCTGCTGCTATCCAGCAAAAGCTCCTGCAATTGCAGGCTTCGGAACTGGCGAGGCAGCAAGGCAGGGATTTTCTGGGCAAGTTGCAGCATGGTGAGAAGCCTGGCGTGAAGTGGACGGCTGCTCAAAGCATCACTCGCAATCAGCGTTCGAACATCGATCCTGAGCTGCTGCAGGCCATATTTAGTGCTGATACAAGCAAATTACCTGCCTATGTTGGTGTCGACAGTGCAAGCGGTTTCAAATTGGCTCGCATTGATGAAGTCAAGGATGCTGCGACAGTCGATGAAGGAAAGATAGCTCGTTATGAACAACAGATTCGCCAGATAACAGGCGATGCGCTGTGGCGGGCCTATATGGAAGATGCGAGAAAGCGGGCCAGTATCACAATGAAGGAGTTCGCGGCGGAAGAAAAGAAGTAATCGCTACGAGTCTCAGGGCTAACATGAAACGCCGCTCAACTGAGCGGCGTTTTATTTGCAAACGTAGTGTCAGGCTTCGGTCGTGCCGAGTGAAGTGGTGTTGAATCCACCGTCTACATATGTTATTTCGCCGGTGATGCCGCTGGCAAGATCGCTGCACAAGAACGCTGCCACGTTGCCGACCTCTTCAATCGTGACATTGCGTTTGAGCGGCGCATGCTTGGCATTGTATGAAAGCAGCTTGGCAAAATCGCCAATGCCGGCGGCAGCCAGAGTCTTGATGGGGCCGGCAGATATGGCATTGGCACGTATTCCTTTGCGTCCCAGATCCATGGCCAGGTATCGCACGCTGGCTTCGAGGCTGGCTTTGGCCATTCCCATCACATTGTAGTGCGGCATGGTGCGCACTGCGCCCAGGTAACTCATGGTCAGTAGCGCAGACTTTTCGTTCAGGTAAGGCAAGGCGACCTTGGCCATGGCCGGGAAACTGTAGGCACTGATGTCGTGTGCTGTTCGGAATGCCTCCCGGCTGAATCCATCCAGAAACTCTCCATCCAGCGCCTCGCGCGGAGCAAATGCGATTGCATGCACAAACCCGTCGAATTTATCCCAGTGTTTGCTCAGGTCGACGAAAAGCTTTTCAATTTCAGCGTCTGAGGATACATCGCATGGAAATGCCAGCTCGCTGCCAAATTCCTTGGCCATTTCCGTTACACGCTCTTTTACGCGTTCCCCCTGATATGTAAAGGCGAGCTGCGCGCCTTGGCGACTCATGGCTTGTGCGACCCCATAGGCTATGGAGCGGTTGCTGATCATGCCGGTAACAAGAATGCGCTTATTTGCCAAAAATCCCATGTTGTTTCCCGCAAATGGTTGATATAAAGATTGCTGATTATAACCCTGTGATCGTCAGCACTGATGTGTTCGCCTGATATCCGGATTGGAGTTGCAGGGCTGGTTTCTGCCAAGCCCGGATGGTTCGCCTCAACTTTGCTTGGTGGGGTGATTTTTTGCCTGAAACTTTAAGGGGATACTTGGCGCATATCTGAAATTTGTGAAGTTCCGGTGAAGTGAAGCTCGACGCTTAATCGTATATAATTCCCAACTGTTCATTTCGGATTTTCCTTCATGCTGGAAGTCGGCAATCTTGCGTGCAGTCGCGGCGATCATCGTTTGTTTTCCGGATTGAGTTTCACGCTCCAGGCCGGAGAGATCATGCAGGTACAGGGGGCAAACGGTAGCGGCAAGACCAGTTTGCTGCGCACGTTGTGCGGCTTCATTCAGCCTGAAGAAGGTGAGATTCTCTGGTGCGGCAAACGTGTACGCGAACTGGGTGAAGATTACTATGCCGAGCTGCTGTATATTGGCCATTTGAACGCGATCAAGGACGAGTTGAATGCACTTGAAAATTTGCAGATGAGCGCCGGACTGGCGGGTTATACGGTATCCGAACAACAAGCTGCCGCCGCATTAAGGCGCATGGGTTTGCAGCGCCGAGAACATTTGCCGGTGAAAGTGCTGTCACAAGGGCAGCGTCGAAGGGTTGCATTGGCCCGTTTGTTGATAGGTGATGCGCATTTGTGGATACTGGATGAACCATTGACCGCACTTGACGTGGGGGCAGTGGGCTTGATGCAGGAACTAATTGGCGAACATCTGTCGAAGGGTGGCATGGCGATTTTTACTACGCACCAACCCTTGCATGTGGAAGGTGTTCAGACTCGTCAACTGGCACTGTCATGAGGAAACTCTCGCTGTTCGGATTGATGGGATTGGTGATCCGGAGAGATTTGCTCTTGGCGATGCGCCGACGCGCAGATGTCCTGACCACGCTGATCTTTTTCGTGATGGTGGCAAGCCTGTTCCCATTGGGAGTCGGGCCGGAATCCGAGATGTTGCGAAAGATGGCATCCGGTGTGGTGTGGGTCGCCGCCTTGTTGGCTTCCATGTTGTCGCTGCCAAGGATGTTTTCAGCGGACTATCTGGACGGAACATTGGAGCAGATGTTGCTCGCGCCGCAGTCGCTCACCGTACTTGTGCTAGGAAAGATCATGGCGCATTGGATGCTGTCCGGCCTCCCGTTGGTATTGATCGCGCCAGTGCTGGGATTGCAATTCGATATGTCTGCGCAGGCATTGTGGATGTTGATGCTGGCGTTATTGCTGGGTACGCCCATACTTAGCATGATTGGCGCTATAGGCGCGGCGCTTACCTTGGGTTTGCGCGGAGGCGGCGTGCTGGTGTCGTTGCTGGTGTTGCCGCTTTGCATCCCGGTGCTGATATTCGGTACGGGTGCGGTGGAGGCGGTCACCAGCGGTATGAGTGCTGTTTCCAACCTGTCTTTGCTGGGGGCTTTTATGCTGTTTGCCCTGGTATTCACGCCGTTCGTGGCGGCGCAGGCGTTACGTATTTCTATGGAGTAGAGATTTGGCAATCAACTGGTTCAAATACTCGGCACCGACCACATTTTACGGTCTGGCAGGCAAGCTGATCCCTTTCTTTGCATGGCCGGCAGCGATCTTGTTCGTGATCGGCTTATACATAGGCTTTTTCGTGGCGCCGACCGATGCTGTGCAAAGCGAAGCTTATCGCATCATGTTCATTCATGTCCCGGCTTCCATCCTGTCCATGTTCATTTACCTGGTTATGGCCGGATATGCTGCATTGGGGCTGATATTCAATACCCGGCTTTCTTCCATGATGGCGCAATCCCTCGCGCCGACTGGTGCGCTGTTTGCATTTATCTCGCTATGGACAGGCGCGCTATGGGGCAAGCCGATGTGGGGGGCATGGTGGGTGTGGGATGCGCGCTTGACCTCCGAATTGATCCTGCTGTTCCTCTACCTGGGCTTCATCGCCCTGCAGGCATCCATCGACGATCCGCGCCGCGCGGACAAAGCCAGCGCCTTGCTGGCAATCGTCGGATCGGTGAACGTGCCGATCATCTATTTTTCGGTGAAGTGGTGGAATACCCTGCATCAGGGCTCGACGATCAAGTTCAGCGGAACCACGATGCATATCGCCATGCAGCAAGCCATGTTCTCGTTATTGATCGCCTGCTGGCTGTATGCAATTGCCGTCAGTCTGGCACGTGTGCGCAGCATCATTCTGGAGCGTGAAGCCAATACGCAATGGGTGAACAGCCTCAAGGAGGTGCAGCCATGACACGGTGCAAGAATGTGACGGGTGCGGGAATGGCTGCATTGCACCTCCCCCGCAATCTGCTGGCTATGCCAGTAAAGTGTCGGAGGTGCAGCAATGAACTGGGCTGATTTTTTTGCCATGAACGGTTACGCTTTTTACGTATGGGGATCGTACGGGCTGGCATTTTTTGTGTTTGCTGTCGAGATCGCCATGGTGCGCAACCGCAGAAAGAATGTGTTGCGCGAATTGCGTTTGATGAATAAAGAGATGGGTGAAGACGGAACAGGGGAAGCGGCATGACACCTAGGAAGAAAAGATTGTGGTTCATCGTTGGAGGGCTCGTGCTGGTTGGTGCGGCAGTTGGTCTGGTGCTGTTTGCACTGAAGAACAACGTCAGCCTGTATTTCACCCCGACCCAGGTTTACAACAAGGAAGCGCCGCAAAATCGCAGCTTCCGCATCGGTGGCCTGGTAGAGTCGGGGAGTTTGAAGCGCGAAAATGATGGATTGACCGTGCATTTCAACATCACAGACACATTCAAAACGATGGCGGTGGTCTATAAAGGCATCCTTCCGGATCTGTTCAAGGAGGGAAAAGGGGTGGTTGCCCAAGGCAAACTGGAAGAGGGTAACGTTTTCCATGCCGAAGAAGTGCTGGCCAAGCATGATGAAAACTATATGCCACCAGAGGCGGCTGATGCATTGAAAAAGGCCAAAGCTGCCGAAGCTGCCAAAGCCGCACCGTTGCAGGCTGGCAACAGCCCATCCGCTGCAGTTCCTGTAGATAAATAATTTTGAGAGCCTCAGTATGATTCCAGAGATCGGTAATTTTGCACTCATCGTCGCCTTGTTCCTTGCAATGATCCAGGGCGTATTGCCCATCATCGGTGCCGCACGCAACAATCCGGTGATGATGTCCACGGCACGGCCTTTGGCAGTCGGACAGTTCTTCATCGTCCTCATTGCCATTGTTTGTCTGGTGCACTCCTTCGTGGGTAACGACTTTTCCGTGCTGTATGTGGCGGAGCATTCCAATTCGCAATTGCCGATCCAGTACCGCGTTGCTGCATTATGGGGCGGTCATGAAGGATCGCTGCTGCTGTGGACATTCATACTGACCGTGTGGACTGTCGCGGTCGCCACGTTCAGCCGCCACCTGCCGCAAGAGATGCTGGCGCGGGTGATCGGCGTGATGGGTTTGATATCCACAGGCTTCCTGCTGTTCATGCTGCTTACGTCCAACCCGTTTGATCGCCTGTTGCCGGCAGCGATGGATGGGCGCGACCTGAATCCGCTGTTGCAAGACCCTGGTTTGGTGATCCATCCACCCATGCTGTACATGGGCTACGTAGGCTTCTCCGTGGCGTTTGCGTTTGCGCTATCTGCACTTCTGGGCGGCAAACTCGATTCGACCTGGGCGCGCTGGTCGCGTCCCTGGACGACCGTGGCATGGGTCTTCCTCACTATCGGCATCATGCTGGGCAGCGCGTGGGCTTACTATGAATTGGGCTGGGGCGGCTGGTGGTTCTGGGATCCGGTCGAGAACGCTTCGTTCATGCCATGGCTGGCCGGTACTGCATTGATCCACTCCTTGGCGGTGACGGAAAAGCGCGCCGCATTCAAGAGCTGGACTGTATTGCTGGCGATCGCGGCTTTCTCGCTGAGTCTGTTGGGAACGTTCCTCGTGCGCTCGGGTGTGCTGACTTCGGTGCATGCTTTTGCGACCGACCCCAAACGAGGCGTCTTCATTCTTACTTTCCTGGTGGTGGTCATCGGATCGTCGCTGCTTTTGTTCGCATGGCGGGCTCCCAAGATCGGTTTGGGCGGCAAATTCGACCTTGTCTCGCGTGAGTCCATGCTGCTTGCCAACAACGTATTGCTATCGGTGGCATCCGCGTCGGTGTTCCTGGGAACGCTGTATCCGCTGTTCATGGATGCGCTTGGTTTCGGCAAACTTTCCGTGGGCCCACCGTACTTCAATACCGTGTTCGTGCCCCTGATGGCGCCGTTAGTGATGATGATGGGCCTGGGACCGATCGCACGATGGAAGCATGCCAGCGTGCCGGACATCTGGCAGCGCGTGCGCTGGGCATTTGGAGCCAGCATGGTCATCGCCTTATTGTTGCCACTGGTCATGGGGCAATGGACCCCGCTCATCGCCCTGGGTTTGCTGCTGGCAGCGTGGGTCATCACCACCACACTGCTCGATTTGCGCAAACGTATCGCCGGTTCCGGCGATTTGCTGGACCGTTTGAAGATTCCTTCACGCAGTTACTACGGGATGCTGCTGGCCCACCTTGGCATCGCCGTTTTCATCATTGGCGTGACCATGGTGAAAGGTTATGAGACCGAACGTGACGTCCGTATGGATGTCGGCGACACTGTCGAGGCTGGTGGATATGAGTTCCGTTTTGATGGAGTGATCGATGTTCCCGGTCCTAACTATGTTGCATCGCAAGGCCAGGTGAGTGTCATCAAGAATGGCAAACTGGTTACCGCGCTGCATCCCGAAAAACGCCAGTACAACGTGTCCGGCATGCCTATGACCGAGGCTTCCATCCAACCCGGGCTATTGCGCGATCTCTATGTGTCACTGGGAGAGCCGATTCCTGGCACCAAGGCATGGGCGGTGCGGGTCTATATCAAGCCTTTCGTAGACTGGATATGGTTCGGTTGCCTGATGATGGCTTTCGGCGGCATCCTGGCGATCAGCGATCGTCGTTATCGTATCCACGCACGCAAGGCACAGGCTGTGATCACAGGAAGTGAGCAATTGAAGGAGAATGCCGCATGATGCGATTCATATTGCCCTTGGTGGCTTTTCTGGTTTTGGCTGTTTTTCTATATATCGGACTGGGACTAGATCCACATGAAGTGCCGTCGCCGCTGATCGACAAGCCTGCTCCGGCTTTCACACTGCCGCAACTGCACGATCCGAAGAAACAGTTTTCGATGCAGGAAATGAAGGGCAAGGTCTGGCTGCTCAATGTGTGGTCCTCCTGGTGTGTTTCATGCAAGGAAGAGCATCCTGTGCTGTTGTCCTTGTCGCAACAGAACATTGTTCCGATCTACGGCCTCGACTACAAGGACAAAAAGGAAGATGCGGAGATGTGGCTGCGCCAAGCCGGGGATCCCTACACCTTGAGCGTGATGGATAGTGATGGGCGCGTCGGCATCAACTATGGCGTCTACGGCGTGCCGGAAACCTATGTCATCGATAAAACGGGAATCATCCGCTTCAAGCAGATCGGTCCGGTCACGGACCAGAACCTGCGCGAGAAGATATTGCCAATGGTTGCGGAGTTACAGAACAAATGAGAATGCTGACAATCCTGTTGTTTTGCCTGTTGCCTTTCAGCTCGTACGCCGGCGAAGCAAAAGACCTGGCTACCAATCCGGTGATAGAAAAACGCATGATCGGACTGGCAGAGAACCTGCGTTGCCTTGTTTGCCAGAATGAATCGCTGGCAAGTTCACACGCCGAACTTGCAGAAGACCTTCGCCAGGAAGTGCGCGAGATGATGGAGAAGGGCAAGAGCGACAAGGAGATCATCGATTATCTCGTTGCCCGATATGGCGACTTCGTGTTGTATAACCCGCCAGTGCAAAAAAACACCCTGATGCTGTGGTTCGGCCCCTTTGCGATGTTGCTGTTCGGCGCAATCATGTTGATCATGCAGTTGCGCAAGCGCCGCAAGACCGTGCAGGAGCCAGAACTCACCCCTGAAGCGCAACAACGCGCTGCCTCATTACTCAACGAAGAAGAAAACAAATGACTTTATTCTGGATCATCTGTGCGGCGTTGTTGATCATCGCCATTCTGTTTGTGGCTGTGCCGTTGTGGCGCGGGATCGCCAAGGACAATTCGGTTGTTCGCGATGCCGCCAATCTTGAGATTCTGCGCGACCAGATTGCCGAAATGGATGCCGACCTGAAGAATGGACTGCTTACCCCGGAATTGCATGAGCAAGGCAAACGCGAACTGCAGGCGCGGCTTCTGGAAGAGGTCGGCGATACCAAGACTGGCGAGGTTTCGAAAAAGCCCCATCCACTGAAAATTACGGCTGTCGTATTGGCAGTGTTGCTGCCGCTGGCCTCGGTGGGACTGTATCTCAAGCTCGGGAATCCTAATGCCTTTGCTCCCCAGCCGGAATTTGGCGCTGGCGGAATAGTGCGCGACGAAGCCGGGATCAAGGCGCTGGAAGACAAGCTGGTGCAGAACCCCAACAATCCGGAAGTCCTGCTCATGCTTGCCCGTTCCTATGTCGAGCTCGGACGCTATGCCGATGGCGCCAAAAAATACGACAGCCTGACCAAACTCGTCCCGGACGAAGCCATGTTGTGGGCTGATTATGCGGACGCGTTGGCGATGACCCAGAACACGCTGGTGGGAGCACCGACCAGCCTGCTGAATCGTGCGCTAGAGATCGATCCCAACTATGCCAAGGCACTGGCGCTGTCTGGAACGGCAGCGATGGAGCGCGGAGAATTCTCTGTCGCCATCATGTACTGGGAGAAGCTGATGAAGCAGCTCCCTCCAGGAAGCGAGAATGCCAAGATGGTCGAAGAAGGCCTGCGTCAGGCGCATATGTTGCTAGCCCAAAGCAAGGGCGGCAAGGTTGCCCAGCTGGACCAGATCAACGAGCCTGCGCCCAAGGCCCAGGCGGCTGGCCAGGAACGCATCACCGGAACCGTGACCTTGAGCGCTGCGCTCAAGGGCCAGGCCGATCCGAATGACACCTTGTTCGTGCTGGCACGCGCCGCTCAAGGGCCAAAAATGCCGCTGGCGATCCTGCGCAAGCAGGTAAGGGATCTGCCGGTGCAATTCGCACTGGATGACAGCATGGCGATGTCACCTCAGATGAAGATGTCCAACTTCGATCAGGTGGTCGTTGTGGCGCGCATCTCCAAATCCGGTACTGCCATGCCACAACCGGGCGATATGCAAGGTATGAGCCAGCCACTGGCTCTGGGCAGCAAAGGCGTCAAGATCGCTATCGATCAGCTGATTCGCTGAAAGGCGTGTTGGGCTGGAAATAAAAGGGCTGTCGCATGATGCGACAGCCCTTGTTTTTTGGCTCCCCGACCTGGACTCGAACCAGGGACCTGCGGATTAACAGTCCGTCGCTCTACCGACTGAGCTATCAGGGAATTGATGAGGGCGCTATACTAATGACTGAGAGCGTTTTGGTCAATATGAGAAACGACGTCAGAAGAAGATTTATGCGTAATTTCGTGACAGATCTCATTAAAGAGATGCGCGGCCAAAGATAAATATATCTAATATGGATCATGGACAAGAAAACGGTATTTATAAAAACTGAAAAAGGCGAGAAAGAAGGAGCAAATCTTTCCAGCGACCTTAAACGCATACTGTCTCTCATCGATAACAAGTCCGCTGCAGGAGAATTGGCCAAGCGTGCTCCCCCCAGCCTGCGTGAAAGCTGGCAAGAGATCGTCAACGAACTGGTGGCGGGTGGATATATCCGCGACAAGGACAAGGTTCATGTCGAGCCAAAGTTCGCTGTACCAAAATTCAACCCGCTCAAAATGTTCTCTCCGAAACCTGCAGAGACATTCACCCCCAAGGCTGCTGCGAAGCCGCCAACAGAAGATCTGGATTTCAGCTCCATGCATGTGCCTGGCACGGCGCCCAAGCAACAGGCTGATGCCGCGGAACGAGTACGAGCTCAGCAAGCGGAATTGGCAGCCAAACAGAAAGCAGAAGAAGCCGCCCGTGCGCACGCAGAACTGGAAGCAAGCATGGCAGCAGCCAAAGCCAGGTCAGAGGCTGAGGCAGCGGCCAAAGCAAAAGCCAAAGCGGAGGCTGAAGCTGCAGCCAAAGCCAAAGCCAAGCTTGAAGCCGAATTGGCCGCGCGGGCCAAGGCGGAGATCGAAGCCAAGGCAAAGCAGGAGGCGGCCAATCGTTTGCAGTCCGAAGCCAAGGCCAAACAGGAAGCCGAGTTAGCCAAAGCGACCAAGGAAGCGGCTGCACGGGCCAAGGCTGAAACCGAGGCGCGAATCCGTGCCGAGATCGAAACGGCAGCGCGTGCCCAGCAAGAGGCAGAGGCAAAGGCCAAGAGAGAAGCTGAAGCGGCGCGCCTGAAAGCGGAACAGGAGACTGCACGCGTCAAGGCCGAACTGGAGGCTGCGGCCAAAGCCAAAGCGGAAGCAGAGGCACGAGTTCGCGCCGAGATCGAGGCGGCGGCGCGTGCCAAACAGGAGGCGGAAGAAAAGGCGAAACGGGAAGCCGAGGCAGCACGTTTGAAAGCGGAACAAGAAGCGGCACGGATCAAGGCCGAACTGGAAGCAGCAGCCAAGGCCAAAGCCGAAGCCGAGGCAGCCCGCTTGAAAGCGGAACAGGAAGCCGCGCGAGTCAAGGCCGAACTGGAAGCGGCCAAGGCACGCGCCGAAGCTGAAGCCAAGGCACTGGCCGAGGCTCGCATCAAACAGGAAGCTGAGGAAAAAGCAAGACGCGAGGCCGAGGCCGCCAGATTGAAAGCTGAAGAGGAGGCTGCACGCATCAAGGCAGAACAGGAAGCGGCTGCCAAAAAACGCGCAGAGGCGGAAGCAGCTGCAAGGAAGCGTGATGCCGAGGAGGCTGCCGAACGCGAAGCGGAAGAAAGTGCTAAACGTGCAGTTGCGGAACAAGAGGCGAAGGCACGCGCGGCCAAAGAAAAAAGCTCACAGCCTGCAACTGCGGCAGCACCAGCCTTCGAGATCAAGCTGGACAGCTTCCTGGGTGGTATGGCGCCGGAGCAGCCGGCTGCTGCGCCAGTGGCCCGCCCGGAGATTCCTGCGATTCTTGAAGTCGAAGAAAAAGCCAGGATCGAGGCAGAGCAGCGCGTTGCAGCAGAGGCGAAGATCGCAGCAGAAAAAAGTTCCAGCAACATCGCCGCTGAAATGGAACGGCTGAAGAAGGAGGCCGAAGCGGCGAACAGGAAAGCCGAAGAGGACGCACGCCGCAAAGCCGAAGAGCAGGCATTGGCGGAAGAACAGGCCAAGGCATGGGCGGAAGCAGAACAACGCGCCAAGGCACAGGCGATAATCGATCTGGAGCAGGCTGCGCAGCAAGCGGCCCTGTCTCAAGCCAAGGCAAGCAAACCTTCCACAGCCAGGAAACATCGCAAACCGTTGCCGTTGGGCAAGATCGCTTTCGGTGTGGTCATGCTGGCTCTGGTAGTTGCAGTGGCATTGCCCTATGTCTATCCGCTCAAGGATTACATTGCTCCAATCGAGCAGCGACTTTCCGCGCAACTGAAGCAGCCGGTGCACATCGGCGGAATGAGTGCGGCTTCCCTTCCTCCCAGGTTGCAATTGCAGAACGTGACCATGGGAAATAACCAGGAAGTGAAGGTCGCGAGCATAGTGCTCAACTTTGCCGCACTCTCCCTGTTCTCCGATGTGAAGGTGATCAGCGAAGCCGACTTGAATGACGTCAGCATCGATGGGCGAGTCATCAACAAGCAGGCTGAAAGCCTGATGTTGCTGGGCGCCAATGCGCAATATCCGATTCGCCATCTGAATTTGCAGCATGTAAAGATCGTTACCGATGAAATCACCTTGCCAACCATGGACGGAATCGCAGACATCGATGCGCACGGAGCGTTCAGCCGGGTTTCGCTGCATAGTCCTGACGACAAGCTCGGTTTCGATCTCCAGAATAACGATAATCGCTGGATAGTGAATGTGAACCTGAAGGAAAGCGGCTTGCCCATGTTGCCGGATCTCGTATTCAGCGATCTGAGCGCGAAGGGCAATATCGGAGAAGGTGTGGTGAGCTTCACCGAACTGGATGCCCACATCTTCAACGGGATTTTGCTTGGCAGCGCGAAGCTCAGCTGGGACAAAGGCTGGCAGTTACAGGGTAGTCTGGAGGCCAAGACGTTCGATGTGGACAAGATGTATCCGAAACTCCATGTCGAAGGGGACCTGAATGGCGAGGGCACCTTCTCGATGGGTGGCGTAAAACTTTCACAACTGGGCGATTCGCCACGCCTGGATGGCACTTTCACCGTCAAGAAAGGCACGATCGCCATCGACATGGTCGAGACGGCACGGCTGCTAAGCCGGGATAATCTGGTAGGCGGGCGTACCCATTTCGATGACCTGGCCGGCCAGGTGCAGGTGGATAACCGAGGGACTCATTTCCGCCAGCTGAAGATCGTTTCGGAGATGCTGAACTCAAGCGGATCGTTCGACGTGTTCCCGGGCAACCAACTTTCGGGAACCTTTAATGCCGAGATCAAGATGCGCCCCGGCAACAACGTGCTGACTTTGTACGGCACAACTGCCGAACCCAAGCTGCGCGCAGGGCACTGAACAATACTTTACCTGAACAGCTTGAACAACCCGGACAGCACACCCGATGTGCTGTCCGGGTTTTCTTCGGGTGCCGGAACGATCGGTTTTGCCACTACAGAGGAAGTCGCGGTCGCTTGCTTTGGTACATTTGATCGCGGGAAGCCAAGCATTTCGCGTGCTATGGAAAGTTGTTCCTCGTGCCGGGCCAGAAAATTCTGGCATTGTGCAGGGGTGTATCCCAGCCGGCCTATCGCACGCACATTCTCCCAGGCAACGAACTTCGCCGTGGCTGGCATCATCATATTCGCCACCGTGACCACATCGATATAGTCCGACACTCCGCCTGCGGTCATGCGTTGCAGGTTCTCGTGCTCTGCTACGATCTCAACAAGGTTGTCCGGGAAGTGCCAACTGGACAATAACCTGGCGCCAACCTCGGTATGGAACTTGCGGATCAGGCCTTCCAGCGTCTCCTTGTCGAGGCGCGGGTGATGATGGTCGGCGTAGATGCATAGCGGTAAAGCGCCGAGATCATGCACCAGACCAGCCAGCAAGGCCTGCTCCGGTTTGAGATGTTTCTGATGCAGAGCCAGCACATAACTGTTGGCAGCGACCTCGCGACTGTGATCCCACAGATCCTTCAGTTCCTGGTTGATGATCGGACTGCTTGCCTTGAACAGGTTGCTCATGGTGATGAGCATCACCAGGTTGTGCAGCATGCGGTAGCCCAGGCGAGAGATCGCCGAGCGCAGATCGTTGACCGGGAAGCCATTTGAGAAAGCAGCGCTATTCGCGGTCTTGATGATCTGTGCAGAGATTGCCGGGTCGGCCGAAAGCAGACGGATGATCTTTTCAGCAGAGACGTTTGGATCCTCGATCGTCTCGCGGATATTGATCGCTATGTCGGGCAGTGTCGGCAGTTCGAGTTTTCCACTCTCCAGCGCAGCAAAGACTTCTGCTGCAACTGCCTCTTGCTGCTTGATGTTCGCCAATTTGCTTACGACAAGGCCTTGGCCATGCGTTCCAGTGCTTTTTTCAGGTTATCCATCGAAGTGGCGAATGACAGGCGAATATAGCCTTCACTGCCAAAGGCAGAACCGGGCACCACTGCCACGCCGGCTTCCACCAGCAGGTATTCGGACAAGGCGAGGTCGTTGGCTTCCTTGATGGTGCCTTTCTTGTGCAGCGCCGCAATAGCCTTGCGGGCATCGGGGAAGGCATAGAAGGCTCCGCCGGCCATGATGCAGTGGAGGCCGGGGATCTTGTTCAGTTCGTTCACCACGAACACATGGCGCTCGCGGAATGCCTTGAGCATCGGCGCGATGCAGCCCTGGTCGCCGTTCAGCGCGGCTTCAGCCGCCACTTGCGAGATGGAAGTCGGGTTGGAAGTGCTTTGCGACTGCACGTTCTCCATCGCCGTGATGATGTTCTCAGGGCCGCCTGCATAGCCGATGCGCCAGCCGGTCATCGCGTAGGCCTTGGATACGCCGTTCAGCACCATGGTGCGCGGATACAGGTCGGGACAGGCATTGAGGATGTTGACGAACTTGGCATCGGTCAACGCGATGTGCTCGTACATGTCGTCGGTGGAGATGATGATGTTAGGGTGCTTGCGCAGTACGTCACCCAGTGCTTTCAGGTCTTCCAGCGTATAGACCGCACCAGACGGGTTGCTCGGGCTGTTGATCACCACCATCCTGGTCTTGGGCGTGATCGCCGCTTCCAGTTGCGCGGGCGTCATCTTGAAGCCTTGCTCGATGCCTGCCTGCACGATCACCGGTTTGCCTTCGGCGATCAGCACGATGTCGGGGTAAGACACCCAATACGGTGCGGGGATGATGACTTCATCTCCGGGATTGATCGTGGCAAGCACGAGGTTAAAGAAGCTTTGTTTGCCGCCGCAGGAGACCAGGATCTGCTTTGGTGTGTAATCCAGTCCGTTGTCGCGTTTGAACTTGGCGATGATCGCCGCCTTGAGCGATGGCGTTCCGCCGACCGCCGTGTATTTGGTGAAACCCTTGTTGATCGCCGCGATGGCGGCATCCTTGATGTGTTGTGGAGTATCGAAATCCGGTTCTCCTGCGCCTAAGCCGATGATGTCTTTGCCTTCCGCCTTCAGTTTCGCCGCTCGTGCAGTTACAGCAAGAGTTGGCGAAGGTTTGATGGCTTGCACGCGAGTGGAGAGGGACACGATTTTTCCTATGGGTATGAGATGACGAGAATTATACCTGTGCCAACGGAGGAGTGGATGCCGCAATATGGCGAATAACCTAGTCGAATGGTTATTTACTGTCTGCTACCACGGCTATTTCAAGCATGTCAAAAATGTCAGGGATGGCCGCAATCACCCGGTTCCAGTTTGGGATAAGTGGTGTGCTTATCGGGTTCTCCATAAACACTTGCAAAGACATGGCTATGCAACGGGTATAAGGTTTATACCGCCTTGGCTTGTTCGTGCCGGTCGAAATCGAGTCCGTGATCAGCACATCTGATTCATATTTCGTCAGGGAGTCTTCGGCCTGGTGCAGGCAAGAGGCCAAGGGCAGGCTATTCCAATTTGTGCAACAGCAAGAACTGGATATCCATGACATTGGTGCCGGTCGGGCCGGTCTTGAAATGATATTGCATTCCTGACGCGGCATCGAGCTGCCGGAAAAAATCATAAGAATCGTTCCGGTCCAGATAGCGCAGCGGGTCTATTCCGTGGCTGCGTGCCAGCGCAACGATGTTGCCATCGGCGAACGCACCGGCCGCATCGGTCGGACCGTCGCCGCCGTCGGTGCCTGCGGAGAGCAGCGACACGCCTGATACGCCATCGATCTCGAGCGCAAAGGCCAGCGCCAGTTCCTGGTTCCTTCCACCTCTTCCGTTTCCGCGCACGGTGACAGTGGTTTCGCCGCCGCAAAGCAAACAACGCTGCTTGCCCGGTTTCATCAAGGCCAGTTCGGACAGGGCGGTTTGTGCCAGAGAATGCGCAGCATCGCGTGCCTCTCCTTGCAGGGCATCGGAAATCGTTATCGATTCCAGCCCCAGTCGACGGGCTTTGGCCTGTGCCGCAGACAAGGCCTGACGTATGCCGGCGATGATCACATTGTCGGTTTTGCCCAGGCAGGCATCGTTTGCCTTGACCGTTTCCAGCTCCTTCCTGGCGATGCCGCGCCGGAGATGATCCGCCACGTGCGAAGGCAGCGTTTTCTGCAAACCGAATTTCGCGATCACCGACCACGCGTCGGCAAAAGTCGAGCTGTCCGCAGCTGTGGGTCCAGACGCGATCACATCGAGCGGGTCGCCGATGACATCGGAAAGGATCAATGTCAGCAACTGTGCCGGGTAAGCGGCTTCAGCCAGCCTGCCGCCTTTTATCGCTGAAAGGTGTTTGCGTACCGCGTTCAACTCGTTTATGGACGCTCCCGCATTGAGCAGCAACCGTGTCGTTTCCTGCTTGTCGCGCAATGTCACATCCTCCTCCGGAGCAACCAGCAAAGCCGACGCACCGCCCGACAGCAAACAGATGACCAGCGTCTTGTCGTCCGCATTCCGCATCAGCTGCAATATGCGTTGTGTGCCAACCTGTCCGGCTTCATTCGGAACAGGGTGGGAAGCCTCCACCTGCTCGACGATGGACAAAGGCACGGTGTGCCCCTCCTTGACGACGATCAGCCCTGCAGCGATCCTGTTTCCAAGCAGGGATTCGACAGCCAATGCCATACGTGCCGTCGCCTTGCCTGCACCGACCACGACCAGGCGTTCGAAAGCGCCAAGGTCATACGATTTCCTCCCGACAACTAGCCGATCGTTTTCTACGTGCACCGAATTCAGCACGGCGTTGCAAGGATCGACCGCAGCTACAGCGGCATTAAAAATCTCTGCCAGGATGTTCTGTTCCGGCAGGGCCGAGGCGGCCCCGCCTGGCTGTGGTGACATCATTTTCAGCATGGCTTCATTGATTTTCTTCCGCATCTGCAGCAGTCGGAAAGTATGAAAATGCCACCGCTGTTCTCAGGGATGATTGGGTAATTGTTATTCAGCTGGCTACGGTATGCTGCGAGTTCCCCTTTGGTCTTGCTGGAACACATGACCAACGGCGTTCCGCTTGCAGCTATGGAGCTTAAAGCGAGCAACGCCTCGCGACAGGAATAGGTCACTTCATCCAGTAGTGTTCCATCAAGTTCGGTGAATATGACGGGCTTTTTCATGCGCCTCCCGGGGAAAACACAGGGCATGTCGTACATGGCGCCATCATAGTCCAACCTGATCGCAGGACACCACATTGTCAATGCAGATGATAGGTGAATGGCGATCACACACCGGATTGCGCAGGCGCATGACGTAATTTTTCGCACAAACCTTCCTGCGACTATTTGCGGCTGCGGAGCACGAGCAAAACAGGGATGACATTGGCGGCAGCATGGTCAGGACGATCGTCATTTCATCTGTTTGTCACATCCCGTTTATAGAATCGCGTGCACAAAAAACAAAACAGCATCAGGGAACCAGTATTAGGAGGATGTATGCCCCAGACCAGCCATGCAGGCAAGGACGTATTTTCGCTCGTCAACTCGATCGAAGCCATTTCCCCGGATTGCCCGCTGGAAGATGTCGCCGAGCTGTTTTCCAACCCCAAATATTCAAAACTCCTTTCGCTACCGGTCGTAGAAAACGGACGCCCGATAGGGATGATCAGTCGCTACCGTTTCATGGATATCTATCTCAAGCGCTATGCGCGCGAGTTGCACGGCAAGCGACCGATCCGCAGCTTTCTCAACGACAAACCCCTGCTGGTCGAACTGGATCAGCCGCTGGCAATCGCTGCACAGCATGTCGCTTCCAACATGCAGTTTCCGCTCACCGAAGACTTCATCATCACCCGGCGCGGGCATTACCTGGGCGTTGGTTTCGTGATGGACCTGCTGCATGCGATGGAAGTGCAGATGCGTGCCAACACCAGCGAGCTGGAGCAGGCCAATGCGCAACTCAAATCCTCGCAGCTGGCGCTGGTGCAATCGGAAAAGATGGCATCGCTCGGCCAGATGGTGGCGGGCATCGCGCATGAGATCAACACACCGCTCGGCTATGTGCAAAACAATGTGGCGATAGGACAGGCACTGTTCCAGCAGATCCAGACCCTGATCGCCGGTTATGAGGGTTTGCTGGACGACCTGCTGGACGAGCAGGCGACAGAGGAGCAGATCGCTGTGCAGATGCAGCAGATTGGCGAACTGCGCAATGACATGAACGCCCGCGAGATGCTGGGCGAGATGCACGGACTGATGGGGGATTCGCTGTACGGGATCGCCCAGATCTCCGAACTGGTGCTCAACCTGAAGAACTTCTCGCGCATGGATGCGGCAGCCACGGAAGCCGTGAGCCTGAACGACTGCATCGAAAGCGCGCTGAACATCGGCCGCAACGTGCTCAAGGACAAGGTTGAAGTCGTCAGGGAGCTGGGCGACCTGCCGAGGATCACCTGTGCGCCGTCACAGCTCAATCAGGTGTTCCTCAACCTCTTCACCAATGCCGCGCAGGCGATGGAAGGTTTTGGCAAGCTGCATATCAGGACCTGGTCTGAAGATGGAATGGTTCACGTCAATGTGGCCGACAGTGGCAGGGGTATCCCGCAAGAGATATTGACGCGCATCTTCGATCCGTTCTTCACCACCAAGCCGGTAGGCGAGGGCACAGGCCTGGGGCTGGCCATCACGCACCAGATCATTCAGAAGCACGGCGGAGACATCACAGTCGATTCGCGTGTCGGCGAAGGCACCTGTTTCCACATCAGCCTGCCCGTCGCTTCAGCGCTAGCGGCGCAACAACCGGCAGTGCTGGAAGTCGCCGCATAACACAAGGATACCAACCATGAGCAAACCTACATTACTGCTGGTCGACGACGAAGAGCGCATCCTGCGTTCACTGCGCATGCTGTTCTTCGTCGGCTACAACGTGCGCATGGCCACCGATCCGCAAGAGGCCATCCGGATACTGCGCGAAGAAAGAGTGCATGTCGTGGTCAGCGACCAGCGCATGCCAGTGATGCAAGGCTCCGAACTGCTGCGCATCGCGCGCGAGACCTCTCCCGCCACCATGCGCATCCTGCTGACCGGCTATTCCGACCTGGAAGCATCCATCGCCAGCGTGAACGAAGGCGAGGTGTTCCGCTACCTGATGAAGCCCTGGGATGCCGAAGAGGTGAAGAAAGTGGTCGCCGAAGCTGCCGCCATCGCCGTGGCCAGCTTCGATGTGCAAACCCATGCGGAAGAAGTGAACGTTATGGTGGGCAGCAAACCGCGCGTGCTGGTCATGGATCACGATGAATCCACCGCCAGGACCGTGCACGAGACCTTGGGCGACCGGTGCGAGATCGTCTGGGCCGCCGATGCGCAGCACGCCATGGAAGAACTGGCGAAACAGGACGTATCGGTCGTTGTCTCCGACCTCATGCTGGGCGAGACCAATGTCGGCTACATCCTCAAGACCATCAAGCAACTCAACCCGCAGACGCAATGCATCGTGCTGACCTCGTTCAACGATACTTCGCACCTGATCGAACTCATCAACCAGGCCCAGATCACGCGTTTCCTGCCCAAGCCTGTCAGCAAAGGCATCCTGGCACGCAACCTCGAATCCATGCTGGAGCGCTTCCATGCGGTGCGCAACCAACCGGTATTGTTAAAGCGCCAGACCGTGGCACCGATCAGCGATCCACAGGAAAAGATACAGGCGGGGAATTTCCTCGGGCTGCTCGGTCGTCTGCGCGCAAGGATCGGAGCCTGATCCGGACATATCGCAATCCCGGGTACCCATGCAGTTTCGGCGATTGGAATAGACCGATGAATGGCGTTTCGCCAGAATGTCCGCATCCGGACGTAAGTGCTATATTCCGATTCAAATGCCATCCGAATTCGACCAGATCATCTCGCGTGCCGGGACATCGAGCCTAAAATACGATGCCCGCTACGAGTATTTCGCCAGGGCAGATGTCCTGCCCATGTGGGTGGCCGATATGGATTTCGCCGTGCCGGCAGCGGTGCAGCAGGCACTGGCGAACCGTGCCGCCCATCCCGTTTTCGGCTACACCGTCTTTCCGGAATCGCTGTACGACGCGCTGATCCATTGGCTGCATGTGCGGCACAGCTGGACAGTGCAGCGCGAGTCCATCCTGTGTTGTCCCGGCGTCGTGCCTACTCTGCATGCCTGCATCTTTGCACTCACCCGACCCGGCGATGCCGTCATCGTGCAACCACCGGTGTATGCGCCGTTCCTGTCCGCGCCGGCGACGACCGGGCGCAAGCTGCTGCTCAATCCGCTCAAACTGGAAGAAGGTCGCTACCGCTTCGACCTGGACGATCTGGAACGCTGCGCAGCGGAAGGGGGGCGCCTGTTGATCCTGTGTTCGCCGCACAATCCGGTCGGGCGGGTGTGGCAACGGCAGGAACTGCAGGCGCTACTGGAGGTGTGCCAGCGTCACGGCATCGCCGTGGTGTCGGACGAGATCCATGCCGACCTGGTCTATCCCGGCGTGCGGCACGTGCCGCTGGCCACGTTGCCGGGCCAGGCCAGGATCGTCACCGCCGTGGCGCCCAGCAAGACCTTCAACATCCCCGGTCTGGGGCTATCCGCACTGATCGTAGCGGATGAGGCTGACCGTGCCGCGATCACTAAAGCGTTCGACACGCTGCATGTCAGCGCGAGCAACCCGTTCAGCATCGTGGCGTTCGAGGCAGCCTACCGCGATGGGGCGCCATGGCTGGACGAGCTGCTGGATTATCTTGCCGGCACACGCGACCTGGTGCGCGACTTTCTGCAGCAGCATCTGCCCAGGATCAGGCTGATCGAACCGGAAGGCACTTACCTGTTGTGGCTGGATTGCCGCGCGATGGGGCTGAGCGACAAGCAGCTCAAGCATTTCTTCGTGCAGGAAGCTGGGCTGGGCCTGAGTCCGGGAGTGTTGTTCGGCGAACAGGGCAGCGGTTTCATGCGCATGAACATCGGCGCGCCGCGCAGCGTCGTCAAACAGGCGTTGGAGAACATCGCTCGCGCCGAACAGACGCTCAAATGAAGTTCACGCTTTGCGGAAACGCAACACCAGCCATATCCCGCCGAGTATCAGCAGCGAAGCGATCACCAGGTCGCGCGTGAACGCTTCACCGAGCAGCAAGACACCGCCCGCAGCAGCGATCACCGGTGCGCTGAGTTGTACCGTCGAAGCCGTCATGGCATGCATGTGCTGCAACACCCGGTACCACATCACATAACCCAATGCGGAAGTCAGCGCGCCGGAAAGCACGGCATACAGCATGCCGTGCGCATCCAGATTCATCCAGGGCAAAGAAAGCAGCGACAGAACGAGCGTCAGCGGTGCTGCGCGCAGGAAATTCCCGGCCGTCGCAGCGGCCGGATTCGGCAGTCCGCGCCCGAACAGGGAATACACGCCCCAGGCAGTTCCGCTCGCCAGCATCAATACCGAATCCAGCACCGACGGCGCCTCCACACCGGGCGATACCAGTATCACCAGCCCGGCCATCGCCGCCACGAAGCCTGCGATCTGCAGCGCGGCCATGCGCTCGCCTGCCATGAAACCAAACAGGATCATGGTCACCTGCACCGCGCCGAACAGCATCAGCGCTCCCGCGCCGGCGTTGATGGTGCGGTAGGCGAAGGACAGCGCGACCGCATAGACGAACAATGCCAAAGCGCTGCGCCAGCTGCCATGTTGCAGCGGGGCTTGTCTCTGCCAGTACATCAGCAGCCACAGCATCGCCGCACCGGCAAGCAGGCGCACGGTGGTGAAGCTCGCGGCATCGATGCCGGTTTCCTTGAGTGCCATGCGGCAAAACAGCGAGTTGCCGGCGAAGGCGACCATGGTCAGCGTGGTATAGGCAGCGAGGCGGATGCGGTTCAAGATATATCGCTCATCGCGTCAGTTTCAGTGGTTCGGCGGAGGACAGGCTCAGGTAATGCACGTTGAATAATCCATCTTCATCATGCCATGTCGATTTCAGGTGCCAGCCTGCCATGCGGGCCAGTTGCCTGAATTCATGCGCGGTATATTTGTACGAGTTCTCGGTGTGGATGGTCTCGCCTTCGGCGAACGGGAAAGACTCCGTACCCAGCCGTATCGTTTGTCTGCACCGGCTGACCAGATGCATCTCGATACGGCCATGCGTTTCGTTGTAATACGCATGGTGGGCGAACTGTGTCGCATCGAGTTGCGCGCCGAGTTCGTTCTGCATGCGTGTCAGCAGGTTGAGATTGAATGCGGCAGTATGGCCCGCAGCATCGTTGTATGCCGCGTTCAGCATCTCGATCGGCTTCTTTGCATCCACGCCGATCAGCAATCCACCGCCGGGGCCGACCAGGTCGGCAATACTCTTTAACAGTTGTACAGCTTCTTGCGGTGTGCAGTTGCCGATGGTGGAGCCGGGGAAGTACACCACCTGTCTTTGTCTGGCATGGTGCTTGATCGCATAAGCGGGGAGCCGATGGTAGTCGGCACGCAGCGGTTGCATGCTCAGTGCCGGGAACATCGCTTGCAGGCGTTGCGTGCTTTGCCGCAGGTGCGGCTCGCAGATGTCGACGGGCACATACACGGCATTGTCGGACAGGTGCCGCAGTATCAACGGTGTCTTGATCGCGCTGCCGCTGCCCAGCTCGATCAGTACGCAGGATGCTCCCAGCATCGCAGCCATCTCGGCGCCGTGGCGATCGAGGATGCCGGTCTCGGTGCGCGTCGGGTAATACTCCGGCGTGGTACAGATCAGGTCGAACAGATGCGAGCCGTGCGCGTCGTAGAAATATTTCGGCGCGATGGACTTGGGGCGTTGGCGCAAGCCTTCGCGTACGCTGGAGAGGAAATCGTCCTCCTCGGGATTGCGCGCAGGGGTGGGCGATGCGTTTCTCATGGCATGTCCTCCGCCAGGCGCAGGCCGGAAAACATCCAGCGATCTGCCGCCCGGAAAAAGTTGCGGTAGCTGGCGCGCATATGATCCTGCGCGGTGGCACAACAGCCGCCGCGCAGCACCATCTGGTTGCTCATGAATTTGCCGTTGTATTCGCCCAGTGTTCCGGGCAGCGGCTTGAAGCCGGGATAGGGCAGGTAGGCGCTCTGCGTCCATTCCCACAGGTCGCCGAACATCTGGGTCAATCCTGTCTGTTGCGCGGGCTGCGGTACATAGAGGCCGTTGTCGAGGAAGTTGCCGTTGGTGGCGTGGGTGCTTGCGGCATGTTCCCATTCCGCTTCAGTCGGCAGACGCTTGCCTGCCCAGCGTGCATAGGCATCCGCCTCGTAATAACTCAGGTGTGACACCGGTTCGTCCGGGCGCAAGGCATGCGCGCCGGTCAGGTCGAAATGTTTCCAGTCGCGGCCTTCCTTGAACCAGTATAGCGGCGCCTGCCAGTGCTGTTCGTCGACGGTGCGCCAGGCGTCGGACAGCCATAGGTCGACGCGGCCATAGCCGCCGTCATCGATGAAGGCCAGATATTCCGCATTGGTGACCAGTCGCGTGCCCAGTCGGAAAGCCTGCAACAGCGTGCGATGTCTGGGACGCTCATTGTCATATGCGAATGCATTGCCGCCATGGCCGATCTCGACGACCCCGCCGGCAAATTCCTGCCAGCCCATCGCCTGTGCGGGTGCTGCGGTGATGGGAACTTCGATGTTGCGATAGACAGGTTGCAGAGGGTTGATGGAGAAGTTGTAGCGGGTATCCATCAGCAGCAACTCCTGATGCTGGATCTCGTGCTCGATACCCAGTCGTACGCGTTCGCGGATATCGGCGGCATGTTCGTCAGGCGGATGTGCCAGCAATTCCAGCAGTGCGTCGTCGACATGGCTGCGATAGCGGTAGACCTCGTCCACCGTGGGACGCGACAGCATGCCGCGCTGCGGGCGCGGGAAGAAAGTGCCCGCCGTCTCGTAGTAGGAATTGAACAGATGCGCATATTCCTCGCGTAACCTGCGGTACCGTTTCACATACGGCACAAGGATGAACGTCTCGAAGAACCAGGTGACATGCGCCAGATGCCACTTGGGTGGGCTCACGTCGGGCATGGCCTGGATGCAGTAGTCCTCGATCTGCAGCGGTGCGCACAGCGATTCCGATCGCGCGCGGACCTTTCGGAAACGTTCGATCAATGCGGCATCGTTTATTGCCACGTCATTCCTCCACCTGGACTCCATGCCAGAAGGCGATGTAGTTTTTTATGCGGGCAGCGGCTGTTGATGGATCAGGGTAGTACCATGCTGCATCCTCATTCACCATTCCGTCAACCTCGACATTGTAATAGCTTGCTTCACCCTTCCATACACAATGGGTATGCGATTCGCTGGGATGCAAGTATTCGCGCTTCACCGCAGCGGGCGGGAAGTAGATGTTTCCTTCCACGCGATGGATCTCGTTAGCTGGTGCTTCGGCAATGATCTGGTTGTTCCAAATGGCTCTGGGCATGATTTCCTCCATGAATTCAGTTGAGGCTAATTGAAGACAGATGACTGCCTGAGTTTGTTCATGAATTTTTCAAATATATTCATCGAACGATGCAAATTTGATGCATCAGGCTGGCGCCACACTATGACAGCGTAAAGTTGGCATCTCCTCAAATTGTCATTACCCATATGGCAGCATAGAATCGTTCGGGTGCATGACAGATTCTCGAAAAGGCTGGTTCATGAATCTCGAAGTCAGGTTGTTCCTGTGCTGTGCGATGCTGCTGATGACGGTCGGCAGCGCGTGTTCTGCCGAGGTGGTCGAGCGGCGCAGGGACCAGTTCGGGCGGGATTTCGGCTACTACCTCTATCCGATCGTGGGCGAGATACCCGGCATGGGCAGAGCGACGGGAGTCGGCGCCAGCGTGCTGAACATGGGCGGCAGCGATACCGATTTCACCGGCTACTACGTGCGCGGCGACATCAAGGCGACTGGCGCGGCCTTGCTCGATTACCATGTGCTGCCCAAGCGCCTGATCTTCGACATGGGCTACAACGACTACCGCGTTGCGACCACGGCCTACAACCGCGGCATCGATTCCAACCCGGCCGATCTGATCCGCCCCAAGGTGGAAGGGAGCTATCTGCTGGGGCAGATGACGCTGACCTTCGATGAACGCCGCTACGAGGCGTACGCGCGCATATTGAGCGGCAAGAACCACCTGATCGAAGTGCTGGACCAGAACAACCAGGCCTTCGCCGGCGTCGATACCAGCTGGAAGACAGGCAACTTCTACAGCATCGGCGGCTCGCTCGACCTGACCGATGACCGGCTCGATCCGCGCGACGGTGTGCGTTTCGAGTTCAGCAGCCGCCTGCCGCACCGGCGCAATGCCGACGAAAGCGAGTATTTCGTCAACGACTACAACCTCACCGGATATGCGCCGATGCGCAAGTGGGATACGCTGGTCTTCAACCTGTTCTATTCCCGCGCCCACGTCACCCACCAGGGCACCACCGATTACGCCACGCTGCAACAGCACTATGGGCTGAACTGCACCCAGTATCCGGTCGGGCCGAATCGGGATGCCTGTCTGTCTGCCGAGTCCAAACTGCTGGCGAACAAACTGGCAGACAACCTGTATGGCACCGCCTCGCCGCTGGGCGGAACGCAGCGCCTGCGCTCATACGACAACGGCCGTTTCTATGCCGGGCAGTCGCTCTCCTACGGCGTCGAGTACCGCTGGAACCTGACCGATGAACGCACGCCGTTCAACATCCTCGTGGCCAAGGGTATACGCACCGGCATCCAGCTGGCTGCCTTCTGGGAGCGCGGCATGGTGGCCGACCAATCCAGCCAGTTGTTCAAGAACGGACGCGAGAGCTACGGCGTCGGTGCGCGGATAGTGCTGTCCGGCGTGATCATCCGCTTCGACCTGGCTCGCGGGCGCGAAGGTTCCCAGAGCCAGCTGTGGATCACCTATCCGTGGAGCATGTTCTCGGTCGACAATCCAAGCTGAGATAATCGCCAACCTTGGTACTAGCTGTACAACATGATCGGACTCATACAACGCGTCAGCGAAGCAAGCGTGGCAGTGGACGGCAACATCGTCGGGCAGATCGGGCGCGGCCTGCTGGTGCTGGTCGGCGTCGAGAAGAATGACGACGAGGCAACTGCGAAGCGCCTGCTCGAACGCATCCTCACTTACCGCGTATTCCCGGATGCCGAAGGCAAGATGAACCTGTCGCTCGTCGACATCGGCGGCGAACTGTTGCTGGTACCGCAATTCACGCTGGCCGCCGACACCCACAAAGGCACGCGCCCCAGTTTCTCTTCCGCTGCGCCGCCGGAGCAGGGTAAGGCGCTGTTCGAGCATTTCGTGAACGAAGCGCGCCAGTCCCATCCGGCGGTGGCGACAGGCGTGTTCGGTGCAGACATGAAAGTGGGCCTGATCAACGACGGCCCGGTGACGTTCTGGTTGCAGGTGGGAAAATAGGAATCGAAGGCGTTTCCCGAATCAGGATGTTCCTGCGCAGACTACCCGGTTTCGCCCCTGTTGTTTTGCACGATACAGCGCTTTATCCGCTTCCCGAATCAGGAAGATCTCCGACTGTTCGCCTTCGGGGATGACAGAGGCCACGCCGGCACTGACAGTTATCAGTCGGGTTTTGCGATAACGCATATCGAGCTCATGGACATTTTGCCTGATCGCATCCGCTATCTTTGCGGCATCCTCCAGACACGTGCCTTCCAGCAGCAGACCGAACTCCTCGCCGCCATACCGGACAGCAAGGTCGCCGGGCCGACCCGCCGCCGCCCGAAGGACCTGGCCTACTTTGATCAGACATTCATCCCCGGCAAGATGCCCCAGCTCATCGTTGTAATCCTTGAAGTGGTCGAGATCGAACATCACAAAACTGAGCAGCGAGCGGCTGCGACTGCTGCGCCGCCATGCGTTGTTCAGGAACTGGTTGAAATGGCGCCGGTTGGCCAACCCGGTGAGCGGGTCATGCAGGGAGAGGAATTCGATTCGCTCCTCGGCCAGCTTGCGCTGGGTGATATTGTGGTGGGAGATCACAAAAAGATTTCCTGCATCGCCTTGCAGCGGCGCAGCGCGCATCATGAACCAGCGTTTCTCCGCAGGGCTGTGGCAAGGATATTCGAAGTGGAAAGAAACCCGCTTGCCGGCCAGTACGTCGCGGATGCCTGCGGCGGCCTCGCCGGCAAGACTGTCGCCGCTGGAGCCGGAGATATTGCACACCGCCAGATAGTTGTTGCCCGTGCCGGACGAAGCGGAAGCCAGCCCGTTTTCCAGACCGAAGTTCGTCCAGGCACGATTGACGTAAACGATGACGCCTTCGCGGTCGATCACGGCGATCTGCTCTTCGAGCGAATCGAGCAGCAGCGCATGCAGGGCAGTTAGCTCAAGCAAGGCAACTCCCCCGGCTGCGGGTAAAGGCCTTATTAAGCGGCGGGCAAGACATATTCATGGCCGGCATCCTGCCGTGAAGCGGGCGAGTTGGCAATTCAATCTTTGTCCGTACAATGCGCGACTGGCAGGACTTTTCCACTTTTCCCAAATCATGAGACTAGGCATCGACCTCGGCGGCACCAAGATAGAGATCATCGCGCTCGACGATGCCGGCCGCGAACTGCTGCGCCGCCGCGTGCCCACGCCCAAGGGCGATTACTACGAGACCCTGCAGGCCATCGCCCAACTGGTGCGCGACACCGAAGCGGAACTGGGGCAGCAGGGCTCGCTCGGCATCGGCACACCCGGCGCGCTGTCGCGTGCCACCGGGCGCCTGAAGAACTCCAACTCGGTCGCGCTCAACGGTCAGCCCATCCTGCAAGACCTCGAAGCGCTGCTGCAGCGCAAGGTGCAGATCAGCAACGACGCCAACTGCTTTGCGCTGTCCGAAGCGACGGACGGCGCAGCGGCAGGCGCTGAAGTCGTGTTCGGCGTCATCCTCGGTACCGGCGTCGGTGCAGGCATCGTCGTTAACGGCCAAGTGCTTACCGGCCCCAATGGTATCGCCGGCGAATGGGGGCACAACCCGCTGCCCTGGCCGCAGCCGAACGAACTCCCTGGCCCGCCATGCTATTGCGGCAAACAAGGCTGCATCGAAACCTTCCTGTCCGGGACGGGCATGGCGAAGTTGCATCATCACGAGACAGGCGTAGCACTGTGCGCCGAAGAGATCGTGACGCGGGCAGAGCAGGGCGATGCCGCCTGCGAGCACAGCCTGCAGACTTACGAGAACCGCCTCGCGCGTTCCCTCGCACACATCATCAACATCCTCGACCCGGACGTCATCGTGCTGGGCGGCGGCATGTCCAACATCGAAAGGTTGTATGCGAATGTGCCCAGGATGTGGGGCAACTGGGTGTTCTCGGATCGGGTGGATACCAGGCTGGCGCAGCACCGGTTCGGCGACTCAAGCGGAGTACGCGGGGCGGCGTGGCTGTAGCGGCACGAACCGTTGTCAAGACCTGTTAAGAGTGCTATTGTCGGCGCTGTTAATAGCTTCACGAGGCAATCATGGCACATGCAATTCTGGCATCCACCACGGCCAGCATCTCCGAACTGAAAAAGAACCCGATGGCGACAGTCGCCGCTGGCGACGGTTTCCCTGTCGCCATCCTTAACCGCAACGAACCTACCTTCTACTGCGTTCCGGCCAAGGCCTACGAAGCGCTGATGGATAAGCTGGAAGATGCCGAACTCAATGCACTGGCCGATGCTCGCCTGAAAGATGGAAAACGTCTGGTCAAGGTGAAGCTGGATGAGTTATGAACTGAGCTTCCACCCCGATGCATTGGCGGAATGGAAAAAGCTCGATGGTTCGATACGCGAACTGTTCAAGAAGAAACTTGCAGAACGACTGCACAATCCCCGCATCCCCGCCGCCCGCCTTTCCGGGCAGAAAGACCGCTACAAGATCAAGCAGCGCGACGCAGGCTACCGGCTTGTGTACGAAGTCCGCGACAAAGTGCTGGTGATCGTGGTCGTCGCCGTGGGCAAGCGTGAGCGCAACATGGTGTACAAGGCTGCGGCGAAGCGGTGAGCTATTGAAGTTTCCATAATTGGAGACAACATACGAAACCTTTTGCCTCGTTATTCCTGCGAAGGCCGGAATCCAGCGAGTTTATTCAACATGCTTTTGCCCCGGTTGCGGGAGTTTGTTTTTTTGACTGGATTCCGGCCTTCGCCGGAATGACGGAAGCTCACAGACTTTGTGTAATTGGATTATGGAAAGATAAATAGTGCGCGGCTACTCCTGTTTGGGGAGCAACAGAACCAAATGCGAAGCTGCCTCGTTCAATTCTTGGCTAGAATGCCTCCAGACTCGGTGAACATAAACTCCAGCAAAGGAAGATCATGACCAAGATTTCGATTTCCATCTCAGTCCTCTCATTCCTGGTAATGGTTTCGGTCGCCCATGCCGATCCCCAGAAACTGGCCGAGGAGAAGCAGTGCCTCATCTGCCACTCGGTGGATAACAAGATCGGCAGGGCAACCGGGTTCAGGACGATCGCGCAGAAATACAGTGGCAAGGCCGATGCCGAAGCGAACCTGGTGCACATGATCAAGAAAGGCGGCGTGGGTCACTGGGGTTACATCCCGATGCCGCCGGCCGGGTGGAAGCGCCCGGCCGTGTCCGAGGCCGAGGCAAAGCAACTGGTGGACTGGATACTCGCGCTGCATTGAGCTGACGCTGTCGTCCGCGCTGGCTGTATTCACAACAGACGCCCTGCCCGCAATTCGCATCCAGCGGCGATCTGCAAGCATCTATGCCGAAGGTCGTCGTCTTTCCTTGTCGCTGGACGATATGTCCTGAAGATGCCCGTTCCTGCTTGCATGCAGGGGAGGCAGATTTGCGAAAATGTCCCTCTGCGGTCAGGCCCTGTTCGCCCGCAGCCAGGCCATGACATTGTCCGCATTCTCGTTCGGCGGGAACACCGGATAGAACACTTTGACTATCTTTCCATCTTCGAGGATGAGCGTAAGTCGTTTGATCAGGCGTAACGCGTTGTATTCGAAAGTCGGCAGACGCAAGGCGCTCGTCAATTCAAAAGCGCCATCGCTCAACAACTCGAACGGCAGGTGCAGGCGCTGCATCGCTTCCTTCTGGTCTTCCGATGATTGCGCACTTACGCCATACACCGTGGCTCCCAAGCCGCGCAATTCGGCATGATGATCGCGGAAAGCACAGGTTTGCGGAGTGCATCCTCGCGCCCCCGGAATCTCGTTCCAGCCGATCATTGGCGGCGCGTCCGGCCTGCCGGTCATGGGATAGAAATACGCGACAACGATTCCGCTTTCCGATCCGAGGTCGACTGTGCGGTCGGCAGTGCTTGGCAGAGACAGGGAAGGCATCTGCATGCCTTGCAGATGGGCACATGCACCGTCATCCTGGGGAACGGGCAGATTGTCTGGCAGTACGTGAAGATTTTTCATGTTCAATTTCTTTCCGAAGGTAGGATGCTAACTGAAAGACTATTGCAAACCCGGCCCCATTGATTTGCACAGGTTCAGCCACGCCGAACGAGCGCCGCGAGTAAGGCGTCGGCTGAAACCGCTTGTTAGGGTTTAGTGGCAAAGTCGCTCCCCATTGCTTGTTCCATTGTCTGTTTGAATTTCATCAGCGTATCCACATGAGTCTGGGATCCAAACAGCTTTGCCGCGAAGATGTGCGATAGGAGCCCACGATAGATGTAATTAGCAAGGTCGCGTTGGTACTCGGGAATTCTCGGCAGTACACCGCGAGTGTGGAAGTGTGGTGGATCACCGCCATAGATCTCCATAATGTGCGGTGACGCGCCGTGCACAAAACCAGAATACACTTTACTAACTACCTTCGTCACTTTGACAGCGGTGCTCGGGTCTGGATTTTTTCCTTCAATTCGAGCAAGGTAAGCACGAATCTTTTCGCGCTTAACCATGTCCCGACTTTGGTGAGAGTCGGTCGGATTGTCGAAGTCGCCGAACTCCTCCGCCCAAAAGGCCGCTAAGTATCTTAAGTGCAGTTCGGTGATGGTGTCGTTCGTGATTGCGTAGACGAGGAACAGGATGTCCTCGTTTGCTTCGTCTATGACGCGCTGAAGCATCCCTTGCTCCATCACGTAGCCACTGCTGTTGAGGATTAGCGCGGCACGAAGTGCGCTCTGCACCAAGGCGAGCTTTAAGACGACCGCGTGATAGACATCTTGTGTCTTGAAGCGATAGTTCCATCCATCTCCCTGACGCACGCGTTCCGGCTTAGGCAATGCGGCTGCATAGTCTTGGAACGCTGCATCCATTGCTTCAAGTGCCACCGTGAATAGCCTCTCCATTCCCCAAACCCTAACGTCCGGCATTGGCCGCGCGCGGCTTCAAGCGTGTCGGCTGCATGCCGCTGTTAGGGGTCTTTTTTTCGGGCATGCGCATGCAGCATCCATTCCGCGATGGTACCCATGAGCCGCAGTAGTTTGTGGTCGGCATCGAATATAGTGTCTACATCAAATTTCAAGCATGCGCCTTATCCGGCACCGCCGAAATGCGCAGTCCAACCGCTTTCATGACGGCCATCAATGTTCTCAGCGTCGGGTTGCCGCTGGGCGAGAGGGAACGGTACAGGCTCTCGCGCTGGATACCGGCTTCTTCCGCCACTTTCGCCATGCCGTAGGCTTCCGCGACGGTGCGCAGCGCCAGCAGGGCGGCGGCGCAGGTATCCGGGTCTTCCATTTCTTCCAGCGCGACCTTCACGAATTCGGCGGCGTATTCCGGATCGGCGCGCAGTTCGCGCAACATCGCATCGTGGTTGCTGATGCTGGCTTTATTGAGTTTATTCATTTCGTCCTCCGTTTGAAATCGGCCAGGTACTGGATCGCCCGGTCTATATCTGCATCCTGCTTGCGTTTGTCGCCACCGCACAACAGCAGGACGATGGCCTCGCCGATCTTGGCGTAATACACGCGATAGCCTGCGCCCCAGTCTATGCGCAGTTCCCATACGCTTTCGCGTAGCGGCTTGCAGTCGCCGAAGTTGCCGGTGGCGAGGCGGAAGAAACGCGCTTCGATGCGCACCCGCGCCTGTCTGTCGTTGAGCGATGATAGCCACTCGGTCACGACTTCATGGCCGGATTCGTCGACGTAGCGCAGTACCGTGATCATGGATCGCAGTGTAATCTATAGATCACAAATAGACAATACAGGATCAGGGATAAGAGCAGCGAACAGTATTTTCCGTTTGCCATTAAAATGCCCGATTCCGAGGAACCCAGCATGAAAACCATCACCTTCCCCGACAGCCCCTACCTGCTGCACCTGCCATTCGAGCCGAGCGGCGACCAGCCCACAGCCATCGCACAGCTGGTGGAAGGCATCGAGGACGGCCTGGCGTACCAGACGCTGCTGGGCGTGACCGGTTCCGGCAAGACCTTCACCATGGCCAACGTGATCGCGCGCACCGGGCGGCCGGCCATCCTGATGGCGCCGAACAAGACACTGGCGGCGCAACTGTATTCCGAGATGCGCGATTTCTTTCCCGAGAACGCGGTCGAATATTTTGTTTCCTATTACGACTATTACCAGCCCGAGGCCTATGTGCCGTCGCGCGATGTGTATATCGAAAAGGATTCCAGCATCAACGAGCAGATCGAGCAGATGCGCCTGTCGGCCACCAAATCGATGCTGGAGCGGCAGGACTGCGTGATCGTCGCCACCGTCTCGGCCATCTACGGTATCGGCGACCCGGTGGATTACCACGGCATGATCCTGCACCTGCGCGAGCACGAGAAGATGGCGCAGCGCGATGTGATCCAGCGCCTGGTGGCGATGCAGTACGAGCGCAACGACATCGATTTCAACCGCGGCCACTTCCGCGTGCGCGGCGACGTGATCGACATCTTCCCGGCGGAAAGCAGCGAGAACGCATTGCGCGTGACGCTGTTCGACGACGAGGTGGAATCGCTGTCGCTGTTCGACCCGCTCACCGGCCACATCCAGACGCGCGTGCCGCGCTACACCGTGTATCCCTCCAGCCATTACGTGACGCCGCGCGAGACGACCCTGCACGCCATCGAGACCATCAAGGTGGAGCTGGCCGAGCGCATCGCCTTCTTCGTGAAGGAGAACAAGCTGGTGGAGGCGCAGCGCATCGAGCAGCGCACGCGCCACGACCTGGAGATGCTGGCCGAGATCGGTTTCACCAAGGGCATCGAGAACTATTCGCGCCACCTTTCCGGGCGCGGTCCGAACGAAGCGCCGCCAACGCTGATGGATTACCTGCCGCCGAACGCGCTGATGATCATCGACGAGAGCCACGTCACGATCCCGCAGATCGGCGGCATGTACAAGGGCGACCGCGCGAGAAAAGAAAATCTGGTCAATTACGGCTTCCGCCTGCCGTCCGCACTGGACAACCGTCCGCTGCGCTTCGACGAGTTCGAGAAGATCATGCGCCAAACCATCTTCGTCTCGGCCACGCCTTCCACCTACGAAGCCGAACATACCGGGCAGGTGGTGGAGCAGGTGGTGCGCCCGACCGGACTGATCGACCCGACCATCGACGTGCGTCCGGCCACCAACCAGGTGGACGACCTGATGTCGGAAGTGACCTTGCGTACCAACGTGGGCGAACGCGTGCTGGTCACCACGCTGACCAAGCGCATGGCCGAAGACCTCACCGAATATTTCTCCGAGCACGGCATCAAGGTGCGCTACCTGCACTCGGACATCGAGACGGTGGAGCGTGTGGAGATCATCCGCGACCTGCGCCTCGGCATGTTCGACGTGCTGGTGGGCATCAACCTGTTGCGCGAGGGGCTGGATATTCCCGAGGTGTCGCTTGTCGCGATCCTGGATGCGGACAAGGAGGGCTTCCTGCGTTCAGAGCGCTCGCTGATCCAGACCATAGGCCGCGCCGCGCGCCACCTGCACGGCACGGCCATCCTGTATGCCGACCGCATCACCGACTCGATGCGCAAGGCCATCGACGAGACCGACCGCCGCCGCGCCAAGCAGGTGGCCTACAACGAAGCGCACGGCATCACGCCGCAATCCGTGGTCAAACGCATCAAGGACATCATCGACACCGAGTACGACATGGATGCCGAGCGCAAATCGCTGAAGCTGGCACAGACCGAGGCCAAGTATCTGGCGATGAGCGAGAAGGAAGTATCGAGGGAGATCGCCAAGCTGGAGAAGGAGATGCTGCAGGCTGCCAAGAACCTGGAGTTCGAGAAGGCCGCGCAACTGCGCGACCAGTTGAAGAAATTGCGCGAGAGCGTGTTCCTCTCCCCTCTGTAATCAGGGGAATTCAAGTAATGTGATAGGCTTTAGTCTGGGAGTACCAGTTCACGGTTGTTAGTGCATCAATGATTCCGTCGGAGTTAAAAAAATAACATGACGAATGAGGGTGGCAGCACAAGGATCGAGTTTTCGGAATTGATGCACGGCTATGCCAGCGCGGCGGCGACCACGTTCGCCGATGGCCATGCCGACGGCGAGAAGGCCGGGAATGCACTGGCTATCGATGTTTCAGTGCTCATCCCGGACCTGGAACTCTTTCTGACCGACCCGGCGCATGCGGGCACGCTCGGCGGCAAGATAGATTGTTCCCTGCTTGGCGGGATCTGCCCGGTGCAGTCCGGCGTGTTCCGGCTGCTGCCGGATACGGCAGACCTCGACCGCAAGGTGATGTATTACCAGCTGTACGCCACGACACCGCAACAGCAGCCGATCACCTTTATCGGCGTGAAGCAGGTGCAGCACGATGCGCCATTCGATCTGTGGCGCGACACGACGACGCTCTACGTCAACATCTATCGCGGTCATATCGATCCGGACAAGGCGGCACAAACCGAGATATGGATGACCGGCATCATCGGCCTCGGACTGCAGGATTTCATCCAGGTGCTGGGGCAGTTGCGCGCCACCGCAGCCGACGGCAGCAGCAGCCTGGCAGGGCTTGCGCAATTCGGCAAATATTTTGCCGGCAAGCTGTGGGATGTCTACGGTCCAGCGCTGCCGCCGGCGAGCAATCAACCCAAACGCAAGTATCCGCGCTTCACCAATGAAGGCGTAAGCGGCGCCGAGGTCTCGGTGCATCCGTTCAGCACCGATGATGGCCTGACGTTGCAGCTCACCCGGTTCAGGCGCGCCGACTGCGGCGATGTGGTGTTGATCGTCCACGGGCTGACGACCTCGTCCGACATGTTCATCATGCCGGAGCACAAGAACCTGGTGCAGACCCTGCTCGACCAGGGTTACGGCGATGTGTGGACGCTCGACTTCCGCGGCAGCTGCCGTTTTCCCTACAACCTCGCACGCCATCGCTACACCTTCGACGACATCGCGCTGTTCGATCATCCGGCGGCCATCGCCGAATTGCGCCGGCACATCGGCGGCGACAGGCGTATCCATATCGTGGCGCATTGCGTCGGGGCGCTGACGATGGCAATGAGCCTGTTCGGAAGAACGATACAGGGCATCAGCAGCGCCGTTCTCAATTGCGTGGCGCTGACGCCGAACGTGTCCCCTTGGGCAAGGATGAAACTCGCCGTCGGCCCCTGGGCTTGCGACCATCTGCTCGGCATCGAATACATGAATCCGTCGTGGCGGCGGGAGCGGGGCTGGTCGGCAGGCAAGTTGCTGGCGCTGGGTGCCGACTTGGCGCACAAGGAGTGCGATTCTCCCGAATGC
This sequence comes from Sideroxydans lithotrophicus ES-1, assembly GCF_000025705.1. NCBI lineage: Bacteria > Pseudomonadati > Pseudomonadota > Betaproteobacteria > Nitrosomonadales > Gallionellaceae > Sideroxydans > Sideroxydans lithotrophicus. The sequence continues at coordinate 1,777,824 of NC_013959.1, read as the reverse complement.
CATATGCTGAGTTTCATGTGGGGGGACGGCCATCCTTCGCTGTTCAATCATGTCAATCTGGCCCCCGAAACGCACGAACGCCTGGGCGACCTGTTTGGCGGGACGGCGGTGAATTACTACCGCCATGTGTTGAAGATGGTGAAGAACGACAACACTGTCGTCAAATACGATGCGGACGATCCGCGCTATGCGGCACTTCCCGACGATTATTTCCGGCATGCTGCGGAAATGACGACGCCCATCCTGCTGACCCAGGGACAGGAGAACCGCGTCTTCACCGATTCCAACATCCTCTGCCATGAGCGTCTGGAACAGATCGTTCCCGGACGCCACCGGTTGCATGTCTTTCCCGGCTACGGGCATCAGGATGTGTTCATGGGCAAGAATGTGCATGAAGACATCTTCCCTGCGATGATCTCTTTCCTGCGCGAGCACAGCCATGGCTGATGTCCAGCCGCCTCCCGGAATTGTCTTCTGGCCTGGCGGCGGGGGTAAGCGGCAGCGTATCGCCGTATTGATCAGCGACATCCATTGCACCGATTGCACCGTCGGCAACCAGACGGCGGACGAGGCGGACTGGGAAGGGTTCTTCGACGAACTGGGCAACCAGTTGGCAAGTACACTCGCCGGGGATGGCGAGGTGTTGTTGATACTCAACGGGGATGTCGTCGATCTGTTGCGGTCCGGGCGTTGGGCTGCAGCTGGTGTATATCCCTGGCAACGCAAACATGAGCGTTTCAGGAAGATCGTGCTGTCCATCATGCGAAAGATCGTTGTGCGGCACGCTCTCGATCCGGCGATACATTCGCGTTCATCCGGGTTCTTCCACTATCTTGGGAAGATGGCTGAGCGGTTGGGGCGCACGCGCGTGACAGTCATTCCCATCGTCGGGAACCATGACAAGGAGTTGCAGGTTTTGCCCGAGGCGCGCGAGATGTATTACCGGCAATGCCTCGGGTTTTCCGCGGACGATTTGAGTGACGGCTACCGCAAATGGGTGGCTGAGCAGATGGGTAGCGATGCGGGCGACATCTGGCCGCTGTTGCCGTTCTATTTTGCCGACCCGGCTTTGCGCCTCTTCGCTACGCACGGCCAATGGCGCGACAGTACCAATTCGCGCTCGACAAGACGCTGGAAGTTCCGCCATGGCTGGCAGCCGCTCCTGTGGCAGCAGGAGCAGTATCGCCCGTTCAGCGATCCTTGTTTCGGCGATACGATAGCCAGCGGGCTGCTTTCCGCCTTTATCTGGAATACCACTCAGGCCATCAAGCGGGACGTCAACCCTTTTGCGGTACATCGTTCCGTGAATGACGGGATCGAGCACATCCAGAACGTGCTGCGCGAGATGGATCTGTACCGCCCGTCTGCGCTGGCAGTCATGCGCTTGTTGGGAGAGGCCAGGAAACTGGATCGTCGCGACGAAGACAACAGGCTGCTTTTTCAGACGGTGATTGATCAGTATCGCAACAGCCTGCAGGCGTGGCTGGCTTATCCGGAAACCACATTGACAGCTCCGCTGCTATTCAAATTTATCTTGCCTGTCATCGCATGTTGCAGACGCCTGCACTGGGCCTTGCTGGATACAGGTTTGATGTGGCTGATGGCATGGGCCTCGGGCAGGGAAGGAAAGACTTCTTACTCCAGGCTTCCGGCATTTCGTGCCGATTACCGGTCTTTTGGGTTCCGCCTGCATGCCGAGGGCCATACTCATTCTGCGATGGAAATCGACCTGCATTACAGCACTCCGCAACAACGGCGCAATTACACTTATGTGAATCTGGGTGCATGGCGCAACCGCATCGTGCGGAAATTCGAAAACAAGGGTTATCGCCGCCGCAGCATCGGACGTGCCCTGATCGTGCAAGGCGGAGTGCATGCAGGTTCAACCGGCGATTCCTACGGTTTCACTTTGCGCGATGTCACCAGTTGGGGAGACCGTCTGGATCAGTGGTAGCCGGATTCGTGAGTGCGTCATCAGGGGGGGTAATGGAACAAAATAGTCCTGGCGGTAATGGCGGAGAATTTACTGAAAAGCTTGAAGCTGTCGTCATCGGCAGCGGTTTCGGCGGCGCCATCAGTTGCTGTCGCCTGGCGCAGAAGTGGGGCACAGGCGTGCTGCTGCTGGAACGCGGCAAGCGCTATCCGATGGGTGCTTTCCCGCGCTCTCCGCATCAGATGGCCGACAATTTCTGGAGCGACCCATCCGACAAGGTGCGCCGCCCCAGGCATATGCGCGGCAAGGGGCTGCGCGGCATGTATGACATCCGCAACTACTCCAGGATGGATGCCGTGGTCTGCGCCGGGCTGGGCGGCGGATCGCTGATCTATGCCAACGTGTTCCTGGAACCGCCCGACGAGGTGTTCGCCGCCAATTGGCCTGCCGGAGTGGATCGGGAATTCCTGCAGCCCTATTACGACGTTGCCAGAACCGTTCTCGGTGCGCGCCCCATTCCGCCCTGGGAAAACGACAAGCGCCGTCACGTCAGCCGCACCGGCTTGTTCCGGGATTTCGCCCGCGAGCAGGGGCGCGAATCGAGGCTTGCCGACATTTGCGTGTTCTTCGGCAACGACTACAACTATAAAGATCCGCACGCTGCACCAGCAGCCATCGGCCTGCAGGAAAAGAACCGCTACGGCGCGACGCAGACCTCTTGCACCTATTGCGGCGAATGCGACGTGGGCTGCAACACGCACTCGAAGAACACCGTGGATCTGAATTATCTGCATGTCGCCGAGCATGTGCACGGGGCGCGCATCCAGACCGAGTCCCTGGTGGAGAAGATCGTTCCGCTGAACGAGCTTGGCGGCGAGGATGCCGCTGCAGATGGCCGGTTCGGCTACCGGGTGCATTACCGTCATCTCGATCAAGGTGCTGCCTGGGTCGACACACAGCGTGTCGTGGTCTCTGCCGGAACATTGGGAACGAACGAGTTGCTGCTGCGCTGCCGCGATGTGCATGGCTCGTTGCCGCGTATCAGCCGGCAACTGGGGCGGCGTTTCTCCGGCAATGGCGATTTCGTTTCCTTCGCCGCCGTGGGGGAGAGGATCGCCGATCCCAATTACGGGCCGGTGATCACCCAGTACACGGATTTCAACCTGCTCAAGGCGCACGATCCGGAGCGGGCCTTCATTCTGGAAGACGCCAGTTATCCGGTCTTCCTGGCCTGGTTCATCGAAGGCATGCAGCCCATGCTGAGCCCGTTGGGAGTGGCGAGAAAGATCTGGCGCGCGATCAAGTGGCTGTGGCGGCGCATCAGGCAAATGCTGTTTGGCGGAAAATGGAGCGGACAGGTCGCCGATCTTTTCCATGAGATGCTCCGGGGCGACCTGTCATATCGCAGCAGCGTGCTTCTGTGCATGGGACTGGACAAGGGCGACGGCGTGCTGTCGTTGAAGGATGGCCATCTGGATATCCAGTGGCCGCAGGCAACCAGCATGCCGCTATACCGAGCCATCGTCGATTGCGGCAGGAAGTTCAAGTCGTTCGTCGGCGCCGCTTTCTTTACGCCGCTGCCGACCTGGAAGTGGCCGTTGCGGAACAACATCACGGTCCATCCTCTGGGCGGTTGCGCCATGGCGCACGATGCGGAACATGGGGTGGTCAGCGCGGGGAGCGACCGCGGCCAGGTTTTCGGCTACCAGGGACTGTATGTTGCGGACGGTTCGCTCATGCCCGGGGCGCTTGGTGCCAACCCGGCTGCCACCATTTCCGCAGTTTCCGAGTGGATTGCCGAGGGGATTACAGGTACAGTCCCGAGTGGCGACCTTGGCGCGCATGTTCCCCGTCAAGGATAAAAGGCGCAGAACAATGTTTCCATCACATCATCAAGCATCAGGCTCAACCGAATGATCACGCCAAACGAGCATAAAGCGATCGAAGCCGAGCAGGTCAAGGCGTATTTCAATGATGCGAATTATCTCAACCTGTCCGGTTTTGCGGTCTTTGCGTTGCTGGTTGTTGTTGTGCATGAGGAAACGCCCAACTGGATATGGGCGCCGGCGCTGGCAGTGCTTTTCCTGATCACGCTGTACCGCGCCTACCTGATCTGGCAGTATCACCGCGCACCGGAACGCAGGACCTCAACCCAATGGAGCAACAGTCAGGCGCTGACCGGGGGATCGGCCGGCGTTTGCTGGGGGCTGGCCAACACGGCAATGCTGGCCCATCTGCCGGTCAAGTACCAGCTTTTCGTGTTGACGGTGTCAGGCGTGGTGGCCGCAGCTTCGGCATCCGAAGGGTTCTCTCTGGCCCAGCCGCCGCGTGTGTTCACCATCGCCAGTCTAACGCCGCCGGCCATTTTCCTGTTTACCGTCGGCAACCAGCTGCATACCGTGCTTGGCGTGATGTTGCTCCTGCTCATCCCGATCACCATCGCGCTCGGGAACAAGAAGAACCTCATCTTTACCGAAGTGCTGCGCCTGCGCTTCCATAACGAATTCCTGGTGACCGAACTGTCGCGTCAGCATGAGTTGCTGGAAGCGGCAAGCAAGTCGAAATCCCGCTTCCTTGCGGCGGCCAGCCATGATCTCCGCCAGCCCCTGGCGGCATTGATCCTTTTCCTGGAACAGCTGGAACTCGAGCAGCAGCTTTCCCCCAAGGGGAGGGGCGTGCTGGCGCATGCGCTGTTGTCCACCTCCTCCCTGAGCAGTCTGCTGGATGGCTTGCTCGACATTTCAAGGCTGGATGGCCACGCGATCAAGCCGAAGATCAGGCCGTTTCCCATCCAGAAACTATTTGACGAGCTGGAGGAGGAGTTCTGTCCGCTCGCCTCGAACAAGGGCCTCCGGCTGAGATTCGCACCGTGCTCATCGATTGTCGAAAGCGACATCATCCTGGCGGAACAGATCCTGCGTAACCTGATTTCCAATGCGATACGCTACACGCATTCCGGCCGCATTCTTGTCGGGTGCCGCCACCGCTATGGCATGCTCTCCATCGAAGTGCACGATACCGGCATCGGTATCGCCGAAGATCAGTTTCCCAAGATCTTCGATGAGTTCTATCAGGTCGACAATTCGGAACGCGACCGGCAGCAGGGGTTGGGGCTGGGATTGTCCATCGTCGATCGCGCAGCCCGTTTGCTCGGGCATAGCGTCACGTTGACTTCGCAACTGGGCAAGGGCTCTGCATTCATAGTCACCCTGCCGCTGGCGAATCCGGGGGAGGTTGTGGAACAAGCTGTTACAGGGGTCGCACCCGAGGCGCCGGAATTGGCCGGTCGCTTGATCGCCTTCATCGAGAACGAGGGCAACATCCGCGTGGGGATCAGCGATCTGCTGCAATCGTGGGGGTGCAGGGTGGTGGTCGCCGACTCGGCCGCAACCATGCTCGAGCAGCTCGAAGCCATGGACGATGCTGTCGAGATGGTCATCTCGGATTTCGGCTTGAGCAGATCCATCAACGGCGTCGAGGCGATCGCCGTGATACGCAGGCGCTGGGGGGAGCGGCTCCCGGCCTTGCTGTTTACCGGCGACATCAGCAAGGAGACTTATATGCTCGCCAGGGATGCCGACCTGCCAATCCTGTACAAGCCGGCCAAGGCGGAGGCCTTGCGCGAGGCCATCACCACTGCACTTGAAAGCGGCAAGCTGCAAGAGGTGCGTGAGTAGGGCCATCCGATCCGGCTGTGCGTTTCTCGCTGGAATTGAAAAGATCGATCACTGTATCTGGGGTGCTATGGAAAACAATGGCAAAGTAAGGATCCTGTTTTGTTGCATGGGCAATATCTGCCGGTCGCCCACGGCGGAAGCAGTGTTCCGGCATTACGTCGCACAGGCAGGGCTGGCCGAACGCATCCACATCGATTCGGCAGGCACGCACGATTACCACATCGGCGAAGCCCCGGATGTGCGCACGCAACGTGCCGCAAAGCAGCGCGGTTACGACATGAGCGATCTGCGCGGGCGCCAGGTCGAGGCGGGAGATTTCAAGCGTTTCGACTATGTGCTGGCGATGGACGAAGCGAACCTCGATATCCTCCAGCGTCTGCGCCCGCGCGATGCGCAAAGTCATCTCGGCTTGTTCCTGGAGTTCGCCGAGTGCTACCGCGAACGCGAAGTACCCGACCCCTATTTCGGCGGCGCCGACGGTTTCGAGCACGTGCTGGACATGGTGGAAGATGCGGCGAACGGTTTGCTGCGGCACGTCCGCCAACATCATCTGCAGGGTTGAGCTAGAACGACTGCCCCAGTTGCAGATAGGCCCGCATTCCGCCGGGATTGTCGATACCGCGTGCGATACCCAGCCGCAGCGGGAGGGGGAGGCGGTAGAACACCTTGATCTCGCCGAGCAGTTCGATGCCCGCACCGCGATAGTATCTTGAGCGCGCATTGCCGTTGTCCCACACGCTACCCGCATCTATGAACACCGAGGCCGACAGGCGGTCGATGCCGATGGGCGGGGACATCGCGTGGCGGTCGATGTCGGCGAGCGGGGTGCGCCATTCGATGCCCAGAGTGCGCACGTTCTGGCCGCGCAAGGCGCCTTCGCTGCCGATATAGCCGCGCAAGGGCAGGTTGCGCTGGTTGAGCATGGGTACCTGGGTCAGATCATATTGCATGGCACCGCCGAGCTGGAACTGCTCGGTGATGCCGTGCGCGCGTGCCTCCGTCCACCTCGCGCTGAGCACCGTGTCGCCGAGAGGCAGGAATTGGCGCGTGTCGAAGCGCGTGACATAACCGTTGTAAAAGCTGTTGAACGGCCGGTAGCTTTCATAGAGCAGGGTGCTGAGGTTGCCCCGGTTGACACCGTCTGCATACCAGTTGCTGTTGCGCGTGTCATAGCGCAGGAAGGTCGCGGCGAGGCGTTCGTTCTGCGCGCGGGTGGTGAGTCCGGGGACCTGCACCCGGTCGGTGGTCTGCATGGCAGCACCGATGCCGAGATAGAACTGCCGCTCGATCCGCAGCCAGGGCAGCATCGAAGCCCATTGCGCGCTGGTGGCACGGTCGAATACGGTGGTGGTCGCATTGGTGGCGGAGCCGGTCCATTGCCTTGCCCACAAGTTGCGCGAGACATTGAAGAAATGTTCGCCGAGGTAATCGTAGTTGATACTGCCGATGGCTTCATGCTGGGAGGTCTCCCACATCAAGGTCGCGATGTAGTTATGCCAGCCCATGGCATCACTGCCGAAGGTGGACAGGCCGAATGCGGTCAGGCCCCGGTCGGAGATCACTGCCGGCAGCCAGCTGCGCGGATACATCGAATACAAGGCGTGGTAGTCGCCGGCTTGCCCCAGCGGGTAGGTTGCGGGAGGCGTATCGCCTTGCAGGACTGCCGTTTGGCTCGATGCCAATTTTGCTTGTGCCAGCGGTGCCGTCGTCCGCATCCTGCGCAACTCGGTGCCCCCGGGGGCCAGCACGCCCAGTACGACCGAGCCGTCCTGCGCTATTCCGCTGTGCAGGAGCACGGCAGTGTATGTGTGGCTCAGGCGCGTCAATTCGTTCGAGCCGAACGTATAGCGCCAGAGATCATAGGTGCCGTCCCTGACTGCGACGAACTCCAGCGCATCGCCGGTGCGCGAATAGCGCAGTTCGTGCAGCGGCGCGTTGTAGTTGAATAGCACACGTGGTGCGCCGCCGGTACTGTCGAACTCCAGCACTTGCCATGCGTTCGCCTGTTTGATGGCGAGCGCGATATGTTCGTCGTCCGGACTGGCAGCCAGTTCCACCGCCTCGACCTGGTCGGGAGTCTGGTACAGCGAGCGCGATTCGCGCCACTGTTTCCCGTGCTGCTCCAGTACGCTCAGGGTCGAGACGCCACCGGCGGTGCGTAGCGCGGCGATCTGCCCGCCCAGCCATGCGGCTCGGCGGTAGCGTCCGCAGCTGGTCCTGCGTTGCATCCCCGCAGTTTCGCTCCAGGTATAAAGGTCGTAGTAGTAGTTGTAGTTGCGGCAGATATCGGGCTGGGCGAGCAGCACCATGCCGTCGGAGCGCGCCTCGATATGTGTGCCGGAATTCACTTTGGCGAGCTTGCGCAGCTTGCCTTGTGCATCGATATGGACCAGCCGGGGCTGGAGGCGGCCGTCGTTCACCACGGCCAGGACGCCATCGGGCACCGGTGCCAGCGAATCGATCTCGAACTTCGCCGGCAAGATGACGTCGCCATCGACGCGCGGCGTGGCTTCGAGTTGCGCCTCGCGATGGCTCATCTGTTCGGTCAGGTCGGCGATGAACTCATCCCACAGTTCGTCCATGTGCTTGCCGGTCGCAGCGACCGGATTGGTATATACACGCGGCACGATGTTTCCGCTGTAATTGTCGATGTATTTGTAGATGGCCTCCGGTCCGTATTTGCGTGCCAGGAAATCATAGAAGTAGGCCCCGTACAGATACTGTTTGGAAGTTGGCAGCGCACGGCCGTCGGCATTCATCTCCGCCAGCGACCTGAAACCGTGTGCATGTTCGATGCGCATCCATGCCTCGAACATGGGACCGCGCAGGCGTCCCTGGCCGAGTTCGGGTGTGCTCTCGTTGTAGGTGGCGATGCCTTCGATGGCCCAGGTCGGTTCCCACAGGTTGGGGAACAGCAGCGGAAAACGGCCGAAGATGTGGCGCAGCACATGCGGTGCCGCGCGCACCTTGTCGAGGTGGAAGACATGGGTCAGTTCGTGGGTGAGCAGCATCTGCAGCCAGATGCTGTTGTCCAGCAATTCGCCGTCGTTGGGCGGGGTGAGGAAGATCGCGCTCTCGTTGAAGGGCAGCGGGGTGGAGTAGCCGTTGGCGATGTCGAACTCGTCGAGAACGATGATCTCGATCTTGCCGTCCGGCTCCCATTGCATCTCCTTGCTCAGGCGGGAATAGACATGCTCGGCAATGTCGGCGATGCGCTCTGCCTGGGCGCGCTGGGGGGTGGCGTAATTGATGCGGAAATGCGCGCTGTCTGCGCTATGCCAGTCGCGGTTGGGATCCGGGCCGGGCAGTGCCTGTGCAGGGGACAACCAGGTCAAGGCGGCAAGCATCAACAGGATGCGAAGCATGATGTGCGTTCCCCAAAGTAAAAAAGCGCACGGCATGCCGTGCGCTTTCATTATCCGACAAACAGGTCAGTTCGGCGAATGCGTCTCCACCTGCTGCAGCGGTTCGCTGTTCTCGATGGTGTAGATCTCGCGTGGACGCTGGCGACGACGCGGGGGCTGGCTGCGATTTTCCTGTGCCGGTGCGATGCTTGCCGCCTTGTTCGGATCGGTCTCGATCAGGGTCAGGCCGCTGCTGCCCAGGTCGACCGGGGCAGCAACCGGAGCAGGTGCAGCGGCAGGCGCTGCAACGACGGTTGCTGGCGCCGGGGCAGACTGTGCCGGATAGCAGACCACTTCGGTCGGCCTGGCCTTCTTCATCGAGTCGGGATAGGCGACGTATTCGGTCGGCGTTGTGCGTTGCACAGGCGCTGGAACGGCGGCAATTTCTCCGGTCGCAGGTGCGGCGGACTGTCCGCTGGTTTGAACAACTGCGTTCTCGCCGGACGGTGCTGCCACTTGCTGTTCGCGACGCTCGCGCTCGCGACGGCCACCGCGGCGACCGCGCTTGCGGCCTTCACGATTGCCGTTGCCTTCTTCGCCTGCCACCACGGGCTTCGGTGCCTCCAGCGCTGGCTTGTCCACACTGGATGGACGCGGCTGGCGCGGTTGCTGCTGTTGGCGCTCGCCGCGGTTTTCCGGCTGTTCTTTCTGCTCCTTGTTGTCGGTGCGCGGAGCTTCGTTGCGGTCGCGGCGCTGTTGCTTGCCGCCTTCGTTGCGGTCGCGGCGTTGCTTGCCGCCTTCGCCACGCTCGCCACGCTCTCCCCGTTCACTCCGCTCGCCGCGTTCGCGGCGCTGGTTGCCGCGGCCGCTTTTGGCCGGTGCGGCAGGTTTTGCGGGTTCGCTTTCACCGCCGAGAGACTTGAGCCAGCCGACCAGGCTGCCGAGCAGCGAGGTTTTCTTCTCTGTCTTCACTTCATGCTTGGGCGCGGGTTGTGCCGGGGTGATGCCGCGCACGGCCGCTTGCGGACGTTGTGCCTTGATCTCCTGTGCGGTGGAGGCCAGCGCAGGCTTGACCTCTTCCGGTTTCTCCACCAGTTTATAGCTGGCTTGCAGGTGGTCGGCCGTGATGTCGTCCTGGCGCAGGCGGGTGACGTTGTATTGCGGCGTCTCCATGTGCGGATTGGGGATGAGGATGACGGCAGTCTTGAAGCGCGATTCGATGCGATGGATGTCGGCGCGTTTCTCGTTGAGCAGGAAGGTGGCGACGTCCACCGGTACTTGTGCGTGGATGGCGGCGCTGCTGTCCTTCATCGCTTCTTCCTGGATGATGCGCAGGATGTTCAGTGCGGAAGACTCGGTGCCGCGGATGTGGCCGATGCCGTTGCAGCGTGGGCAGGTGCTGTAGCTGCTTTCTTCCAGGCTGGGGGCCAGACGCTGGCGCGACAGTTCCAGCAGGCCGAAACGCGAGATCTTGGCAGTCTGGATGCGGGCGCGGTCGAAGTGCAGGGCGTCGCGCAGGCGGTTCTCCACTTCACGCTGGTTCTTGCTCGACTCCATGTCGATGAAGTCGATGACGATGAGGCCGCCCAGGTCGCGCAGGCGCAACTGGCGGGCGATCTCGTCAGCCGCTTCCAGGTTGGTGTTGAGCGCGGTGGTCTCGATGTCGCCGCCGCGAGTGGCGCGCGCGGAGTTGATGTCGATGGCGGTCAGCGCTTCGGTGTGGTCGATGACGATGGCGCCGCCGGAAGGCAGGTTCACCTGGCGTGCGTGTGCCGATTCGATCTGGTGTTCGATCTGGAAACGCGAGAACAGCGGCACGTCGTCGTGGTAGCGCTTGATGCGGTCGACATGGTCCGGCATCACTGTGCTCATGAACGCCTGCGCCTGGTGGTAGATGTCGTCGGTGTCGATCAGGATCTCGCCGATCTCCGGGTTGAAGTAGTCACGGATGGCGCGCACCACCAGGCTGCTTTCCAGATAGATCAGGGAAGGCGCCTTCTCGGATTCTGCGGCGCCTTCGATGGCGTCCCACAGTTGTTTGAGGTAGTCCAGGTCCCACTGCAATTCGTCGAGGTTGCGGCCGATGCCCGCGGTGCGGGCGATGATGCTCATGCCATGCGGCACTTCCATCTGGGCCAGCACGTCGCGCAGTTCGTTGCGATCTTCGCCTTCGATACGGCGGGAGACACCGCCACCGTTGGGGTTGTTCGGCATCAGCACGATGTAACGGCCGGCCAGACTTATATATGTGGTGAGGGCAGCGCCCTTGTTGCCGCGTTCGTCCTTTTCCACTTGCACCAGCAGTTCCTGGCCTTCTTTCAGCGCTTCCTTGATGGAAGGGCGATTGCCGGCGCCGGCGCTGTAATACTGCGGAGAGACTTCTTTAAAGGGGAGGAATCCGTGGCGGGTACCACCGTATTCGACGAAGCAGGCTTCGAGGCTGGGCTCGATGCGGGTGATGACGGCTTTGTAGATGTTGCTCTTGCGTTGCTCTTTACCGGCGGTTTCAATGTCGAGGTCGATGAGTTTCTGACCATCCACAATGGCGACGCGGAGTTCTTCCGGCTGCGTCGCATTGAATAACATGCGTTTCATATTTTTCTCCCGCGCTCTTACACGGGCAGGACAAAGCTACGCGCCGCTTAGCGCGCGAGAATGAGGGTCGTGCAAACTGCCTGTGAGTTGTGATGACGACGATGTTTCAAGTTCTTCTTCTCGTTGTTTAGCTTGTCTGTAGCTGTATGCCGCCGATCAAAATGGGGCAGCACACCAAAATCTATCTGCTTTCGTGCTTAGAGCGCGCAAATCAATTACCATCACTGCTTGTCTCCGGTGAGTGAGATAACCGGGCGGGGCTGCTTCGTAGGCGGCTTGATTGCCTGCCTTAGGTTGGACGGGGAAAATGAACATCCCGTTTCACGAAGGCGCACACGCGAGGCGCGAAGTATATTCAAAATGAATGGTTTAAGCAAAGAATCTGTCAGCTGGCTGGAAATCGACGAGGGCAGCGAGGGCCAGCGCATCGACAACTTCCTGTTCCGTCACCTGAAAGGCGTGCCCAAAAGCCATGTCTACCGCATCCTGCGCGGCGAGGTCAGGGTGAACAAGAAGCGTGTGGACCAGACCTACCGCCTGCAACTGGGAGATATCCTGCGCATTCCCCCTATTCGCGTAGCGGAAAAGCCGGAAAGCGAATACGTCCCGGCCACCGAATTCCCCATTCTCTATGAGGACGAAGCCCTGCTGGCCATCAACAAACCGTCCGGAACGGCGGTGCACGGCGGCAGCGGGGTGAGCTTCGGGGTCATCGAGCAGTTGCGCAGCGCGCGGCCGCAAGCCAAACTCCTTGAACTGGTGCACCGGCTCGACCGCGAGACCTCGGGAGTGCTGCTGGTGGCGAAGAAGCGTTCGGCGCTGACCGGGCTGCACGAGATCATGCGCGAGGGGAATAGCGACAAACGCTACTTCGCCCTGGTGCTGGGGCAGTGGAAGAACGCCAAACAGCATGTGAAACTGCCGCTGCACAAGTTCGACACCCCGCAAGGCGAAAAGCGGGTGATGGTGCGCGAAGACGGGCAGGCCTCGCATACCATCTTCACCCTGCAGCAGAGCTGGCCGGAATTCACTTTGCTGGAGGCGCAACTGAAGACCGGACGCACCCACCAGATCCGCGTACACCTCTCGCATCTGGGTTTCCCCATCGCAGGCGACGACAAATATGGCGATTTCGCGCGCAACAAGGAACTGGCGAAACGGGGCCTGAAACGCATGTTCCTGCATGCCCACAGCATTGCATTCAACCATCCGCTTACCGGTGAGCCGCTGAGCATCACGGCGCCGTTGCCGCCGGAATTGCAGAATTTCCTGAACAAACTGGACGCTGCTGCTGCCTAAGTTTCGGTCATGTCTTGCCGATAACAGGATTGCAGGCCGTATGATGCGGTCGAGGAGAGGTGCCATGCGCTATACGCCCAGTCTTCCGCCATTGACGACGAGTCCGAACACTCGTCAGGTGGGCGGTTTGAGCCGTATCCATGCAGTCAAACCGGTGCCCGCTGCCGATCAGGCTGTGCCCAATGTCGAAAATCAGGCGCTGAGGCAGGTGCCAACGCCACTTGAGCAGCAATATCAACGCACCGAGCCTTTCGAGGATAGGCGCAAGGTTTGCCGTCGTGTGAGCCATCAGCCAGTATTGGTCGAACTGCGTTCAGGGCCGGATCGTCGCCGCCATAATCTGCGCGAGGGCGACTTGGTCGAACATATCGACGAAACCGCCTGACCTGCTACTAGCGTTTGCGTGCCAGATATACCGTCACTTCTTCCCTGTCGTGATAAAGCTGCTTTGCTTCCAGTTGGTAGCGGATGCCTTTATTGTTAAGCGCGGTGCGTATGCTGTCGAGCGCTTCATGCAAGGCGGCGACTCGTTTCTTCATCGGCAGCTTGAGGTTGAAGATGGCGCGTTGGGTCAGTCCGCGGACGAACCATTCAGTCATCAGCGCAGCGACTCGCTGCGGCTGCTCCACCATGTCGCATACCAGCCAGTCGACCGGGCGTTGCGGACGGAAACGGAAACCGTCCTCGCGCAGATGCCTGATGGACGGGTGTCCTGCCGCCGCTCCCTTGAGCGGGCCATTGTCCACAGCGACGACCTTCAGGCCGCGTTGCACCAGTTGCCAGGTCCAGCCGCCGGGAGCAGCGCCCAGATCAATGGCTGTCATGCCCGGTTTCAGCCATAGCGCTTGTTCCTTTTTATCCAGGAACACCTCGAATGCTTCTGCGAGTTTGAGGTAAGACCTGCTTGGCGCATCGCCCGCCATGCTGACGCGGTGGATGCCATTGAGCGCGCCAGAGCTGTTGTGTGGAGCGCTGCTGGCGATCAGGGCACGCTGGTTGTCCGGAAAGAAGATATGCAGGCGCGGGAGAGAAGGGTCATCCAGCAGGCGCGAATCCTTGCGCAACTGGTCTTCCAGCAGGGGCTGGAACCGTCGCGTGAAGCCGGACAGTGTCTTGCCCTCGTTGGTGTCCGGCACTTCCAGGCACAGCATGCTGAACCGCTCGGGTGTTGTAGGTATCGCTTTCAGCAGCGGCGTGAGACGGTCACGTTCGGGCAGTTCGTCCACTTCGGCATGCAAACTGAGCAACTGGCGGGCAAAGGTCAGTTGCCGGTAAGAGAGGCGCGGCTTGCCCTGCAGCACTACGAAGCCGCTGTTCTCGGCGGTTTCGACAGGCTTGGCCTGGGTCTCTTCCACGCAGTCGCGCTCGAAACCGGGGCGGCAGTAGATCAGCCAGCTGGGTAAAGTGTTCATCGGGGGCATCATGGCGCGGCATGGTAGGGATAGTCGATGGTATGAGCAAGCGAAATGGTAGAATCCGCGCCTGTTTTATTTTGGCGGTATGAATGAAAAAACGTTATGACTTGATCGTGTTCGACTGGGACGGCACTGTGATGGACTCCACGGCGATCATCGCAGCCTCGATCCAGGCGGCATGCCGCGATCTGAAATTGCCAGTGCCGGACGACGAGACGGCGCGCCATGTGATCGGCCTGGGACTGATGCAGGCCTTGCGCCACGCCGTTCCCGATGCGCCGGAGGCGATGTACGAACCGCTGGTGGCGCGTTATCGCCATCATTTCCATTCGCAGAATGAGTCGATACCATTGTTCGACCAGGCGCGCGAGACCATCATCGAATTGCACGACGCCGGCTACCAGCTGGCGGTGGCGACCGGCAAGAACCGCAACGGCCTGGACCATGCACTGGAAACGACACAGATGGGCGGGTATTTCCATGCCACGCGCACGGCCGACCGCACTTTCTCCAAACCGCATCCGGCGATGCTGCAGGAGCTCATGGATGAGCTGGATGTACCGCCCGAGCGCACCCTGATGATCGGCGACACCACGCACGACCTGCAGATGGCGATCAACGCCGGAGTGGATGCGATCGGTGTGACGCACGGCGCGCATCCTGAAGAGCAGTTGCGCGAATTGAACCCGATCGCCTTGCTGAATGACTTTGCTGAACTGCGCGACTGGTTCAGGGCCAATGCATAACGAATACATAGAAGGAGTCTTTAACATGGCAGACGAAAACAACAACTGGGAACGTAGCGTGCTGGAGAAATTGGCGATGTCCGCCCTGCAGGAACAGCGCCGCGCGCGGCATTGGGGCATCTTCTTCAAGTCGCTCACCTTCGGTTACCTGTTCCTTTTGTTGTTCCTGTTCATGGGATGGTCCGGCGACAAGGTCGACGGCTCGCTGAGCGGCAAACATACTGCGCTGATCGACCTGACCGGTGTCATCTCCTCCGACAGCAATGCCAACGCAGACAACCTGATCGGCAGTCTGCAGGATGCATTCAAGGACAAGAACACAGTGGGAGTCATCCTGCGCATCAACAGTCCGGGCGGCAGTCCGGTGCAGGCCGGCCTGGTGAATGACGAGATACGCCGCCAGCGGAAATTGCACCCGGACATTCCGCTGTATGTGGTGGTGGAAGACATGTGTGCCTCGGGCGGCTATTACATCGCAGCGGCGGCGGACAAGATCTATGTGAACAAGGCCAGCATCGTCGGTTCCATCGGCGTGCTGATGGACGGTTTCGGTTTCACCGGCACCATGCAGAAGCTTGGTGTGGAACGCCGCCTGTTCACCGCAGGCGAGAACAAGGGGTTCATGGATCCGTTCTCGCCGCTCAATCCCAAGCACGAGGCATTCACCAGGAAGATGCTGGAAGACATCCATATGCAGTTCATCGACGTGGTGAAACAGGGGCGCGGCAAGCGCCTGAAAGAAACGCCGGAAACCTTCAGCGGTTTGTTCTGGACGGGCGACAAAGCCATCGAGATGGGGCTGGCGGATGAATACGGCAGTGTGGATTCGGTCGCGCGCGATGTGCTCAAGGAAGAGAATATCGTGGACTTCACCACGCATGAAGGTTTTGCGGATCGCCTGGCGAAGAAGTTCGGCGCCGGTGTGGCAAGCATGTTTCCAGGGTTCGGGGCGCAACTCGGCGCAGTGACGCTACGCTGATGAAGCGACTAGCCATCCCACTAAGCAACCAAAGAACGGTTGCCAAGTGGCTGGTTATAGTTCGGTCAGCAACTCATCCAGGCTGGTGATCGGCGGCAGGCACTGCGTGCCATGGCACAGCCAGGCTGTGGTCGTGGCGGAGCGTGGTTTATCCAGCGATGACGGCAAGCTGGCTTCATCACCGTTCAGGACTATGATCATCAATCCCGGCAGATATTTCGCCGCCACAGCCGCCCGCCAGGCGGCTGTTTCTATTTCTGCACCGCACAGCACCAGCATGGAGGGCGGTTGCAGGGCCTCGCCCAGTGCCGTGCACAAGCTGCTGAACTGGCCGGCTGCGCGCTGCATGATCGGGAAGAACAGTTTCAGGCAGCGTTCGGCAGCATCCGTGTAGCGTATGTCACCCGTCAGCTCGGCCAGGCGCAACAGGCCTTGCGTAGCGATGCCGTTGCCCGAGGGGGTGGCGTTGTCCTGCGCGGTCTTGTTGCGCTGGATCAGCGCCTCGTGATCGTGGCTGGTGAAGAAGAAGCCACCGTTCCGGACATCTTCAAAACGTGCCAGCAGCGCATCGGCGATTTGCACGGCAAAGCTCAAGTCTGGGGAGCGGAATTCGGCCTGGAGCAATTCCAGCGCGGCATTCAACAGGTAAGCGTGGTCGTCCAGGTAGGCGTTCAGGTGCGTCTTGCCATCCTTGTGGGTGGCGAGCAATCTGCCGTCCTGCCACAAGGTGGTGCGCACGAAATCCATCGCCTGCTGTGCCGAATGCAGCCAATCCTCGCGCCCGAAAATGCGCGCGGCTTTCGCCATGCCGGCGATCATCAGGCCGTTCCAGCTGCCGAGTATCTTTTCGTCGCGGCCGGGGCGGATGCGCTGCTCGCGCGCGGCGAACAGTTTTGTCTTTGCCGCAGCGAGCAGCATGGCCGCCTGTTCCTCGCCGAGTCCGAGTTTCTGCGCTATCTCACCCAGCGGTTGCGACACGCGCAGGTTCCAGGCGTGGTTCTCGAAATTGGGCGTGCTGTCGAGGCCGTAATGCGGCTGGATGAGCGCGTATTCGGCAGCGCTCAACAGGTCGCGGATGTCGTTGCGCTGCCATACATAGAACTTGCCTTCCTCGTGCTCCGAGTCCGCATCCAGCGATGCATAGTAGCCGCCTTGCGGCGATTGCATCTCGCGCATCACCCAGGCTGCGGTCTGCTCCACGATGCGGGCGAAGAACGGGTCGCTGCTGCTCAGCCAGGCATCGCTATACAGGCCGAGCAGCAGGCCGTTGTCGTAGAGCATCTTCTCGAAGTGCGGGATGTCCCATTCTGCATCCACGCTGTATCTGCAGAAGCCGCCGCCGAGCTGGTCGTACAATCCGCCCTGTGCCATTTGCTGCAGCGTGAACAGCACGATGTGGCGTGTCTGCGCATCATGGGTGGCATGGGTTTGCTGCAACAGCAGGTCGAGTTCGGCGGGATGCAGGAACTTGGGCGCACCGCCGAATCCGCCGTTCACGCGGTCGAAATTCTCGCTGTGCTGCCGGATGGAGGTGGCTATCGGCGACGCATCGAGAGTGGAATCGGTCGCGCTCTTTTCAGGCTGCCATGCAGCGAGCGCGGCAACGATCTGCTTGCCCTGTTCGGCAAGTTCGCCGCGTTGTTCCTTGTAGGCATGCGCGATGTCCTGTATCAGCGCAGGGAAGCCGGGCAAGCCGTAGCGCGCCTGCTTGGGAAAATAGGTGCCGCTGTAGAACGGCGTGCCATCCGGAGCAAGGAACATGGTCAGTGGCCAGCCGCCGCTGCGCCGCGAAAGCAGTTGATGCGCGTTCTGGTAGATCTGGTCGAGGTCGGGTCGTTCTTCCCTGTCCACCTTGATGTTGATGAACAGCTCGTTCATCACCGCTGCGACGGCTTCATCCTCGAACGATTCATGCGCCATCACATGGCACCAGTGGCAGGCCGAATAGCCGATGGACAGCAGGATGGGCTTGCCCAGATCGCGTGCGAGTTGCAAGGTCGCTGCACTCCATGGATGCCAGTCCACCGGATTGTCGGCGTGCTGCAACAGGTAGGGGCTGGTTTCGTGGGCGAGGTGATTGGTCATCAGTCTAGCAGGGGTATCAAGGAGTGCAGGATGTGCTGCATGATACCCCGTTGTGCTTCTGCGTTCGGATGCAGATTGTCGGCTTGGAATTGTTCCGGTTTTACCCCCTCCAGCATGAAGGGAACCAGCGCGATGTCGTGCTGTTTCGCCAGAGCCGGATATATCGCGCGGAATTTCCTGGTGTAGTCCGGGCCATAGTTCGGCGGCAGCTGGATACCGAGCAACAGCACCCTGGCGTTGGCTTTCTGCGCCTGGGTGATTATCCTGTCCAGGTTCTTCTTCATCTCGGGGATGGCGCCGCCGCGCAGCCCGTCGTTGGCACCGAGTTCGACGACGACCACCGCAGGCCGGTGTTGCTGCAAAGCCTTGCCGATACGGCGCAGCCCACCCGCAGTGGTCTCGCCGCTGATGCTGGCATTCACCACTTCATACTGAGGGTGGCTTTTTTTCAACTCCTGCTGCAATAAATTCGCCCATGAATCGTCGCGCTCAATCCCGTAACCGGCTGATAAACTGTCGCCGAACAGCAGGATGTTCTTTGCTGCCTGTGCCGAGCAGGACAGCGCCAGTGCGGCTATGAGCAATGCTATTTTCAGAAAGGTCTTCATGGCGTCGATTGTGCAAGCAGCAGGGCTCACCAAGCAAGTGTTAAGTGGCGATCAGCCGCTCACGATATTGCACGATGTCACTTTCACGGTGAAAGCAGGCGAGAGCCTCGCCATCGTCGGCGCCTCCGGTTCCGGCAAATCCACCTTGCTCGGCCTGCTGGCCGGGCTGGATGTACCGACCGGCGGCAAGGTATTGCTGCATGGCACCGACCTGTTCGCGCTGGACGAGGACGGTCGCGCAAGGCTGCGCGGCGAACTGGCCGGCTTCGTGTTCCAGTCGTTCCAGCTGCTGCCCGCGCTGAATGCGCTGGAGAACGTGATGCTGCCGCTGGAGCTGGCCGGCGCAAAGGATGCGCGCCAGCGCGCCGAAGCGTCGTTGCAGCAAGTCGGCCTTGCCGCGCGCATGCATCATGTGCCGAAACATCTCTCCGGCGGCGAGCAGCAGCGCGTGGCACTGGCGCGTGCCTTCGTCACCCGGCCGAAGATACTCTTTGCCGACGAGCCCACCGGCAACCTCGATGCCGACACCGGTGCGCAAATCATCGAGCTGATGCTGGAACTGAACCGCGCACAGGGCACGACGCTGATCCTGGTTACCCATGACGATGCGCTGGCAAAGCGTTGCGGCAAGCAATTACGACTTGCTGCAGGACGGGTGATGGTATGAAGTTAGCTCATCGTCTCTCGCAGGGGCATGATTTGGCAGCATGGATAGAGCAACAAGTCTGCGACATGCAATTATCAGGCTCCGTTCGAGTACGTCTTGCTGGAACATGTTTTATCGTTGCTCAAGAGCACCATCAGGCAATCCTTCTTCTTCTGAGTCAAACTCACCCGCTGCATGCTCCAGCCTTTGCGCTTGTGCGCCCAGTGTTCGAGGCCTACCTCAGAGGATTGTGGCTTGCACATTGCGCAAAAGACGCTGAGCTGGAGGGGTTTTCACACGGGAAGAGCCCACCTAAAATGCCATCCATACTCTCTGCCATTGAGCAGACTCCAGGTTTCGATTCTGGACAACTCTCGGATATTTACAAACAAAGTTGGTCAGATATGTGTGCCTATGCCCACACCGGTTCCCAGCAGGTACTTCGATGGAATACGGGCGATGCGATACAGCCAAACTATTCAGATGCAGAGGTTGATGAAGTTCTGTCGTTCACTGGATCAATAGCACTTTTATCAACTCTTGGTCTTGCAGCAATTGCTACCAACGAATCACTTGCCGCGAGCGTGTTGGCCAAGGCACATGAGCTTAGTTATCAGTTCAAATCGGACAGCGCAATTTCACGTGAATAGAAAATGAATCTTCTCCGCCTGTCTCTCAACCTCTTGCGCCGCGACTGGCGCGCCGGAGAGTGGCGCGTGCTGCTGCTGGCGCTGGTGCTGGCGGTGGGCAGTCTGGCCACCGTCGGCCTGTTCGCCGACCGCGTGCGGCAGGCGTTGCAGCAGCAGGCGCAGAGTCTGATCGGTGCCGACCTGCGCATCTCCTCGACGCGTCCGTTCACTCCGGCTTATCGCGAGATGGCGCAGAAACGCGGCTTGCGCGTGGTGCAGAGCCGCAGTTTTCCCAGCATGGTGTCGCACCGTGAGCAGGTACTGCTGAGCGATATCCAGTCGGCACAACCCGGATATCCATTGCGCGGCAAGATCGAGATCGACGATGGCAAGGTGCATGTGGCACAGGCCATCCCGGCACACGGTACGGTGTGGGTGGATGAGCGGCTGTTGCGCCGTCTCGATATCGGGGTGGGGGATGAGGTGGGCATCGGTGCGCGGCGCTTCACGATAGGAGCGCGCATCGTGAAGGACATAGACCAGTCCATTGGTTTCTCCAGCTTTGCACCGCGGGTGTTGATGAACGATGCGGACCTGGCCTCCACCGGGTTGCTGCAGGAAGGCAGCCGCATCTCCTATCGTCTGATGATCGCGGGCGATGCGGCGCAAGTGAAAATGCTGCGTTCCGAGTTGCAACCCAGACTTTCCGGCAACGAGAAGATGGAAGACGTGCGCGATGCACGACCCGAGATTCGCACGGCGCTGGAACGCGCCGAACATTTCCTCGGGCTCGCGGCACTGACCGCGGCGATCCTGGCCGGTGCTGCGATGGCGCTGGCGGCTCGGCGCTTCGTGCTGCGGCATCTGGATGGCTGTGCGGTGATGCGCTGCCTGGGGGCGCAGCAGGAGCAGGTGCTGTGGCTGTTCCTGTACCAGTTCATCCTGCTTGGTGTGGTGGCAGTGCTGCTTGGCGGATTGCTGGGTTATGTCACGCAGGCAGCATTGATCGAGAGCATCGCTTCCATGCGCAGCGCCAGCCTGCCGCAACCGGGCGTGTTGCCGTTGATCAAGGCGGCGGCCAGTGGTTTTGCCTTGTTGCTGGGTTTCGCCTTCCTGCCTCTGCTGCAATTGCGCAAGGTTTCGCCGTTGCGCGTGTTGCGCCGCGAATTGGGTTCGCCGGAAACCAGCGGCTGGCTGATCTACGGCCTGGCAGTTGGCGTGCTGGCTTTATTGTTCCTGTGGCATGCGGGTTCGCTGAAGCTGGGTATGGCGGTTCTTGGCGGATTACTGGCGGGGTTGCTGGTGTTCGGCTGGCTGGCGTGGCTGCTGCTGCATGGGCTGGCGCGCAATTCATACTATTTCCAATCGCAATGGCGGCACGCGCTCAATAACCTTGCCCGCCACGGGCGCAGTGCCGCGGTGCAGGTGGTGGCGCTGAGCCTCGGCGGCATGGCGTTGCTGGTGCTGACACTGGTACGCGGGGACCTGTTGCAAAGCTGGCAGGGCAAGCTGCCGCCGGATACGCCGAACCGCTTTGTGGTGAACATCCAGCCCGACCAGATTCAGGCTGTGCAGGATTTCTTTGTGCGCCAGTCGTTGCCGGTACCGCAGTTGCAGCCGATGGTGCGCGGCAGGCTGATCGCCATCGATGACCGTGCCATCAACGGCGACAGTTACCCCGATCCACGTGCCCGAGCTTTGGTGGAGCGCGAATTCAATCTTTCCTGGATGGAACAGATGCCGTACTGGAATGAGTTGGTGAGTGGAAAGTGGTGGAACATTGGCGCCAATGGGCAGCTTTCAGTAGAGGAGGGCATTGCCAAAACGTTGGGTATCCATCTCGGCGATAGGCTTACCTATGATGTTGCGGGCAGTACCTTCACGGCGCGCGTGACCAGCCTGCGCAAGGTGCAGTGGGATTCGATGAAAGTGAATTTCTTCGTCATCGCCACGCCGGAATTGCTCAGGGATTTCCCGGCCAGCTACCTGAGCAGTTTCTATCTGCCGCCGGACAAGGTGCGCGCGGGCGACGAGCTGGCGCGCGCATTTCCCAATATTTTGCTGATCGACACCGGCGCGGTGATCGCCCAGGTGCGCAACATCATGGACCAGATCGCGCAGACGGTCAGCGCGGTGTTCCTGTTCACGCTGCTTTCTGGCTTGGCCGTGCTGTATGCCGCCCTGCTGGCTACGCAGGACGAGCGCAGCCATGAGGCGGCGATCCTGCGCACGCTGGGCGCGGATAGCCGCTATTTGCGCCGTCTGCACCTGTCCGAGTTCGCCGTGCTGGGCGGCTTGAGCGGGCTGTTTGCGGCGGCGGGGGCGACGTTGCTGGGCTGGGTGCTGGCGCGTTTCGTTCTGGATATCCCTTACCGCTCAGATGTTTCCATCTGGCTGATCGGCGGAGGCGGAGGGGTGGCGGTGGTGATGCTGGCCGGATGGCTGGCGACGCGACGGCTGGTGCAGCGTCCGCCGTTGCGTATTCTCGCGGCGGATTAATGGGTTAGTGCTTGACGCGGCACGGAATATCCCTATAATGCGCCCCTCCCTGAAAAAGGGAGTTTTTGACCTTGCTCCACCGTCCACTAATGTCGGGGGGCTTTAATCCACAAGGAGATGTAATGCGACACTACGAAATCGTATTTATCGTGCATCCCGATCAGAGCGAGCAAGTGCCCGCGATGGTCGAGCGTTATCGCACGTTGGTGACCAGCAAGAACGGTCACATCCACCGTCTGGAAGACTGGGGCCGCCGCCAGCTGGCTTACCCGATCCAGAAGATCCACAAGGCACACTATGTGCTGATGAACATCGAAGTCGACCAGCCCACGCTGGATGAGCTCGAACACGCATTCAAGTTCAACGACGCTGTACTGCGCCACCTGACCATCAAGACCAAGGCTGCAGTCGTCACGCCTTCCGCCATGATGAAGGAAGAGAAGTCGCGTTCGTTCAGCAGCGATGCTGCAGAGGCACCGGCTCCGGCAGCAGAAGCACCGGCAGCGTAAGCAAGGATTGAGCAGCAACCGTTGTGTGATTGAAGGGGAGATCGCCGAGCTGGAAGGCTTGCGTTATACCCCGGCAGGTTTGGCGAGAGTGGCGTTCAAATTGCGCCACAGCTCAATGCAGCAGGAAGCAGGGATGCAACGTCAGGTCCAGTGTGATGTTCCGGCACTGGCACTGGGTGAGGCGGCACAGCAAGTCAGCCGTTTGCAGACCGGACAGATGGTGAGAGCTGAAGGTTTCCTGGCGCAGCGCAGCCTGAAGATCGCGCAACTGGTGTTGCACATTGATAACGTTACATTGAGATAGGAGCACAACATGGCTCGTGTATTTAAGAAAAAAGACGACAAGAAGAACAACGCTTCGCGTCAGTTGTTCAAGCGCCGCAAGTTTTGCCGTTTCACCGCAGAGAAGATCGCGGAAGTGGATTACAAGGATATCAACATCCTGAAGGAATTCATCACCGAGAACGGCAAGCTGATTCCGGCCCGCATTACCGGCACCAAGACGCGTTTCCAGCGTCAGTTGAGCGTAGCCGTGAAACGCGCGCGCTTCCTGGCTTTGCTGCCTTACACCGATTTGCACTAAGGAGTAGATCATGCAAGTTATCCTGATGGAAAAAGTGGTCAACCTCGGCCAGTTGGGCGATGTGGTCAAAGTGAAGAACGGTTTCGCACGCAACTTCCTGATCCCGCAAGGCAAGGCCAAGCGTGCGACGGAAAGCAACGTGGCGGATTTTGCGGCGCGTCGCGCCGAACTGGAAGCGGCTGAAGCGGCCAAACTGGCCGATGCGCAAGCGCGCGGCGGCAAGCTGGAAGGCCTGACCGTGCAGATCGTGCAAAAGGCAGGCGTGGACGGCAAGCTGTTCGGCTCCGTTACCAATGCCGACATCGCAGCCGCACTGGTGGCCCAGGGCCACCAGGTCGAAAAGGGCCAGGTTCGCATGCCGACCGGACACCTGAAGCAGATCGGGGATCATCCGGCCAGCATCGCACTGCATCCGGACGTGGTCGTGAACGTGACGATCTCGGTGTTGGGCGAGCAATAATCCCGCTTTGTCATGTAGTTAAGAAAAAGGGCTGGCGACAGCCCTTTTTTGTTTAGAATCTCCTTCCCGAAATTTGCGGTCGCATCATGCAAAATTTTACTGTCCCCGTTGCCGATTCCCAGCTTGAAGCCCTCAAGCTGCCGCCGCACTCGCTAGAGGCGGAACAATCGGTGCTGGGCGGCATCCTGCTGGACACCAGCGCTTGGGACAAGATTGCCGATCTGTTGAGCGAGAGCGATTTCTATCGCAATGAGCACCGCCTGATCTGGCGTCACATCGGACGACTGACCGAACATGCCCAACCGGTGGATGTGATCACTCTGGCCGAATCGCTGGAGAGCAATGCCGAGCTGGAGAAGGCGGGCGGGCTGGTGTATCTGGGCACGCTGGCGCAAAACGTACCTTCTGCCGCCAATATCCGTCGCTATGCCGAGATCGTGCGCGAACGCGCCATCATGCGCAAACTGGTCGAAGTGGGTAGCGAGATCGCTACCAGTGCCTACAACCCGGGTGGCCGCTCGGCTGGTCAGTTGCTGGATGAGGCAGAAAGCCGCGTGCTGGAGATCAATGAAGAGGGCGAGCGCGGCAGCCAGGGTTTTGTCGGCATGCCTCCGCTGTTGACGCAGGTTGTGGAGCGCATCGAGACCTTGTACGGACGGGACAACGCCAGTGACGTGACCGGCACGGCGACCGGTTTCGCAGATCTGGATCGCATGACATCCGGTCTGCAGCCCGGCGATCTGGTCATCGTGGCCGGTCGTCCCAGTATGGGCAAGACTGCCTTCTCCATCAATATCGCGGAGAACGTGGCCCTGGATGGCAAGCCGGTGGCGATCTTCAGTATGGAAATGGGCGGGGCACAATTGGCGATGCGTATGATCGGCTCGGTAGGGCGGCTCAACCAGCACACCCTGCGCACCGGCAAGCTGGAAGACGAAGACTGGTCGCGCATGACACATGCCCTGGGACTGCTCAACGATGCGCCGATCTTCATCGACGAGACCCCTGGACTGAACGCGCTGGAATTACGTTCGCGCACGCGACGCCTGCATCGGCAGCATGGTGGTCTTGGATTGGTGGTCATCGACTACATCCAGCTGATGTCCTCTCCAGCGGGCAAGGCGAGCGAGAACCGCGCCACCGAGATCTCGGAGATATCCCGTTCGCTTAAATCCCTGGCCAAAGAGCTGCATGTGCCGGTGATTGCACTGTCACAGCTCAACCGCAGTCTGGAGCAACGCCCGAACAAACGCCCGGTGATGTCCGATCTGCGCGAATCCGGTGCTATTGAGCAGGACGCCGACCTGATCCTGTTCATCTACCGCGACGAAGTCTACAACCCGGATTCGCAGGACAAGGGTACGGCCGAAATCATCGTCGGCAAGCAACGTAATGGTCCGATCGGTGCGGTAAGACTGACCTTCCGCGGTGAGTACACCCGCTTCGAGAACCACGCCTCCGCACAGTATTGAGCGGGGATGCGTTCGCCTGCAGCCCCTTCGCCGCGGGGCGCACCTGCGCAGCATGTCGCTCGCAGCGCTAGCCTTCCAGAAGCGATACCGCAGCGTGGCATCGCGCAAAACCCTCATTAATTCCTTGGCGCTCCCGAACTGTTCGGTTACAATGCGCGTCCTTTTACAGGCGCGTAGCTCAGCTGGTTAGAGCACCACCTTGACATGGTGGGGGTCGTTGGTTCGAGTCCAATCGCGCCTACCAATTTCCCGAATGGTTGCGTAATTCTTCCAAGAAATGCCATGTTCACACTGAGCTTGCATGGTGAAGAAGGTACACAGGCCCTGCTTCAATCAGGCTATTCGTATTGTCTCGTCGTCCGTTCAGAATCCCAGCGCGCAGCACTGCTCAAAAACCTTGGCGATCAACCCGGTGTGGTCATCGTGCCGCACAACGGCGGGCTTATAAGCAACCTGCGCGTGTGGGAGAACATCATCCTGCCGGTGCAATATCATGGCATCGAGCTTGCCGGAAAACTTGAAGACAGCGTGGTGCAGTTACTTATCCGATGCGGCGTGGAAGATGAGACGGTCGTATCCGAGTTGTTGCTCAAGTTGCCCGATCAATTGTCGCTGTACGAAAAGCGCTTGGTCGGTTTCGTGCGTGCCATGTTGATGAGCCCGGAACTCATCATTTACGATTCCATGAACGAGGGATTGTCCCGCAAGGAGCTGGCTCGTGCGGTCAAACTGGACAAGGTATTCCGCTTATATTTCCCGTTCCGTACGTCGGCACTGGTAAGCTTCGAGGAATACAGCGACAAGGATGATCCGAAACAACTTGTGATCCATCTATGAAGACAGATTCGAGATGAAGTTATCCACCTTTAACCAGAGATTGCTGACCATTGAGAAGCGCACCCAACGATTCATGCTGGGCGCGGTAGGGGTCATGTTGCTGGTGTTGTTGATGATCGCTTTCAAGCAGGATTATTTCCACCGTAGCACCACGATCTATTTCTTTACGCCCAATGCGCAGGGACTGAGTACTGGTATGGCGGTCAAATTCATCGGCTTCAAGGTTGGCAGCGTTCAGGATGTGAGCATGCAGCCCAATGCCACGGTGCGGGTCAAAGTCGCGCTGGATGATGAATATGTCCATCTCATCGGACAGGATGCCAAAGCGCGGCTGATCAAGGAAGCATTGGTCGGTGAGAGTGTGGTGGAGATCATTCCCGGTTCGCAACAGGTAAAACAGGTGACGCATAACAGCGTGCTGGAATTCGAGCGCGGCCAGGATGCCAGCACCGTGGTGGAGAATCTGGCGGCTCAGTTGCAGCCTATCCTGAGCGATATCCATCAGATCACCACCAGCATCAACAATCCGAACGGGGATATCCAGCAAACGCTCAGGAACCTGAATCAGGCTTCGGGAGGCTTTCGCGAGACAGTGAACCAGCTCACCAAACTGGGCGCCAGCAGTAACCAGAAACTGGACGGCGCGTACGAGAAGCTGGACAAGGCGCTGGACAGGGCCAATTCCAGCCTGGAGACTCTGGACAAGGCGATCCCGAAACTGGCGGACAAGGCCGGGGCGACACTGGACAACGTGCAATCCGCGACTGCGGATATCAAGAAGATCACCAACGAGTCGGCAGTAGAAGTTCCTTCGCTGGTGCGCAACACCAATGTTCTGGTCGAAGATAGCAAGGAAACCTTGAATGGCGTGAAGAGAGCCTGGCCGCTCAACGGCTTGTTCCCCAGGCCGGAAGAGCAGCAGTTGCCCGTGGATGGCTATGTGCCTCCGAAACCATTGCCTTGATGGAGGTACGATTGACCATTCGTTCATTCATCGCCATGTTGTGCGGCCTCTTGCTGCTTTCTGCCTGCGGGCATGTGGAGGAATTGCGCAGTGCCAGGCAGGAGCAGGCCACTGATCTCAACCAGCGCGCACAACGCGCATTCCAGCGCGGCGAGTATCAGGTCGCGGCAAGGTTGTACGAGAGCGCCCTGCAACTGGATGTCGCCATCGAGAACGTGAACGGCATCGCCATTAATGTCCTCAACCTCGCCAGAGTGAACCAGATGCTGGGTAAGACGGAACTGGCGGAACGCTATCTTGATAGCCTGCTGGATGACAAGGCACTGCACTATGCATCAACCCAGCTTGCGGCGGCAGCGACACAGAAATCCCTGCTGCGTCTGCAGCAAAACGATGAGTCAGGTGCAACGAAGTGGGTGGAAAGGGCTGCCGTGTATTGCGTTTCGGATTGCCCGCTTTCCGGTGTGATCGACAATGCACGAGCCAGCATCGCCCTGCGTGCCAACGATGCCGACAAGACTTTGCATTGGAGCGAACGCGCTGCCTCCGAAAACAGGAATGCGTCGCCGCTTGAATACGCCAATTCTCTGCGCCTGTCGGCTTCAGCCAAATTGATGAAGAATGAACACGATGCGGCGCTGAAGTTGCTGGAGGAATCGCTGGGCATCGATAAATCGCTTGGCTTGCCGGAGAAGATACGCCAGGATTTGCTGCTCTCGGCACAGGTGTACGAAAAAATGGGGCAGGCCGAACGGGCGGCAGAATACCACGACAGGGCGGCCCGCATCGCCGCTGCTTCGGGGAGCTGAGGCTGTGATGGAAACGCTGAAGCGGCTGAACGATCCGAAAGTCAGAACTTCGCTGGGGCTGGGCGTTTGTGTGCTGGTCGCGCTGCTGATGTACTTGTTTGAGGCCGGTGCGCAATTGAGTCGTGTGATATTGGATGAACAATTCGCCCTTTTGCATCAGCACGATGTACACCGATTGAAGAGCGATGTGGTCATCGTCGGTATCGATGAGGACGCAACCAGAGCGCTAAAAGAACCATTTGCCCTGTGGCATCCTCATCTGGGCAAGTTTCTGGAGGCGATGGCCGCAGCGAAACCATCCGTAGTCGGTCTGGATATCGCGTTGCCGGAACGATCCTATCAATTTCTTATTCCCCAGTACGATCAGAGCCTGTTGCAAGGATTGCAGGCTTTGAAGGCGAAGACCCCGCTGGTAATGGCACAGGTGCTGGACGACAGCGGCGCATTCCGCCCGGTTTACGCGCCTTTTGTTTCCGCTGCCGGTGCGGATACTTTGGCATCGGTAGTGGTCTGTCAGGACGACGATGGCGTGGTGCGTCGCTTCGATCCGAACCTGTGCACGGTGAATGCCCGCGGCTCGATGCTGGTCGAAAAAATGGCGGCACATCTGGGCAAGCCGAATCCTGGCACCGGCTTGGTGGATTTCAGCGCAGGTGAGCAATTCGAGTATGTCCCTTTCCTCAAGGTGCTGGAATGGCAAACTCAAGGGGACACCGAACAACTGGAGCGCACATTCGGCGGCAAACCGGTGCTGCTGGGCGTGGTGTCCCGCTTTGGCGTCCGCGTCAAAGTGCCGGTTCCTCTGGCAGCATGGGATCCATATAAGCTGCGTGTGCCGGGTGTATTGGTGCAGGCACAGATATTGCGCTCGATGCTGAGCGATGGTTTGATCCGTGAGGTGAACGACTTGGTGGTGGGCGCACTGACTGTGCTTGCGGCTTTGTTCTGGCTGGGACGCATCGGCTGGGTCAAACTTGCCGTTCTGGTCGCCTTTCCGTTCTTGCTGCTTCTGTTCTCCACATGGCAATTGGGGCAGGGCTTATACCTGCCGGTCGGCGGAATATTGCTCTCCGGCGTGTTCGCTTACCTTGCTCGTTTGGGCTACGAGGGAGCGCTGCAAGTGCAGCAACGACAGTGGTTGCGCGGTATTTTCGGCAGCTATGTCAGTCAGGAAGTGTTGCACGAGATCATGGCGGGCAACATCCGTTCCGGACTGGACGGGGCACGCATACGGCTATGCATCCTGTTCGCAGACATCCACGGATTCAGTGCTCGCAGCGAGAACCGGCCCGCGCAGGAAGTGGTTGGTCTGTTAAACGATTATTTCAACGAGATGACCGTTGCGATCCACCAGCATAAAGGCACAGTAGACAAATTCATCGGTGACGGTGTGATGGCTTTCTTCGGTGCCCCCCAGGCGCTGGAACATCCGGAAAGGCACGCGCTCGAAGCGGCACAGGAGATGTTGTTGCGCTTGCGCAATGTCAATGCGCGCCTGCAGGAACAAGGGGGCGCCCCCATCGAGTTGGGCATCGCATTGCATGTGGGCGAGGTCATCGTCGGGCAGATCGGTTCGGAGGCCAGGCATGAATATACGATCATCGGCGATGCAGTGGGACTGACTGCAAAACTGGAAGAATTGACGAGGGCTTTGAGCTATCCGGTGGTGTGTTCTTCCTCCGTGGCAAAGGCGGTGGAGAATTCGGGTGGGTTGGTCGATTGTGGCGAACACACAGTCAATGACGTTCAGCTCCGGGTTTACGGCTGGAACCCGCCATTACTGGTTGCCAACTGATGCTTGCGCTCTGGCCCAGATTCTTCGCATGGCTGAAGATGACGCAGGTGCGCCAGACGGTGACAGGCGCCTCGCAACTGTTGTGGTACGCCTTTACTCATCTGCGCGTGTTGCGTATCCCCCCGGTGAACGCGGTGTTTCACCGGCAGATATTTTTTACCGGGGTTGAAGCATTGCGCATCGTCGCGGTGTTCGGGCTATTGAGCGGCGCGTTGGTCATCACTCAGATCACCTCGCTGGTCGGCGGGGACAGCGAACTGACTGTGAAGATTCTGATCTGGACCTTGGTGCGGGAAGTCGGACCGCTGTTCGCCGCCATCATCATCATCGCGCGAAGCAGCGCAGCCATCGCCTCAGAACTGGCCCTGATGAAGACGCGGCACGAAATGACCAGTCTCTATCGCATGGGCATTCCGCCGCAGGATTATCTGCTGGTACCGCGCATCGCCGGGGTGACGCTCGCCGTTCTGGGGCTTACTATCTATTTTCAGGTCGTCGCCATCGGCGGCGGACTGGCGATTAGTGCCATGTTCCAGAACGTCTCCTATCTCGATCAGGTCGGGCGTTTTCTGCAAACCGTCAAACTGTCCGAATTCGCCGTGGTGGCCTTCAAGGGCTGTTTGTTCGGCCTGGCTATTTCCACCATCTCCTGCTACAACGGCATGCAGGCCCAGCCCTCAGTGACCGAGGTGCCCAAGGTCGCCATCAAGGCCGTACTGCAAAGCCTGCTGTTCGTGTTCACGCTGGATGCCGTCATCGCCTACCTCGGCATGTTGGAGTGAGTTGCGCTATACTGCGCGCCCGTTTGGCGCAAGGAGCGCCTGACAGGCTGTTGTAAAACTACTGTGGTGGTGCATTTACGGCGTTGCGCGGTACTCGTTCCTCGCTTGCCCAAGGTATGTCTCGGTCGCTCCGTGCCGTGCGCCTTGCATCCTGTCCATCTTCACCATGTTTTTTAATAGCCTGCTGACCGAAATTTGAAAGTGCGGCAGTCGCCGCATTTGTTTTTAGCAGAGTGGACAAAATGCCCGTCATTACCTTACCGGATGGTTCGCAACGTAGTTATCCCAACCCTGTGACTGTAGCTGAGGTCGCGCAGAGCATCGGTGCCGGTCTGGCGCGTGCTGCGCTGGCGGGCAAGGTGGACGGGGTACTGGTGGATACCTCGCATCTGATTTCGGTTGATGCCAAGCTGGCCGTCATCACCGACAAGGATGCCGATGGCGTCGACCTGATTCGCCATTCCACTGCGCACTTGCTGGCCTACGCGGTGAAGGATCTGTTTCCAGAGGCGCAAGTGACCATCGGCCCGGTGATCGAGAATGGCTTCTATTACGACTTTGCCTATTCGCGCCCGTTCACTCCGGAAGACCTGACGGCCATCGAGAAACGCATGGCAGAGCTGGCCAAGAAAGACCTGCCGGTGACGCGCAAGGTGTTGCCGCGCGACGAGGCGGTGGCCTACTTCAAATCCATCGGCGAAAAGTACAAGGCTGAAATCATCGAGTCGATCCCGGCCGATCAGGATGTGTCGCTGTACAGCGAAGGCGATTTCACCGACCTGTGTCGCGGCCCACACGTGCCTTCCACTGGCAAGCTGAAGGCGTTCAAGCTGATGAAGGTGGCTGGCGCCTATTGGCGCGGCGATTCGAAGAACGAGATGCTGCAGCGCATCTACGGTACGGCTTGGGCGAAGAAGGAAGACCTCGAGGCCTATCTGGTCCGACTGGAAGAGGCGGAGAAACGCGATCACCGCAAACTAGGCAAGCAGCTCGACCTGTTCCACATGCAGGACGAGGCGCCTGGCATGGTGTTCTGGCATCCCAAGGGCTGGGCGATGTGGCAGGTGATCGAGCAGTATATGCGCGCGGTATATCGCGACAACGGTTACCACGAGATCCGCTGCCCGCAGATCATCGACCGCGTGCTGTGGGAGAAGTCTGGCCACTGGGAACATTACAAGGCCAACATGTTCACCACCGAGTCGGAGAAACACGATTACGCAATCAAGCCGATGAACTGCCCCGGCCACGTGCAGGTGTTCAATGCCGACCTGCGTTCCTACCGCGAACTGCCGCTGCGCTATGGCGAATTCGGCTCCTGCCACCGCAACGAGCCTTCCGGCGGTCTGCACGGCTTGATGCGGGTGCGCGGTTTCGTGCAGGACGACGGACACATCTTCTGTACCGAAGAGCAGATCGAATCCGAGGTGAAGGCCTTTAATACGCTGGTGTTGAAGGTATACAAGGACTTTGGTTTCCATGACGTGGTAGTGAAGCTGGCGCTACGTCCGGAGGGCAGAGTGGGCTCGGACGAGATATGGGACAAGTCCGAGAACGCCTTGCGTGCGGCTCTGCGTGCATCCGGGATGGACTGGGAAGAGTTGCCGGGCGAGGGTGCGTTCTATGGCCCGAAGATCGAATTCCACATCAAGGACGCGATTGGCCGTTCCTGGCAGTGCGGCACGATCCAGGTGGACTTTTCCATGCCGGGTCGCCTTGGTGCCGAATTCGTCGATGAGGACAATACTCGCAAGGTGCCGGTGATGCTGCACCGCGCGATTTTGGGCTCGTTGGAGCGTTTCATCGGAATTCTGGTGGAGAATCATGCCGGAGCGTTGCCGCTGTGGTTGGCGCCGGTACAGATGGTGGTGATGAATATTTCCCAGGCGCAGGAGGAATACGCCGGTAAAGTGGCCCAAACCTTGCGCGCATCCGGCTTCCGGGTGCAATCAGATTTGCGCAATGAGAAGATTACCTATAAAATACGAGAACATAGCTTGCAGAAGTTGCCTTATCAACTGATTATCGGCGATAAGGAAGTGGCTGCAGGTCTCGTTGCCGTGCGATCCCGAACAGGTGAAGACCTTGGGCAGATGTCGGTGGATGCGCTGATCCAGCGCTTGCAAGCCGAACTGCATGCGGAGAGTGCGGTTTAATTTTTTAATGGAGAATTTCCAATAGCACAAGATAAGTCGCAGCGTATCAATGAGCAGATAACAGCACCCCAGGTGCGACTCATCGGCGCGGAGGGAGAGCAGGTTGGTGTCGTGGCAATTGCAGAAGCATTGCGCATGGCGGACGAAGCGGAACTGGATCTGGTGGAGATCGCGCCTTTGGCGGAACCGCCTGTTTGCCGGATCATGGATATCGGCAAATTCAAGTACGCAGAAGCCAAGAAGCAGCACGAAGCCAAGCTAAAGCAGAAACAGGTTCAAATCAAAGAGATCAAGTTTCGTCCGGGTACTGACGAAGGCGACTACAACATCAAGTTGCGCAATCTGATCAAGTTTCTGGGTGACGGCGACAAGACGAAAATTACTCTGCGTTTCCGCGGTCGCGAGATGGCGCACCAGGAGATTGGCATGAAGCTGATCGAGCGTATCAAGGGTGATCTGGACGAATATGGCGTGGTTGAGCAGTTTCCGAAGATGGAAGGCCGTCAGATGGTGATGGTGCTCGGCCCAAAGAAGAAATAAGTTTGCATTGCAGCGGAGCAAGGGACTTGCCGCTGCGGTGGCAGCACAAAGAGTCCCAGACAAGTGGTTCCGGGTTTTCAAGTGTTCCTGTCAGGGACCTCCCGGCGTCATCAAATAAAATGGAGTTGTTATGCCTAAGATGAAAACCAAGAGCGGCGCGAAGAAGCGTTTTAGCGTCCGCGCCGGTGGCAGCATCAAGCGCGGCCAAGCGTTCAAGCGCCACATCCTTACCAAGAAAACCACCAAGAACAAGCGCCAGTTGCGTGGGTCGACAGGTGTCCATGAAACCAACACGGCGTCTGTTCGCGCCATGATGCCTTACGCATAAGGAGTAGAAAATGCCAAGAGTTAAACGTGGTGTAACGGCGCGTGCGCGCCATAAGAAGGTCCTGAATCTGGCCAAGGGTTACCGCGGCCGTCGCAACAGCGTCTACCGTATCGCCAAAGAGGCGGTGATGAAGGCGGGTCAATATGCTTACCGCGACCGTCGTCAACGCAAGCGCCAGTTCCGCACTCTGTGGATTGCCCGTATCAATGCGGCTGCGCGTGAGCAAGGTATGGCGTACAGCGTGTTCATGAACGGGCTGAAAAAAGCCGCGATCGAGATCGATCGCAAGGTGCTGGCCGATCTGGCCGTGTTCGACAAAGCTGCGTTCTCGCAGATCGTCGCACAAGCCAAAGCCAGCCTCGGCGCGTAAATATTACGCAATATAAAAAAGGAGGCGTCATGCCTCCTTTTTTGTTTCAAGATCGAACATGCAAGAACTACAAAAAATTCTCGATGACGCATTGCAAAGCTTCGCTGCGATAGAAGACGCGACGGAGCTGGAAAATGCCAAGGCGCGTTATCTCGGCAAGGAGGGCAGTCTGACTGGCCTGTTGAAGGGCTTGGGCAAGCTTTCCGCCGAAGAACGTCCGGCAGCCGGTGCGCGCATCAATCAGATCAAACAGCAGATCGAAGCTGCCTTGCAGGCGCAACGCGATGCCATCCAGCGACGTGCATTGCAGGCCAAACTGGCTGCGGAATCGCTGGACGTCACACTGCCTGGACGCGGAGCGGGCGTGGGCGGATTGCATCCGGTCACGCGCACTTTGGAACGCATCGAAACCCTGTTCCACTCCATTGGTTATGCGGTGGCGGAAGGTCCGGAGATCGAAAACGATTTCTACAACTTCACTGCATTGAACATCCCGGCAGATCATCCTGCGCGCGCGATGCACGACACCTTCTACATCGATGAGCAGCATGTGCTGCGTACGCACACTTCGCCGATCCAGATCCGCTACATGCAAGCGCATATGGAGAAGTACAAACATCTGGAGACGATGCCGGACATCCGCATCATCGCGCCGGGACGCGTGTATCGCGTGGATTCCGACGCCACCCACTCACCCATGTTCCATCAAGTGGAAGGATTGTGGATAGGCGAGAAGGTCGGCTTCGCCGATCTGAAGGGTGTGATCGCCGATTTCCTGCAGAACTACTTCGAGACCGAAGACATGCAGGTGCGCTTCCGTCCCTCGTTCTTTCCGTTCACCGAACCTTCGGCCGAGATGGACATGAGCTGGAAGGGCGGCTGGCTGGAGATCGGCGGCTGCGGCATGGTGCACCCGAACGTGCTCAAGCATGTCGGCATCGACAGCGAAAAGTACATCGGCTTCGCCTTTGGCATGGGCGTGGAGCGTCTGGCCATGCTGCGCTACGGTGTGAGCGACCTCAGGCTGTTCTTTGAAAATGATCTTCAATTCCTAAAACAGTTTTCATAATGAAAAAGAACTGTGGAATATTTGGCTACGACATAACCAGCCTGCGGCTGGTTAGTCTGCGCCGCAACAACCCGTGCGGGTTGTTGTCAGTGGAGGCTAATGCGGCAAGGCCGCGTTATGCCGTAACTAAAACGACCACTAAGCAATTTAACTGATATGCAATTTTCTGAATCCTGGTTGCGTACCTTCGTGAACCCAGAGCTTTCGAGCGAGGAGTTATCGCATCTGCTGACCATGGCCGGGCTGGAAGTGGAGGAAATGACTTCTGTTGCGCCAGCCTTTGAAAAGGTCGTCGTGGGGCAAGTGAAGACCAAAGACAAACATCCCGATGCGGACCGACTCAATGTACTGACAGTTGACGTCGGACTGGCCGAGCCGCTGAACATCGTGTGCGGTGCGGGGAATGTGACTGTGGGCATGAAAGCGCCCTGTGCGTTGGTGGGCGCGAAGCTGCCCGGCATCGAGATCAAGCAGGCCAAGGTGCGCGGTATCG
This sequence comes from Sideroxydans lithotrophicus ES-1, assembly GCF_000025705.1. Classification (NCBI taxonomy): domain Bacteria; kingdom Pseudomonadati; phylum Pseudomonadota; class Betaproteobacteria; order Nitrosomonadales; family Gallionellaceae; genus Sideroxydans; species Sideroxydans lithotrophicus. The sequence continues at coordinate 1,742,202 of NC_013959.1, read as the reverse complement.
CCTCTTTCGGCATGATGTGTTCGGAGAAAGAGCTTGGTCTGGCAGAGGAAAGCGCAGGATTGATGGTGCTTAGCGATGATGCTGTCGTAGGCCAGAGTATCCGCGAGCATCTCGATCTGGACGATCACCTGATCACACTGAAGCTCACGCCTAACCGCAGCGATTGCCTGTCGCTGAACGGCATCGCGCGCGAAGTTTCGGCATTGACGGGCGCAGCGTTGCAAACCATTCCGCAGACTGTCTTTAAGCAAACGGGAAATCAGGGCTGCAAGGTCAAGGTGGCGGCATCCGATGCGTGTCCGCGTTACAGCGGACGGGTGATTTCCGGAGTGAATGCCAAGGCTATGACTCCAGCCTGGATGGTGCAGCGCCTGCAGCGTTGCGGTTTACGCAGCATCAGTGCGCTGGTGGATGTGACCAACTATGTGCTGCTGGAACTGGGGCAGCCGTTGCACGCCTTCGACTTGGGCAAACTGAACGGTGATATCGAGGTGCGTTTTGCCCGTGCTGGCGAGAGCCTGAAGTTATTGAACGAGCAGACGGTCGATTTGCAGGATGACATGCTGGTGATCGCAGACGACAAGAACCCCGTAGCGTTGGCTGGCGTGATGGGCGGCGCGGACAGCGCGGTTGACGATGCGACCACCGACATTTTCCTGGAAAGTGCATTTTTCTCACCTGGAGTGATTGTGGGAAAATCACGCCGGCTCGGTTTCAGCTCGGATTCCGCCTATCGTTTTGAGCGCGGTGTGGATTTCGCGGCAACGCAGCTTGCCTTGGATCGTGCCACGCAATTGATCATCGACATATGTGGCGGCCAGGCCGGTGTCGCCACGGAAGTGCAGGGCGCATTGCCCGCACGTCATCCGGTAAGGTTGCGTACCTCGCGGGTGCACCGGGTGTTGGGCTTGACGCTGAAATCCAGCGAGATAGCACAGATACTGTCGCGGCTCGGCATGGTGTACCAGCAGAAGGACGATGAATTTTCGGTAACTCCACCCAGCTATCGTTTCGATATCGCCATCGAAGAAGACCTGATCGAGGAAGTCGCGCGTGTGCACGGCTACGAGAACATCGAGCCAGCGCCGATCCAGGCGCGCATGACGATATTGCCGCAGGTCGAGGCCCTGCGTCCTTTGGTGAAGCTGCGTCAAACCATGTTGCTGCGCGATTATCAGGAAACCATCAATTACGCCTTTGTCGAGGCCGATTGGGAACGCGATCTGTGCGGCAATACCGCGCCGATCGCCTTGAAGAACCCTATTGCCAGCCAGATGAGCGTGATGCGCAGCAGCTTGCTGGGCGGCTTGCTGGGTGGCTTGCGTACCAATCTTTCCCGTAAACAGCCGCGCGTACGCCTGTTCGAGATCGGTGGCTGTTTTGCTGCCGAGGCCGGCAGCTATGTACAGCATGAACGTTTGGCCGGATTGGCCTATGGTGGTGCCGTTGCGGAGCAATGGGGTGTTCCGGCGCGCGATGTGGATTTTTACGATGTGAAAAGCGATATTGATGCCTTGTTCGCGCCGAGTAGCTTGAGCTTTCAGGCAGCGCAACACCCGGCTTCGCATCCAGGACGTTCGGCGCGCATTCTGCTGGATGGGCGGGATATCGGCTGGATCGGCGAACTGCATCCGCAATGGCAACAACAATACGACCTGCCGCAGTCTGTAGTTTGGTTCGAAGTCGAACTTGCTGCTTTGAGCCAAAATTGCGTTCCCAAAGTGGCGGACATTTCTCGCTTTCCGCCAGTTCGACGGGATATAGCTGTATTGGTTGATGAAAATATGACGGTACAGTCGCTTATAGATGTGATGCGGGCAGAAAAAGTGACCAATGTGGTCGAGTTGGCATTGTTCGATGTATATCGCGGCAAAGGTGTGGAGCAAGGCAAAAAAAGCCTTGCATTCCGTGTGTTATTGCAAGATACTCAAAAAACTCTGACTGATAACGAAATTGAAGAAAACATGGCTCGTCTGGTTGCAGCGTTGCAACGTAAGGGCGCGCAATTGCGAGTTTAAGAGGGGAATATGACGACATTGACCAAGGCGGAACTGGCCGATCTGCTGTTCGAAAAAGTTGGCCTGAACAAGCGTGAAGCAAAAGATATGGTGGAGGCGTTCTTTGAGGAGATACGCATGCAGTTGGAGCAAGGCGAAAGTGTCAAGCTGTCCGGCTTTGGCAATTTTCAATTGCGCGACAAGCCACAACGCCCTGGCCGAAATCCCAAGACCGGCGAAGAGATTCCCATCACCGCTCGCCGTGTGGTGACGTTTCACCCCAGCCAGAAGCTCAAGAGCATGGTAGAAAAGAACTATCATGGAACACCACGTAGCTAATTCGGATTTACCGCCGATTCCGGCCAAGCGTTACTTCACCATCGGTGAGGTCAGCGAGTTGTGTGGGGTCAAGGCCCATGTGTTGCGCTACTGGGAGCAGGAATTTACCCAACTCAAACCGGTGAAGCGCGGCGGCAATCGCCGCTATTACCAGCATCACGAAGTGCTGCTCATCCGGCGTATCCGGCAATTGCTTTACGAAGAAGGTTTTACCATCAGCGGTGCACGAAGCCGTCTGGATCAGCATGCCATCAACCAGGAAGAAAAAACAGCTCCCATGGCTTCTGCTTTTGATGCGGGCATGTTCAAGCGCGAGCTGCGCGCGATCATTGCGCTACTTCATGCTTGACAGTAAAAATTAAAAAACAGTTTTAAGGAAAGAACAGAGCTCTGCTATAATTCGCGCCCTCGGGGCGTAGCGCAGCCTGGTAGCGTACTTGCATGGGGTGCAAGGGGTCGGGAGTTCGAATCTCCCCGCCCCGACCAATTAAATCAATTGGTTACCGAATAAAACAAGCCAGCATCAGCTGGCTTTTTTATTTTTTCGCCAAGTAATTGCAGTTGACCGAGTCGCTGAAGACAAAAAAAGCCCTGGGATCAGGGCTTTTTTCAAAGGTGGCGCTTATTTCAGTTTCTCGATGCCCAGCATTTTGAGGATGCTACCTTCGTAGAACGGTTCTGAATTGCCTTTTTTCATTTTGCGGATGAAGTACTTCTCGAATGCGACCTTGGCCAGATGCACCCACTTGCCTTCGGAGAACCAGTTCACGTTGCGTGGCGGGATTTGCGGTATCGCAACGAAGGCAACACCGCTTTCGCCGAAGTCGGCCAGACACACTGCATTCCAGGTTGCCTCGGTGTCGGCTGGTGTACCGTCCAGATCAGCGTGGATATTGTGTACAGTTGCGGTCACCATGGATTCGATCATATAACCGGTCTTGGGCGTGCCGCAGGGAACCGGAGTGGCTTCTACGGGAGGAATTGCAACACAGACACCTACCGCGAAGACGTTCTTGTATTTCGGATTGCGCTGGTGCTTGTCCACGATGATGAAACCGCGCGGGTTGGTCAGGCCTTCGATGCCGAACACGGCATCCACGCCTTTGAAGGCGGGCAGCATCATGCTGTAGCTGAAAGGCAGCTCGTGTTTTTTCTTCTCCACGCCCATATCGTCGTGTTCGGTGACATACATCTTGCCTGCTTCGATCTTGGTCACCTTGGCATTGCAGATCCACTTGATATGTTTGTCGCGCATGCCTGATTCGAGGATACCATTGGAATCCCCTACGCCTCCCAGACCCAAGTGGCCGATATAGGGTTCGGCGGTCACGAAGGTCATCGGCACCTTGTCGCGCAGCTTGCGTTTGCGCAGGTCGGTCTCCATGATGAAGGCATATTCGTAGGCAGGGCCGAAGCAGGATGCTCCCTGCACAGCGCCAACCACGATAGGGCCGGGTTTCTTGCAGAAATCGTCCCATACGTCATGCGATTTCATTGCGTGATCGACATGGCATACGGAGTAAGTGTGGCCGCCATGCGGTCCAAGGCCTTCGACTTCTTCGAAGGCCAGCTTGGGGCCGGTAGCGATTACCAGATAATCGTAATCCACTGTCTTGCCGTCGTTCAATTCCAGCTGGTTCTGGTCGGGATGTACGCGTTTTACCCCAGTTGAGATGAATTCGATGCCCTTGCGCTCCAGGTAGGTGCGCACCGGAAATTCGATTTGATTGCGATCACGCCACTTAACGCCGACCCAGGGATTGGAAGGGACAAAGTGGAAATTCTCGCCGTTGTTGATGACGGTTACCTTATGCTTCTTGTCCAGCTTTTCCCGCATCTCGTAGGCTGCCGGCATGCCGCCCAGACCTGCTCCCATAATGACGATGTGTGCCATGTTTTCTCCTCTTTGTATAGATCGATTGACGGAACGATTTCCTGATTTATCTACTTCCTTGTTGCTTGGATCCAACGGGTTTGCTCGACTGTGTATCGTCTTCTTCCGGCGTTCCCTGTTCCTTGGCGAACAGTACTGCTGCCTTTACGCGCGATGACAGATTGAGTTTGTTCAGGATGTGTCGCACATGCTGTTTTACCGTGTCATAACTGATCGACAAAGTGAGTGCGATCGCCTTGTTGCTTTCGCCGCGAGATAGCAACTGCAGGATCTCGCGTTCGCGTTCGGTCAGCAGTTTGAGCGAGTTCTTGGGTTCCTGGCCTGACTGATCGCCACGTAACATGTCGATCATCTTCACAGTCATGGTCGGTGCGACTACCAGTTCGCCGGCAGCTACGCGGCGAATGGCATCTACCACTTCTTCAGGCGCCATATCCTTGAGCAGGTAGCCGCGTACCCCGGCGCGTATCGCATTTCCCAGATCCACTTCAGAATCGCTCATGGTCAGCAATACTGCGGGGATATCGCACCCTTCCTTGCGCAACTGCTCAATCATGGCCAGTCCGTCCATCGGTTTCATGCGCAGGTCCACTACCAGCAGGTCTGGCTGTTCCTTGATCAGTGAGCGCAGATCCTCGATGGTGCCGACGGCGCCAAGCACATTGAAGCCGTAACAGCGCGAAAGCAGTTCGCTCAGTCCGCGTCGACACAGGCTTTGGTCATCTACTAGTACGATCTTCAATTCATCAGGCATGCGCTGTCCTCCAGTTCGTCCCGGGTTCAGGGAAGAATAATTGTACGCATGTTCCTAACCCTTTGGTGCTTTCTACTTTGATCTCGCCACCGATGCGCTGTGCGCGTTCACGCATGATGATGATTCCGTAATGGCCTTCCACAGGAGAAAAGGTTCCAACGCCGTTGTCTTCGACGGTAAAAACATAATAACCGCAAAGGTGGTCGACGATCAGTCGGGCATGGCTCGCATTTGAATGTTTTGCGATGTTGGAGAGCGCTTCACGCACGATGTGATAAGCCTGTATCTCATGTTCCAGGGGCAGATCGAGGTCGGCTACCCGGATGGAGCAGTGAAGCACGATATTGTGCTGCCGGCGGAACTGTTCGGACAGCGTCTGCAATGCCTGCAATAGCCCAGCTGGATCCATATCGCTGCGGAAATCCGTTATCAGGGTGCGCACTGTTTTTTGTCCTATCTCCAGTGCCTCATCGATATCGCGCGTATATTTGGTCGCCATCACTTCATTGTTGTTGCGTACCGCGTCGCTCAACAGGGTCGTGTTCATGCGCGCGTAATTCAGCGTCTGAGCCAGTGAATCATGGATTTCGTTGGCGATCGATTGGCGCTCCTTCAATAACTCTTCGCGCTTGGCTTCCCGGGTGGCTTTGATGTGTTCGAGCAGTGTGCCCAACAGATCGGCGAAACTGACCGCCATTTCTGCTGCATTTCCAGAAGTCGATTGCGGGGTGTCAAAAAACAGGGTGAAAACGCCCAGCATGGCCTCGGGGGAGTTGCGACTTTCCAGCGGGATGGAAATGACCGAGCGGAACTGCCGATGGGGACGGTCACCATGCCGTGTTACGCAGGTTTCGACATCGGAGGAACAGAGCCCGTGTTTGAAGGCATCCTTGCCGCAATCTTCGCAGGCCAGTTCGACGATGCGTTCGGCTTCCAGTTCTTCGCCGGTCAATCCTACGGCGCTGATGAGTTGCAGGGTTTGTTCGTCGGGTAACAAGACGCGTACAACACAGGCCCGAGCTTTGATGAAACCGATGGCAGTTTCCAGAAAGGAGTTCAGCAGTGTCTTGAGATCGTTGCTTCGGGCAGTGGCGAACTCCTGTTCTACGCAGGTGTCCAGCCCGCCGTTCTTGCCAGGAAGGACGAACTCAGGATCGCGCGTCCAGTAGAACGCCACGTTGTCCGATTCCTCAATCAACTTTATCTTTCTGCTCATGCCGTAGCCTTCCTACTCCGGTTTGGTCTTCAGGAAAATCAATGTCCTGAAGCCCTGTCGAGTATGTCTGTATCAGATGTGCCTGACCATCCTGGATGAAGCGTAAGGGTATTCCGCTTTGACCTTAATATCAATAAAACATCTCAATATCAACACAACGACGGTCGATTTATCCACGCTACCCCATCAGGGCTATAGTACCCCCCACCCGATGTGGTTATAGACACTGGGAGAACGAATTCTGCCTAATGTCACGCAATCTTGGCGACATAACCAAGGCTATGAAGATATGCATCGTTTCAGATAGCCATGACCGCTCCGCCCCCCTCGTGGAGGCGATCGTGGAAGCGCAGACTTTGGGTGCAAAAGCCGTGATCCATTGCGGCGACCTGATTGGCGTCAACACACTGAGAGCCTCTCTCAAACTCGGTATACCCATTCACGCCGTACATGGAAACAATATCGGCGATGTCGCAGCGCTATATCGCATGATGGCCAAGTCGGACAGGTTGTTTACCTACCATGGACAGGAGGCCGAACTGGAATTCGGCGGACGCAAGATCTTTGTCACACATATGCCGCACCATGGCCATGCCTTTGCCTGTACCGGCGCGTATGATCTGGTTTGCCATGGACACAGCCATACCGCTCATGTCGGCAAGCAAACCAACATCAGTGGCGGTCAAAGCTGGCTGGTCAATCCCGGCTCGGTCGCAGGTATCGATGCCCCGGGCGTGATTGCCAGTCCGACCTGGATACTCGGCGACCTGGAACACATGAATTTTGAGATTCGTACCTTGCTGTAACCTGAATCTGAGGATTGATTGAGTCCATAGTCCATCTTCGTCGTTGGCGGCAGCATGACCGTAGCGCTGGAGTTGGCCGAATGCGGCAACAAGTGATACTGACCGAGCGCAATACCAACTTGGGCGGGTGTACCGTCTTGTTATACCGATACTTCCCTAAGATATGCCATCCTACCTGCGTGCTAATTAACCTGAATGATTGTCACGCCCTGCCAGTTGTGCCAGACCAACGTCGAGGTCTACCAGTCTGAGTGCAACAAGAAGCAGGGCACAAAGTTCTCAATTCCAGTGGCGTACCACTCCCAATTAATGAGCGTTGCCTATGATGGAACTGCTTGGCAGGCAGGGCTGGACGGCCACGTCATTCAGCCGAAGAAACTGAGGCACATCGCAGGTAGGTAGGAAAGCACCGATTTCGTAAATCTCAAGCAGATTATCGTAGGGTTATAATCGCTCCATCCCGACTTATCAAGAAGGAGAGCGGTCATGCAACACCTCGAACCAAAAGAAGCATACGAATTCCTGCAAGCCAATCCCGAAGCGGTATTCATCGATGTTCGCAGTGAAATGGAATACATGTTCGTCGGTCATCCACGCGGTTCTATCCTTATTCCATGGGTGGATGGACCGGACTGGGAAATCGATCCACTATTTGTTGCACATGTGCGCAAGGCAGCCAGTGTCAATCGTCCCATCGTACTCATCTGCCGCTCCGGCCGTCGCTCCGCCGATGCCGGGCTGGCACTGGAAAATGCGGGTTTGAAAGATATCTACAACGTTACACATGGTTTCGAAGGTGATCTTGACGATAGTCACCATCGCAATTCGCACAATGGCTGGCGGTTTGATGGCTTGCCTTGGGCGCAGACTTGAAGCATGAACGCTTGGCATTCGCGGTTAAATTGGTTGGTTTAATTCTGGAACGCTGACTCTTCTTCGCCCGGTCAATTATCCGCAAAACCACTACTACCAAACTGTTTAAATCAAATACGTTTTCCTGGGCAAAGCCAGGGACAGCGCATTTCCCCCTTTTGCTATACGCTATAATCTTTCATCCCATTTACAATCAATTGATGAGGGTAATAACTTGGCATCGAATAAAGCTCGCGCCCACTTCACACTCAGTGGTTATCATTTCGATCCTGATGACATCACGCGTCTGCTTGGCATCGAACCTACCTCGGTTGATGCATCCGGCGCGCACAGTCCACTCGATAAGCCCGTGATCAGTTCATGGGAGTTATCAACGGAAACGATGACGGACAATATTGACGTTTATAAAATGACGGACGTCATTATTAAAAAAATAGAACCGGCCAAGGAAAAAATCCTGCAAGTAATCAAAAGCCACAATTTGTCGCCCAGAATCAGTGTAGTACTGGTACTGTCTGCGGATAAAGGTGAAACCTGTCCGGATGTGGGTTTCGGCGCCAGAACGATTCGTTTTTTGGCCGATATTGGCGCCTTCATTAATGTGGATTACCAGCTTTCTGAGCGTCCTAAGCTTTAAATTGCACTTTATATCAAAAAGAAAAGCACGCTATGGAAGCGTGCTTGTCATAAAGCAAATCCAGACTTGAACTGTTTAGCGTTATCCGCGCGGCCTTCGACTATCTGGCAAAGTGCCGCGCAGCTGATAGCCTTGAATATGCTTGTCAGGGCTTCTTGGGAGTAGTGTATGGAACTTCTTTCTGGTGCGGTTCCCAGATAGTTTCATAGCCAACAAAGAATTGTCCCGGCGTAATCTCTTTCTGACGAGTTGTCACATGGAATGCATGGCCATCCGGAATCTTGGGGCGGGTATAAGGCTTCTTGTCATCACTCATAATCATTCTCCTTGCTGGTTGAAAACGGGAGGAATTTGAACAGAGTTGCCAGCCCCTCCCACTTGACTGGCTAATCGTACTATCTAGCGCGTGTAGTGTCCCTTCTTTGGAATCACATGACGCACGCCCCCTTGCGGATTCTCGACATCACCCTGATAGCGCGGAATGAGGTGAATATGGACATGGAATATGCTCTGCCCGGCCGCCGGTCCCACGTTAACGCCGATATTGTAACCATCGGGCTTGAATTCCTCGTCCAGTCGAAAGCGCTCCTCGATGATCAGTCCCATGCAGGCATTGACCTCCTCGGGCGTCAGGTCGAAAAAACTCGCGACATGGCGACGTGGAATAACCAAGGTATGGCCCGGGCTTACGGCGTAGGTGTCGCGTGCACTATAAGCAAGTTCATGCTGCAGTGATACGCCATGCGGATCTTTACAGAACAGGCATGGATCGTTCGGATCTCGCTTTTTTTCTGTTTTCTCTACAGCCGACAAACTTCGTTCCCCTTATCAGCAGCTTGCGCTATTGGCCAGCGCCAGCGATCTTGCTTTATTCATTTGCTCCTCGCAATGCCTTAAACAAAGTGGCTGAAGGGCATGCGAAAAACACTCGATAATTACTTCAAACTCGTCGGCCACTTCTTCTGCAAGTCCTGTATCGCTCGTTAATTCTGCCAGAGCATTCTGTGCTGTCGTCTTGTTTACCCTGCATAGCACCGCCAGATGAATGGGAAGCTGCTGCTCCATACTGACCGTCAATGCCTTTTCATATGAATTTATCGCTTCTTTTAATCGATCAGGGTTTTCTTCTGACTCGCCGAGATGATGCAAAGCGGCAGCCCGATTATTATGTGTGGCAGTCAGCTCTAATGCGTAATTGTCAGCGTCGAGTACGGCAAGCGCATTTTTATAGGCAACAACGGACTTTTGAAATTGACGGTTACCTTTAAGCAATGTTCCGTACGTATGCAAGGTAGAACCCAGTTGATGCATGGTGTACATCCATTCTTCCGGAAACTCATCTCGCGTCCAAACCAGCAAGGCATTGGTATAAGCATCGACAGCGATCTTTAACGGCTTTGTGGCATCAAGCAGCCTACCCAGCGCCTGATTGGCCGTGCCCAGGTTGTATTGCGTAGCTGCCCATTCCAATGGTGAGGATTCCTGTCGGAACTCCTCCAATGCATTGCTGAAACACTGGATGGCCCGTTCAAACGATTCAGCATCTCTCCGCTGCTGACCCTGTGCCGCAAGGATGTTTCCCAGATTATTAAGGGTCTCAGCCCAGACTAGTGGTTCCTGGTCACGGCGAATTTGTGGAGCAGGGCGGGCCGTAGTAGGCGTATCAGTCAGCGATAGCTCAAGCGCCTCGCGTAAGCTCTCGAAAATCCTTGAACTGAAACGGTGCTGCTCATAATTTCCCCGCGTGTAACGAAAATTGTCCGCTACAGCAACTTTGGTATCCGGAACAGCCGCAGCGGCCACATCTGCACTCAGCAGGTCCATAGCGTTGGCTATGGCACGTTCCAGCGCCTTGTTCTCAGGATGAATTATGTAATTTGTCGAGAATTTCATTTTGCTCGGTCGAGTATTTCATTTAAGTCTGGATCTGCGCCAACCGCTCCGCCAAGCTCGATCTCTTCCTCGGTAGCTTCGCGTATGGACAATACTTCCAGCATGAAAGTGATTTCTCTGCCGCAAAGGGGATTATTGCCGTCGACAGTCAATGTCTTGTCGTCGAATCGTGTGACGATAAAGTTTCTGGGCTCACCCTTTTCATTTTCCATGGTGATGGTCATGCCGATCTCCCGATATTCTTCCGGGACATTTTCTATACGATCGGTAAATACCAGTGACTCATCTCTCTCACCGTATAACTTTGTAATGTCTATTGGCACTTCGATGACATCGCCAACTTTCTTGCCATACAGTTCCTTTGTCACTTCTTCAGACATCACATCATTCACGCCATGAACATAACCCAGCGGATAATCCACAGTAACGAGTATGTCACCGGTCTTGTTATCGATGACCTTGTAATTCAGTTCAACGAATTTATCGTCTTCAATGGTATCTGACATATCGAATCTTTATATAAACCTTGTCTTAAAATATGGTGGCACCAAAGATTCTCACCTTGTCTTTTTCATAACCCAGCACCAGCCTTCCCAGCCATTCGCCAGCTTTTTTCGAGCTTCTCTGTTTGTATAGCACGGTGACATATTCGCCACGACGTATGATGCCAAGATACTCATAGTCCGGCGACAGGTTCTTTGCCAGTTCGCTCCTGGCAAACTGTTTTCCCATTTCAACCTCATTGGCACCCGCAATGAAAGTGCTCGAAAAGTTGCGCGTGAAAGCACCGTAGTTGCCTTCATTCGAGTATTTGACCAAATCCGCCCACATGGCATTTGCGAGCTCCGATATCTCTTCATCTGTCTTGTCAATGATATTCATCAAGTCCACTCCATTAAAAATATTTCACCTGATTATGATCATTCATGGAAACAATTACTCCACTCTGGCGAAATAGATAAAAAGAGGACCAACAGGAATATGCTGGTCCTCATTCAATACACTGACAAGTTATCACAAATAGCTGCATGGGCCTGATTGAACAGAACGGGTAAATCAAGCCTGCAATTGCTTAGTGATGGCCTTCTGGGGGCGCTTTCTCTACATCACCTACCAGGTGGTAAAGAGGTGCTTTTTCCATCGTGTACTCGCCCGTCTTGGGATTGCGACGAGAAACTGTCAGTACGTGCCAGTTCTCATCATCCAGCTTCATCGCATCACCACGGTAGTAGTAACCCGGCCAGCGTGTCTCCTTACGGAACAGCGTATGATGGAACACGCTTTCAGAAGTCAGGAAACGATGCTTCAGCTCCCATGCACGCAGCAGTTCGTGGATATCAGACGCAGCAACCTTTTCCAGATCCTCACCCAGAATCGACATCTTCTTCAGACCGATATTCAGAAGCTTGTCGTTGGTCATGTAGTTAACACCAAAACCCCCACAGTACTCATCCATCAGCTTTTGCAATCGATCAAGACCCTGTCTCGGATTGATGAAGTTGGGATTGACGGTACCGGCAACCACTTCGTTGCTAAAAACGCGATAAGTTTCCAGTGGCTTGTAGATCTGTTCCTTGCGGCGATTAATCTGAGCGTCAGAAACGCGGATGCCTTCTGCTTTGCCATCATCGATATATTTACAGGCAGCCTTGGCAGCCAGACGACCTTCGGTGAAGGAGCCTGATGAGAATGCGTGAGGTGTACCGCCAGCCGCATCACCCGCACCGAACAGACCTTCAACGGTCGTCATGCGGTTGTAGCCCCAGAAGTACTCGGGTGGAGACAAGTCTTCAGGGCCTGAACACCAAGCGCCACAACCCGTTGCATGCGAACCCATTACGTATGGCTCGGAAGTCGTCAGTTCAGGGTTTTCGTATTTTGGGTCAACGTCAGTTGCGGCCCACAGTACTGCCTGACCAACGGTCATGCCCAGGAAGTTGTGCCAGCCGATCTCTTCAAGATGTGGGTCCTGGAAGGCTTCCATGGTGACCATGTGAATCGGGCCACGTCCGGCATTCACCTCGGAGATGATCGCGTGGTTACGCAGGCAGGTCGGAATGGGGCGATGCGTACGGTGCGAAACTTCCGGATCCAGGTATTCCTTGCCGACCATCTTCTGTAGTTCCGGGAACCACTTGGACTCATACTCTTCACCGTAGGCATTCTGGGTATAGGTCTTGAGGTGCAGGAAGTAGGCGCCAACAGGACCGTAACCATCCTTGAATCGAGCCAGTACGATACGGTTTTCCATTTGGGTCATCTTTGCACCGGCTTCGATCATCAGACCATATGCGGAACCGGAAGACCATGGCGCATACCAGACGCGGCCCGCACCTTCACCGACAGAGCGCGGCTTGAAGATGTTGGAAGCACCACCGGCACCACAGATAACGGTCTTGGACTTGAATACGTGGTAGTTACCTGTGCGAACGTTGAAGCCTACAGCACCGGCAACACGGTTCTCTTTGGCCTCATCCATTAGCAGATGGGTCAAACAGACGCGGTTGAATACCTTGTCTGCTTGCTTTTTCGCCGCTTCAGCAACGATAGGCTTGTAGGATTCACCATGAATCATGATCTGCCAACGTCCTTCACGCAGAAACGAACCCTTCTTCTCGTTGCGCATGATGGGAAGGCCCCATTCTTCAAAATTATGCACAGTGGAGTCAACGTGACGCGCCATATCAAAAGCCAGATCTTCACGCACCATACCCATCAGGTCGATACGTGCATAGCGCACATGATCCTCGGGATTGTTCTCGCCAAAGCGTGTGCCCATGTAACAGTTGATCGCATACAGGCCCTGGGCTACTGCACCAGAACGCATGATGTTCGCCTTTTCGGCGATGACGATCTTCTTGTCCCGTCCCCAATATCTTGCCTCGAATGCCGCCCCCGTACCGCCCAGACCCGCACCGGCAACCAGGATGTCGATATCGTCTTCAATAATTGTCTGGTAGCTCATTAGTATTGCACCCCTTTTTTAATTTCCAGGCCATTGGATTCCAGTGTGTGTAAGCCACCTTCATCCATGCGTATATATTTCGGCTCGTTAAACAACAGTTGGCTGTCGCGCATCTCCTTGCTTGGAGCAGGTTCGTCTGCCAGTTTCGGTGTCGCCGAGCCCCAGGGCTTGGTCGTGATAGGCGCCAACAACTCCATATCTTTTTTGCCGTTGCGGAACTTGATGCGCCATGCAATGGTGCCTTTTTCCTCATCCCGGATCACACGTACCGAGTGACCAAGCGGCGCAAAGTCTGCATAACCGCGTACATCGATCGCTTGATGCGGGCAGGCTTTTACACAGGAATAGCATTCCCAGCACATATTGGGTTCGATGTTGTAAGCACGACGCAGCTTCTTGTCGATGTGCATGATGTCGGACGGGCAGATGTCTACGCATTCTCCGCAACCATCACAACGCGTCATATATACAAAGGTAGGCATACGATACTCCTCTATTTCTTATCGAAAATTGGTCAAGACAGCATTAGTAATGGTTTGCTCGTTCAGCCTTGATGCAAAGTCCCATGTTGGGCGGGTTCTTGCCCATGTACGTGGGGATATCCGGAAACTTTCGCTGTACTTCAGGATCCGTCAGGTCATAGTCGGGAGGCAGATTCTCGCGCCCACCATCGGCCATGATGACTTTCTTCTGATAGGCCGCAGCTGGCTTGAAGAACATGTGGGCAAACTTGGACCAATACACGCCGCCAAAGAGCACTGTGCTGGACAGGATGAACAAGGCAAAGAACACGGTCAATCCACCGCCGGTAAAAGACCAGGCCAATGCGAAGGTCGAGGTGGCCAGCAGCGAGAGGATGAACAAGTCCGCGCGCTCAAGCCGAAACCATGAAAGGCCTTCCGCAGCCACATCAACGCGGATGGCAAACCAGAACCAGTATCCACCCACCGCCAGCATCAGCGCGCCGATGTGCCAGAGCTGGGGCAGCAGGGTAGGTGTGGGCGTTGCCGGTGTGGGATAGCAAAAGATCATGATTGCGGTAGTCATGATGAAGATGATGGTTCCCCACATGGTCAACAGATGGGAAAGTCTGCGTCTTGGATTGTCGAATTCGCCAGAAGTCAAAACTTCCTTTACCAGCACGGAAGTGGCGATCGCCACCTTTTCTCCGCCACCCACAGATCGTTTTGCACTCTTCTGCGCTTTTTTCGCATTGGCGAAAAAGTATTGCGCGCTTTTCTTGTGAAGCATGTCGAGTATCGTCCCGCCCATGACCAGCAGGAACATCACGACGATATACCCCTGCATGTAGGCGGTTGGAATCGATGCCGAAAGTGCGGCAAAGGGATTGCTCGTGAACATTAGTTTCTCCTCAATAATTGCAGACGAATGACCCTAAATGACCGGAATATCCGTTGGCCTTACTTCGCGGAATGCCCCGTCAGTTTTACTTCTACCTTCTCATGCTCTTGCAGTCCAGCGTAGTACTCGCGCAATATCTCCAGTACTTCCGGTCGGCTGAATTCGGCTGGCACGTCGGAGCCTTCGGAAAGCATCTTGCGTAATTTGGTGCCGGAGAGCAGCAGGCGATCAGCATCGCCGTGAGGGCAGGTGCGGGCGGAAGCCATGCCGCCGCACTTGTAGCACCAGAACGTCCAGTCGATCTTGAGCGCCTGTGTCTCCAGCGCTCCCTTGGGTATCTTGTCGAAGATGTGATGAGCATCGAACGGGCCGTAGTAGCTGCCGACCCCAGCGTGGTCGCGTCCGACGATGAGATGCGAACAGCCGTAGTTCTGGCGGAACAGTGCATGCAGCAGGGCTTCGCGCGGCCCCGCGTAGCGCATGTCCAGCGGATATCCTGCCTGTGCGATGGTCTTGGCGACGAAGTAGTGTTTGGTCAGCGCGATGATGGCCTGTGTGCGTACTTCGGCAGGGATGTCGCCGGGTTTCAGGTTGCCGAGCAACGAATGGATGAGCACGCCATCGCAGACTTCGATCGCCACTTTGGCGAGATATTCGTGCGACCGGTGCATCGGGTTGCGCGTTTGGAAAGCGGCGACCTTGCTCCAGCCCAACTCGTTGAACAGGGCGCGCGTCTCTTTCGGCGTCATGAACAGCGTGCCATATTTCTGCGGAAACCCTCCCTGCGACAAGACCTTCACGGGGCCGGCAAGATTCACGTCGCCTTGCTCCATCACCATCTTCACGCCGGGATGCTCGATGTCGGTAGTGCCGAATACGGTTGCGCATTCATGCCCTTTATCGATGGAGTATTTTTCGGTGACCTTCATCGTGGCGAGAATGCTGTCATCGTCCGGATCAACCAATGCGATGTCGGTACCGGTAGGAATCGCTTCTGCTGCTGCTTTGCTGGTCGAGAGGGTGATGGGGATGGGCCAGAAGAGGCCGTTGGTCATGGTCATGCCGTCGCAGACGCCTTGCCAGTCGGCATGGGGCATGAAGCCGTCGAGTGGTGTGAAACCGCCGATGCCGAGCATGATGAGGTCGCCTTTTTCGCGCGAACTCACGGTCACTTTCGGGTACGAGCGAGCGCGTTTCATTTCAGCGATCAACTCTTCACCCTCTAACAGCAAGGGTTTGAGGTCGCCCCCGCCATGCGGGTTGACTAATGCCATGTATGCCTCCCTAAATTAAGGTATAGCTGCTTATGGAATCTCAGGCCGGCACACTAGAGCAACATCGCCGAACCGGCGATACCCCTCATGGGTTGAGGGCCACACCCCCCTTACGGGTTATGTCATCATCACTCATGACGGTTATGGCAGCACTGGCGTGTGAAACGCATACTTGCGACCCGAAAAGCCGACAATTTTGGTGAGGCTGTCGCGCCTCGATAACTATTAAACCAGCCACCCATGTCATCGACTCCATTGCACGACCCTTTCGCTCCGCCAGTTGCGGATGCCACGACCGAAATCAAGAACACCACCTGCTATATGTGCGCATGCCGCTGCGGCATCCGCGTGCATCTGCGCAATGGCGAGGTTCGCTACATAGACGGCAACCCCGATCACCCGCTGAATAATGGGGTTATCTGCGCCAAAGGTTCTTCCGGCATCATGAAGCAGTATTCGCCGGCTCGGCTGACCAAGCCGTTGCGGCGCAAGGCAGGATCGGAACGCGGTGCGGGCGAGTTTGAAGAGATCAGCTGGGAAGAAACTTTTTCCATCCTGAGCGAGCGACTGGGCAAGATACGTGCGACCGATCCGAAGAAATTTGCGCTATTCACCGGCCGCGACCAGATGCAGGCATTGACCGGCCTGTTCGCGCGCCAGTTCGGCACGCCCAACTACGCGGCTCACGGCGGCTTCTGTTCGGTGAACATGGCTGCGGGCATGATCTACACCATCGGGGGCTCGTTCTGGGAATTCGGAGGCCCCGACCTGGAACGCTCCAAGCTGTTCATCATGATCGGCACGGCGGAAGACCATCACTCCAATCCCATGAAGATCGCGCTGTCGAAATTCAAGCGCGAGGGTGGCCGTTTCATCTCCATCAATCCGGTGCGCAGCGGCTATTCGGCCATCGCGGACGAATGGGTACCGATCCGCCCCGGCACGGATGGCGCGCTGATGCTGGCGTTGATCCACGAGATCATCGCGCTGGGCCTGTATGACCGCGAATTCCTGGTGCGCTATACCAACTCCGGACAACTGGTCAACCTGGATGCCGAGCACGACGAGTTCGGCATGTTCGTGCGCACGGAAGTGCCGGAAGAGGAAGCTTGCTACGATCCGCAGAACAAATTGTGGTGGGATCGCAACACCAACCATGCAGTGGTCACGCATACCGAAGGTGCCGACCCCTATCTGCTGGGTGAATTCAAGCTGGCAGACGGTACACCGGTAAAACCTGCATTCCAGTTGCTGCAGGATCGCGTCAAGGATTACACGCCGGAATGGGCGGAACAGATCACCGGCATCCCGGCTGACACCATCAAGCGACTGGCGCACGAGATGGGCATCACCGCGCGCGACCAGAAGATCGAACTGCCGATCGCCTGGACGGATTCCTGGGGCAAGGAACACGATACAGTCACCGGCAACCCGGTGTCGTTCCATGCCATGCGCGGCCTGGCCGCGCACTCCAACGGTTTTCAGACCATACGCGCGCTGTCCATCCTGATGACGCTGCTGGGCACCATCGACCGGCCCGGCGGCTTCCGCCACAAAGCTCCGTTCCCGCGTCCCATCCCGCCCTGCGCGCGTACACCGAACGACCCGCGCGCGGTACAACCGAACACGCCGCTGGACGGCATGGCACTGGGCTGGCCGGCTGATCCGGATGACCTGTTCGTCAATGCGGACGGCAGCCCGGTGCGTATCGACAAGGCGTTCTCATGGGAATATCCGCTGTCGGTGCATGGCATGATGCACAACGCCATCACCAATGCCTGGCGCGGCGATCCCTACAAGATCGACACCCTGTTGCTGTTCATGGCCAACATGGCGTGGAACTCTTCGATGAACACCAGCGAAGTGCGCAAGATGCTCACCGACAAGGAAGAGAACGGCGAATACAAGATCCCGTTCCTGGTGGTGTGCGACGCATTCCAATCCGAGACGACCGCGTTCGCCGACCTGATCCTGCCGGACACGACCTATCTCGAGCGCCATGACGTGATGTCGATGCTCGACCGACCGATCTCGGAATTCGATGGCCCGGTGGACTCGGTGCGCATCCCGGTGATGCCGCCGACAGGCGAATGCAAACCGTTCCAGGAAGTGCTGATCGAACTCGGTACCCGCCTGAAACTGCCTGCTTTCGTTGACAAGGAAGGCAAGCGCAAGTACCGCGACTATCCCGACTTCATCGTCAACTGGGAGACTGCGCCGGGCTCCGGCATCGGCTTTCTGTCCGGCTGGCGCGGCAAAGGGGGCGAGAAATCGATCAAGGGCGAACCGAACCCGAACCAGTGGGAGATGTATGCCAAGAACGATTGCGTGCATCACTACAAGCTGCCGCGCTCGTACCAGTTCATGCGCAACTGGAATCAGGGCTACCTCGAATGGTCGCAGAGCAACGGTATCACGCGCTATGCCGAACCGATCCTGATCCATCTGTATTCCGAGGTGTTGCAGAAGTTCCGTCTTGCGGCACAGGGCAAGAGCATCACGCGCCAGCCGCCAGCACATCTGGCAAAACGCATCGAAACTTTCTTCGATCCGCTGCCGTTCTATTTCGAACCACTGGAGGTGCAAGCCAGCGACAAGCGCAAATATCCGCTGACTGCGCTGACACAACGCCCGATGGCGATGTACCACTCGTGGGATTCGCAGAACGCCTGGTTGCGCCAGATCCATGCGCACAACTACCTCCACGTCAACTCGGCCACAGCCAAGTCATCCGGGATCGCCGACGGCGACTGGATATGGGTAGAGTCGCAGTGGGGCAAGGTACGCTGCATGGCGCGTTACAGCGAATCGGTGGAACCCGGCACGGTGTGGACATGGAATGCGATCGGCAAAGCTGCCGGGGCGTGGAATCTGTCGCCCGATGCGAACGAATCGCAGCGCGGCTTCCTGCTCAATCATGTCATCTCGGAAGAGCTGCCGGCGCAAGCGGACGGCAAGCGTTATTCCAACTCCGACCCGATCACCGGACAGGCTGCCTGGTACGACGTGCGTGTGCGTATCTACAAGGCGGAAGAGGGCGAACCCGAACAGACTTCGCCGCAATTCGAACCCATGAAGAAATATCCAGGTATGAAAATACATCCGAGCTTGTTGACCTACTTTGGTGGCGGCAAGAAGAAAGGCGGTGCGAAATGACCCAGCTCGGAATTTTTAATTTGAAAGGCTCGCTATGACTCAGCTCGCCTTGGTCATCGATTTGAATGTCTGCGTGGGCTGCCATGCCTGCGTGACCAGTTGCAAGGAGTGGAACACCTCCGGCTCGGCGGGACCGCTGTGCGACGAAAATCCCTATGCTGCCGACCCGACCGGTACGTTCTTCAACCGCGTGCAGACCTTTGAGGTCGGCACCTATCCGCTCAGCGAGACGGTGCATTTCCCCAAATCCTGCCTGCACTGCGAAGATCCGCCCTGTGTGCCGGTCTGTCCGACTGGCGCATCGTACAAGCGCAAGGAAGACGGCATCGTGCTGGTGGATTACGACAAATGCATCGGCTGCAAGTATTGCACCTGGGCCTGTCCATACGGCGCGCGCGAGATCGACGAGAAGCAGAAGGTGATGAAGAAATGCACCCTCTGCGTGGATCGCATCTATGACATGTCCATGCCGGAGATCGACCGCAAGCCGTCCTGCGTGAAAGCATGCCCGACCAGCGCGCGCCTGTTCGGCGATATCCACGATCCTGAATCGGCGGTTTCGCAGGCGATACGGGAGGAGGGCGGTTATGCGCTGATGCCGGAGTGGGGCACGCAGCCAGCCAATCATTATCTGCCGCGGCGCAAGACCAAGCTCAAGATCCATGAGGATGAGCTGGAGCGCGCGGACAATCCGCTCAAAGTGGACGGCCATCTGCCCAAACCGGGCAAGGGTGAGTCGTCGATGGACGACGTTTCTGCCTGGTAATACGAATTATGAAACCTGCATTCTCTGTGATCTTTCTGACTACTTTGCTTGGTGCCGGACAGGGCCTGTTCCTGGCGTTGTTCACGCATCAATCGTATGCGCTGTTCGGCCTGCTGCCGATGCAGTCGGACGCGTTCTACGGCTACGGCAGTGCGCTTGCCTTGCTCTTTCTGGGAGGTGGGCTGATCGCCTCGTTCTTCCATTTGGGTCGCCCGGAGCGGGCCTGGCGTTCGGCCACGCAATGGCGTACCTCATGGTTGTCGCGCGAGGTCATCGTATTGCCGGCGTTCATGGGCGTGGTGTTCCTCTACGGTGCGGCACACCTGGCCGGATATCGTCCCGCGATCGTGACCCTGCCCACCGGACTGGTCATCGATCTGTCCACCGTGATCGGCGTCATCGGTACGCTGCTCTCTTTTGCGCTGTTCGTGTGCACCGGCATGATCTACGCTTGTCTGCGCTTCCTGCGTGAATGGAATTCACCGTTGACAGTCATCAACTACATTCTGCTCGGCGGCTCATCCGGATTCATTCTGGCGTCGTTCTATGCATCTTCTGCTGCACCTGCACAGACCCACTTCTTTGTCGGCTGGTCCATCATCATCACCGTACTGGCTTTTGTCGGGCGGGGGGCGTCATTGGTGCGCAACGCGCGCCTGAAACCGAAATCCACGATCCAGACTGCTATCGGGATCAAGCACCCGAACATCGTGCAACGCTCCATGGGCTTCATGGGCGGATCGTTCAATACGCGCGAGTTCTTCCATGGCAAGAGTCCTGCATTCATGCGCACGATCAAGCCGATCTTCCTGTTGCTGGCCTTCGTCGTTCCACTCGCGTTGCTGGCCATAGGCATGTTTACGCCATCGATGCTCGCCTTTGCATTCATACTCCAGTACATCGGATTGCTGGCCGAACGCTGGTTCTTCTTCGCGCAAGCCAACCATCCACAGAACCTTTATTATCAATGCGTCTCCTGATGCTGCGGTACAGTATCGATGATGTAACGACCGGGACGGTTCGATGAAGGCGGGGAAGGGACAATGAATCTGCGCGCTTATTGGGGCAATTTTGCAAGTCGCTTCGACTTCCATTCCGGCACTCTCAAGGCCGATCTGATCGCCGGTATCACCGTCTCCCTGGTCGCCATACCGCAGTCGCTGGCCTATGCCCAGCTTGCCGGTGTTCCTGCTTACTACGGCCTGTATGCTGCCTTGATCCCCACGGTGATCGGCGCCCTGTTCGGCTCTTCCAACCAGCTGTCGACCGGTCCGGTCGCGATGACATCCCTGCTGACCGCGGCCAGCATCGCACCGCTGGCTGCTCACGGCAGCGACCTGTTCTACTCGTATGCGATCCTGCTGGCGTTGATCTCCGGGTTGTTCCAGATCGCCTTTGGCGTATTGCGGATCGGGGTGCTGCTTAATTTCCTGTCGAATCCGGTGCTGATGGGATTCATCAATGCCGCTGCGCTGATCATCGGCTTGTCGCAATTGCCGACCTTGCTGGGCATTCCGGCTGCCCAGTCGCAACATTTCCTGCTCGATATCTCACGGGTGCTGCTGCATATCGATACCGCGCATGAGCTTTCCATTGGGTTCGGCGTGGCAGCCATCCTGTTGCTGCTTGGTTTCAAGAAATTCGCACCCAGGTTGCCGGGAGTGTTGATCACGGTAGCCTCCCTGACCTGGCTCAGCTACATGGTTGGTTATGCCAATCTGGGCGGGAGGGTGGTCGGTGTCGTGCCGGAGGGGTTGCCAACCGTGAGCCTTCCGCCGCTGGACTGGCATGCGACCATGGCGTTGCTTCCAGCCAGTTTTGTGATCGCGCTGATCAGCTTCATGGAAGCCATGTCGAGTTGCAAGGTGATCGCCATCAAGACTCGTCAGCCCTGGGATGAGAACAAGGAATTGATCGGGCAGGGCCTGGCCAAGGTGGCCGCCGCATTCAGCCAGTCGATGCCGGTGAGCGGTTCGTTTTCAAGATCAGCTTTGAATCTTGCCTCTGACGCCAGAACACCGCTCTCGTCGATCATCTCCGCGGTGTTCGTGCTGTTGACACTGATCTTCTTTACTTCATTGCTTTACCACCTTCCAAAACCGGTGTTGGCCGCCATCATCATGATGGCTGTGATGAACCTGGTCAACTTCGAGTCGATCAGGAACGCATGGCGGGCGAACCGGGACGATGGACTTGCCGCGATCGTCACTTTCATCGCCACGCTGGCATTCGCGCCCAATATCCAGAACGGCATCCTGACCGGCATCATCCTTTCGCTTTCATTGTTGCTGTATCGCATGATGCGCCCAAGGGTGGCGGTACTGGGCTTGCATAGCGACACCACCCTACGCGACGCGGTACGGCATAACCTGCCTCCGTTGCATCCTAATTTGGGAGCGATCCGTTTCGACGGCGCATTACGCTTTGTGAACGTCTCGTATTTTGAAGATGCCCTGCTAAAACTGGAAAGAGAGAATCCCGAGATCGAATACATCCTCGTCCAGTCCAGCGGCATCAACGAGATCGATGCTTCTGGCATCGAGATGTTGCGCAACCTGCTTGACCGCTTCAAGAGTAGTGGTATCAAGCTCGCGTTCAGCGGGTTGAAAAAACAGGTTTCAGACGTGATGGATCGAACCGGCCTGACCGACAGGATAGGGCAGGAAAACATCTTTGGCACAGACAGTTGGGCGATAGATGAGCTACGCGGCCGGCTGGATGGAAAAGTGCCGACGGAACCATTGCCATAAGCCTGATGGCGCTATAATAAAAAATGATTAGCACATATAAATGTGCGCATATTGAAGGCCTAGATTCGACGCTGTCGATACCTTCATAAGCAGATGCTTAAAGATAACCCTAATGGGCTATTCCATTCCACCCGTGGTGGCTATGGACGTTGTATGCTGGCATATTCCTATAATGCAACTCAGGTTTTGTGTAGTGATGCACTTTGGTTTTAGTAGCTGTTCAAAATAACTTGTGGGAGAAATACAATGAATTTCGATAAAGAACTGAACGCCCGTGGTATGTCCTGTCCCTTGCCCATCGTGAAGACCAAGAAGGCGCTTGCCGACATGGCTTCCAACCAGGTGCTCAAGGTCATTTCGACCGATTGCGGTTCTGTAAAAGACATGGCGGCGTTTGCCGAGCAGACCGGCAATCCGTTGTTGAGCCAGGAAGAGGTCAATGGCGAATACGTGTTTTACATGAAGAAGAAGTAAGTTGATCTTCTTCAAACAATCTTAAAGGGGCAAGTATGACTACCAAAAGAATGGCGATCATCGCCACCAAGGGCACACTCGACATGGCGTATCCGCCATTCATCCTGGCTTCGACCGCTGCCGCATTGGGATACGACGTGCAGGTGTTCTTCACCTTCTACGGCCTGCAATTGCTGCGCAAGGACTTGTCCAGCGTGATGATCAGCCCGCTGGCCAATCCAGCGATGCCGATGCCGATCCCGATGCCGGTGATGGTGCAGATGCTGCCAGGCATGGAATCCATGGCAACCATGATGATGAAGCAGAAGTTGAAGAAACATGGCGTTGCCTCACTGCAGGAATTGCGCGACCTGTGCCTGGAGGCAGACGTGAAGTTCATCGCTTGCCAGATGACGGTCGATTTGTTTGAATTCGACAAGAGCGAATTCATCGAGCAGTGCGAATACGGCGGTGCAGCAACCTTCATGAGCTTCGCCGGGGATACGGACATCTGTCTGTTCATTTGAGGTAAGTCGGGATGTAATCAAGTTGTTGTTATTTAGGGACGCCATCGGGGTGTCTCTCACAATCAGGGAGAGAGAAGCATGAGAATCAAAAAGATCGTAGCTTCATTAATTTCATTGGGCATGGTGGCATCACCAGCCGCGTTCGCTACCAATGGTTATCTGCCAATCGGTTATGGCGCGCAAACCGAAGGTATGGGTGGAGCCGGTATCGCCCTGCCCAAGGATGCAATCGCTGCTGCCAACAATCCAGCCGGTATGGTGATGGTGGGAGACCGTGCCGATGTCGGCCTGATCTGGTTCAAGCCATCGCGTAGTGCTGAAATCGTTGGCAATGGTGCTGGCATGACCGGAACATATGATGGAAATGGCAAGAGCAACTTCTTCATTCCATCGTTTGGCTATAACAAGATGATCAGCTCTGACTCATCCGTTGGCGTTTCTGTGTTCGGTAACGGCGGCATGAATACGCAATACAACACAAATCCATTCGCCTCATTAGGTGGCGTAGGACCGGCAGGTATCAACCTGTCGCAGCTGTTTATCGCACCTACCTGGTCGATGAAGATCAATTCCACCAATGCAGTCGGCGTTTCTCTGAATCTGGCTTATCAGATGTTCAGTGCGACCGGATTGCAGGCCTTCGATAACGCAGGTTTTTCCAGCAATCCAGGCCATGTGACCAATAACGGCACAGATACCTCTACTGGCTACGGGTTCAGGTTTGGCTGGACTGGGGAAGTGACTCCAGTGTTGACTTTGGGAGCCACCTACCAGACCAAGACCAAGATGGGCAAATTCGCCAAATACAGCGGCTTGTTCGCTGATCAGGGCAGTTTCGACATCCCGTCAACCTATGGTGTTGGTGCCGCATTCAAAGCCATGCCGGCAACCACGGTGGCGCTCGATGTTACACGCATCAATTACAGCGGGGTCCCTTCTGTGGGTAACTCGTTTACATCATTACCTCCAGCATATGGTGGAACAGGCCCCCAACTGGGTGCGACCAACGGCGTCGGCTTTGGCTGGCAGGACATGACCGTGATCAAACTTGGGGTCAGTTATGACCTGGATTCAAAAACGACTCTGCGTGTTGGCTATGACCATAACAACCAGCAAGTGCCAACCAGCCAGACATTGTTGAATATCTTGGCTCCAGGAGTGGTTCAAAACCATCTGTCATTGGGCGGCACATGGAAGCTGGCCGACAAGTCTGAAGTGACTGTTGCCTATGTCCATGCCTTCAAGCAGACAGTCAATGGCGCAGGATCCATCCCTACTGCGCTGGGTGGCGGCAATGCAAACATCAGCATGTACGAAGACTCTCTCAGTGTTTCTTACGGTTGGTAAGCACTGCTAGTCTTAGCGATGTCAACTGAAGCCTGCCATCAAAATGAAGCGGGCCTGGTTGAAAATCCAATATGAGTGACAAGGGCTGACGAAGAGATTCGTCAGCCTTTTTATTTGCTGCGAGAAAATCCAGGTGATTCTTTCGCGGCGTGCGACTCGATCAGGAAAAGCAAGATGAACGCATTCTCTTATTTGGTATTGCTGTTGTTTTTCTTTTCCAATGCGGCTTTGGCCGATGAGGCCGCTATCAAGGCCGCGATGGAAAAGAGATTTCCCTATGAGCAGGTCATCAGTGTCCACAAGACTCCCTATCTCGGCTTGTATGAAGTGGTCTTGAACGACCAACTGGTCTATACCGACGAAAATATGTCCTACCTTTTTTCAGGCAACATCATCGATATGCATACGATGCAGAACCTGACTGAAGAAAGGGAAAAACAACTTTATGCGATCGATTTCGATTCCTTGCCGCTTGATCTGGCGATCAAGAATGTGAAAGGCAACGGCAAGAGAAGACTGGCTGTTTTCACCGATCCGAACTGTCCCTATTGCAGGAGGCAGGAAAAGGAGATGGTCGGCCTGACCGATGCCACGATCTACACTTTCGTGTTGCCGATATTGCCCGGTTCCAAGGAGAAGGCCGAGGCGATCTGGTGCTCATCCGACCGGCTGAAAGCCTGGGAGGATCATATGCTGAAGTGGAAGGACCCGAAACCGGGAAAGACCTGTGATACCTCTGCCTTGACCCGCATTGCCGCGGCGGCGAAGAAGCTGAATATCGTCGTGACGCCCACCCTGGTGTTCGAGGACGGGATCATGAATCCCGGCTGGCTGAGGCTGGAGCTGCTCGACGAACGTCTCACCTCGTCCAGCCCGAAGAAAAAATGATCCATCAGGCCGGTATTCGGATAACTCTTGTTGGCCGAACCGGCAGGTTATTGCAGCGCATCCTTGACGATGCCGGAAAGCAGTTCATCGACCGCCTTGAGTGCGGCCTGCGAAGCTTGAGAGCCAACGATCTGGGGTTTGCGGTATGCGATGCGTACTTCGTTCGGCTTTCCCGGCAGCACGTAAACGGAAATGATGTAGGGACAAAACACGATATTGTCAGGGTCGGTTTCCATCATCTTGCGCGATACGACTGCGCTGCAGAATTCCAGTGCTTCGGCCTTGAGGTAAATCTGTCTGTCATCTCCCAAGTCTTTGCCGGTGCGCTCCAGCATCTCGCCCACATGGGAAACATTGTTGACCACCAATCCGCGTCCGGTGATCGCCATCTCGACATCGTCCCTGACATCCTCGAATTTTCCCGTCTTGGTGAAAACGGCCATATGGCCGTCTGCTGTGCTACCGGAAGCGGGAAATGAAGGCTGATCGGATTTGGATAAGGGCTGGATTGGTTGCAGGTGGACATCGCCGCCTTTATTCATGTTGCTGCACCCTGTCAACATCAAGGCGGCAAATAACATGCAACACCATATAAAACAGCGGAAGTGTATCGGGGTCATCAGGTCTCTCATGTTCTGGAAGGATATTGTGAATAGTCTATACCCTGCCAGCCGCGGTGATGGAAATTTTCGAATCGATGGAATATTTCCGCATGCTGTTGCGTCTATATGTATGTTGACCGTAATTCCAACCTTCAGGTGAAACGTGGCGATGAAGATTTTCTCCTTGTTCTGTGGTGTAGATGCATTCCAGCAGCAATTGGAACAAATTCGTCCGAAGCTATATCGCGTCGCTTTCTCCTGGAGCCATAACGCCGCGCTCGCCGACGACCTTGTACAGGAAACGATGATCAAGGCACTGAAGAATGCCGCTCAGCTGCGCGATCCGGCATTAATGAATAGCTGGCTGTTCAGCATACTGGCTAACTGCTGGCGTGACCATTTCCGTCAACACCGGGACATGGATGATATCGAAGAGCTGGAAGATCACCGTTGCATCCATGAAACCACGCCGGAAGACGAGCATGCGCAGACGCAGATCGTCGACCGCGTGCGGAATGCCGTTGCCATGCTGCCCATGGGGCAGCGCCAGGTGCTGACCCTGGTGGACCTGGAAGATTTTCCCTATATCGAGGTCGCTGCAATCCTGTCCATTCCGATCGGAACAGTCATGAGTCGCTTATGCCGCGCACGGCAATCCTTGAAGATCCTGTTGAAAGAACTCGCTCCGCAGCAGACGGCACGAGTCAGTCATATAAGGAGAGTCATATGAAGAGCAATGCAAACATCTCAGATGAATTGCTGAATGCCTTTGTCGACAACGAACTTGAGACAAACGAGAAAAGTGAGATCCTCGATGTGATCGGGCGGGACGATGCATTGAAAGGGCGGGTGTGCGAACTGCGCGGGCTGAAAGAGATGGTGAAGCATGCCTACCATCACCCTCCGATGCATGAAGCGGCAGCTGAAAATGTCATGCGCTTGAGACGGCCGCAGTATGTGCAAAACATCAGAAGAATAGCGGCCTGTGTGTTGCTGCTTTTGCTGGGCGGGGTCTCGGGCTGGTTCATTGCTACAAAGTCGGAATCAAGGAATCACTCCTATGTCGCGTACGTGTCCAGGGCGGCACACAACATTAACTCGGCGACCGGACAGGGCAATATCATCTTCCAGGTCAGTACTTCCAATCCGCTCAGGCTCAAGGCCGTCCTGGATGAGGCGGAAAGTCTGCTGGAAGCCAGCAGGCATGAGAATCGACAGCTCAATGTGGAGATCATGGCGAATGCCGAGGGCGTCGATTTGTTAAGAGCAGATGTGTCGCCTTATGGGAAGCGAATCGGTTTGATGCAGGCCAAGTATCCGAATCTTGGTTTTCTGGCCTGTGGTCAGGCCATAAGAACTTTGCGCAGTAGCGGCATCGCAGTGCACCTGTTGCCTAACACCGGGGTTGCGTCATCTGCGGCAGAGGAGATCAACAAGCGCCTGCAGCAGGGCTGGGACTATGCCCGAATATAGGCGGCTGAATTGTTCAAATTTTTGATCGGGTCGTACTAAAGGGGGAAATTGAAATAGGGAAATAATCAGTTCATATGTCTTGAATCGCTATGGGACAGGAGTTTTATTTACAGTGGATGTCTATGAAAGGGAGGATATTTTGATGCGCATTAAAATGACTTTTTTGCTTTCTCTTGTGGCTTTATTGGGATTGGCCAATTTGAATGCGGTCGCAGCAGACTCTGACGCAGGCCGGAAGCTAGCCTTCGACAAAAACAAGGGCAATTGCATTGCCTGCCATGCCATTCCGAGCGACCCCAAGGTCGAGGCGGCCGGCAATATCGGACCTGCGCTTGCCGGGATGAAGGCACGTTTCCCCGATACCGCCAAATTGCGTGCCCAGATATGGGATGCCACCGTGGCGAACCCCGAATCGGTCATGCCGCCTTTTGGCAGGAACAAGATTCTGACGGAGCAGGAAATCGACCAGGTTATCGATTACGTAATGGGTCTTTGAAGTGACAACCAAATTGAGAGGGAGTGAAATGAATCATCTACGCAGGAATTTTCTGAAAAGCATGGGTGCCGTGATGGCGGTGTGTGCGGCGGGGCTGCTGAAGACCAGTGGGGTATTTGCGGCTACCTGGAACAATCTGGCCTTCACATCGAAGGATACCGCCGATGCCATGAAAAATGCAGGTTACGCCGGGGCTGCCGAGAACAAAGACATCATGATCAAGGTGCCGGACATAGCTGAAAACGGTGCCGTGGTGCCGGTTGAAGTCAGCAGCAATATTCCGGGAACTACGTCGATCGCGATCTTTGTGGACAAGAATCCCAATCCGATGATCGCCGACTTTGAATTCATGAACGGTGCCGAGCCATTCATCGCAACGCGCGTCAAAATGGCATCGACTTCGATCGTGCGGGCATCGGTGAAGGCTGGTGGCAAGGTCTATACGAATAGCCGCGAAGTTAAGGTGACGATCGGTGGCTGCGGCGGTTAAGAACAACCCGATTCTGAAATTCATCTAAATATTTGTAAGAGAGGATACGAACATGGCTGAAGCAATGAAAATGCGCGCGACGATGCAGGGGGATGCGGTGGATGTGAAAGTGCTGATCCAGCACATCATGGAAACGGGACAGCGCAAGGACAAGAAGACCGGGAATCTGATTCCCGCACACTTTATCAATCAGGTCAGTGCCACGCTGAACGGCAAGATGGTGCTGGACATGCAATGGGGCGTCGGTATATCGAGAAACCCCTTTGTCGGTTTCAGGGTCAAGGGAGCTAAGGTTGGTGACAAGGTCGCGGTGCATGCGGTCGACAATCTCGGCACGGTATTCGATGGCGAAGTGGTCGTAGCCTGATCGCTTAACCCAATTAGATTCTTCCAACCAAGAGGAAGTCACGACATGAAAATAAAATATCTATCCCTGCTGGCTGCGTTCTTGTACTCAATATCCTTTCTGGCCGTCGCCGGTCCGGAGCAGGATCGCAATGCAATGATCGCGCATTACAAAGAGACGCTCCCAAACATCAAGTTCAACGATTACATCTACGGGGCTCTGGCCATGAATCCCGATGCCAAGAGTCAGTATGACGACATCATGGTTTTTCCCCCTTATTCCATCGATCTGGACAAGGGGCAGAAAGTGTGGGAAACGTCATTTGCCAACGGCAAGACATTTGCATCCTGCTTCCCGCATGGCGGCCGCAATATCGCCGGCAACTATCCTTATTTCGACAAGGCCACCAAGCGTGTGGTGACTTTCGAGAATGCCATCAATGCCTGCCTGAAAAAGAATGGCGAAAAGGAACTGAAGTACGCCGATTCGGATATGGGCCTGCTTACCGCCTATGCCAGAAGCTTGTCGGACGGGATGAAGGTCAATATCAAGGTCAAGGGCAAGGATGCGCTTGCCGCATACGAGAAAGGCAAGACCTACTACTACACTCGACGCGGCTTGCTGAATTTTTCCTGTGCCAGTTGCCATGTGCAGAATGCGGGCAAGTTCCTGCGTAGCGAGCAGCTTTCCATGATGATCGGCCAGGCGACCCACTGGCCTGAGTTCCGTGCCGGCACGGATATCGTCACGTTGCAGAAGCGATTCATGCAATGCAACAACAATACGCGCGAAAAGCCGCAAGAGGGCAACAGCGAGGATTATAACGACCTGGAATATTTCCTGACTTACATGAGCAACGGTCTGCCGATGCAGACCCCGGTGTTCCGCAAGTAAAGTCGATATGGCGGATAACACTGGCAGGACCGTGTTATCCGCAAGTGTCGGCATCCTGGTTGTGAATATAATTTCAGGAGTGTTTTTATGCCTATGAACCGTCGCGAGTTCATGCAAGTTCTGGCTGTGGCTGCCGCATCGGGTTTCGCATTGAACAGCCGTGCTGCGCTGTCAGCCACCGATGCAGGCGGCTTCTACGATCTGCCTGCGTTCGGCAATGTATCCCTGTTGCATATCACCGATTGCCATGCACAGCTGTTGCCTATCTATTTTCGGGAACCCAATGTCAACATCGGGGTAGGGCCGGGCCTCAACCAGGCGCCGCATCTGGTGGGCGAACACCTGCTCAAGGCGTTCGGCATCCGTCCGGGAACGCCGGAGGCCTATGCGTTCACCTATCTCGATTTCGACAACGCTGCCCGCACCTACGGCAAGGTGGGAGGTTTCGCCCACTTGGCTACGCTGGTCAAGAAGATCCGTGCCAGCCGTCCCGGCTCCCTGCTGCTCGACGGCGGAGACACCTGGCAGGGGTCCGCCACAGCACTGTGGACCAAGGGACAGGACATGGTGGATGCAGGGAAGCTCCTCGGTGTGGATGTGATGACGGGGCACTGGGAATTCACTTTCGGCGCAGAGCGGGTCAAGCAGGTCGTCGATAACGACTTCAAAGGCAAAGTGGATTTCGTTGCGCAGAATATCAAGACGAATGATTTTGGCGATCCCGTTTTTCCGGGATATGTGATCAAGCCGATCAACGGCATCCCTGTTGCGATCATCGGCCAGGCGTTTCCTTACACGCCGATCGCCAATCCCCGCTACATGACTCCGGATTGGAGCTTCGGCATCCAGGACGACAACATGCAGACAGTCGTCGACGAGGCAAGGGCCAAGGGCGCACAGGTGGTCGTGGTGCTTTCGCACAACGGCATGGACGTGGATATCAAGATGGCGGGGCGCGTCAGCGGCATCGACGCCATCATGGGCGGGCATACCCATGACGGCATGCCAGCGCCATCCATAGTCAAGAATGCCCGCGGACAGACCTTGGTGACCAATGCCGGTTCCAACGGCAAGTTCCTTGGAGTGCTCGATCTGGATGTCAGGAATGGCAAAGTGGCAGGCTTCAAGTACAAGTTGTTGCCGGTCTTCGCCAACCTGATCGAGCCCGATAAGGAAATGGCTGCACTGATCGAAACCGTGCGCGCACCGTATAAAGAAAAGCTCGGCGAAAAACTTGCCGTCACGGAAGGGACGCTGTACCGCAGGGGAAATTTCAACGGTACTTTCGATCAACTGATCCTGGACGCGCTGATGGAGGTGAAAGGAGCGGATGCGGCGTTCTCGCCGGGTTTCCGCTGGGGTACATCGCTATTGGCCGGGCAGGACATCACTCTCGAGCATGTGATGGATCAGACCGCGATCACCTATCCGCAAACGACGCTGACCGAGATGACCGGCGCAACCATCAAGGCCATCATGGAAGATGTCTGCGACAACCTGTTCAATCCGGATCCCTACAAACAGCAAGGCGGGGACATGGTGCGCGTCGGTGGCATAAGCTACACATGCGATGTAAACAAGAGCATAGGCAAGCGCATCAACAACATGATGCTGAACGGCAAGGCGCTCGATCCGAACCGGAAATACAAGGTGGCCGGATGGGCTCCTGTGTCCGAGGGAGTGACAGGCGAACCGATCTGGGATGTCGTGACCAGCTATCTGCGGGACAAGAAAGTGATCACGCCGCGCAAACTCAACCTGCCGAAAATGATCGGCGTGAAGGATAACGACGGTGTCGCTTGAGGTGCCGTTGATTTGTCCGTGGGCGAGTGGGGCGGCTGGTTGAATGATCAATGCAGGAATAATCGGAAGTCTTCGATAATTATCTAGGGAGAGCGTTACATGGATGCGGCTGTTGTGACAAAGACTATAGTCTGGTGGGGATTCGGTTTAGGTATCGTGTTCGGATTCATCGCCAACAAGACCAACTTCTGCACCATGGGTGCGGTTTCGGATGTGGTCAACATGGGACACTGGGGGCGCATGCGCGCCTGGCTGCTCGCCATTGCGGTGGCGATGATAGGAACCAATGCGCTCGCCTATTTTGGCTATCTCGATTTGTCCAAGACCATCTATACCGGAAGCAATTTCCCCTGGCTTGCCTATATCGTCGGTGGGTTGTGCTTCGGTGTCGGCATGACGCTGGCTTCCGGCTGTGCCAACAAGACGCTGGTGCGCGTCGGGGGCGGCAACCTGAGGTCTGTTGTCGTGTTCATATATCTGGGCTTTGCCGCCTTGGTGACACTGAAAGGCATCCTCGGTGCATTCCGCGTCAACGTGCTGCAAGCGCCCGCGGTCACCATCCAACTGGATCATGGCCAGACACTGCCGGCCCTTCTGTCCGGCATCGGCGGCCTGGCACCCAATACCCTTCAGATGGTGATGGCCGGCGTGATCGGATTGGCTATGATGGTCTTTGTGTTCAAGGACGAAAAATTTCGCAAGAACCTGGATAACAACCTTGCCGGCCTGATCATAGGATTGCTCGTGGTCGGAGGCTGGTTCGTGGCAGGGCACCTCGGCTATGGCGAGAATCCGGATACACTGGAAATGACGTACTTGGGCACCAATTCCCACTTGGCGGAATCGATGTCCTTTGTCGCCCCTACAGCCTATACCCTGGAATATTGGGCATACTGGACCGACACCTCGAACATCGTCACCTTTGGTATTGCCACAGTCTTTGGCGTCGGCATCGGTTCATTCCTCTACGCGCTGTTCACCAGGTCTTTTCGCTGGGAAGCATTTTCTTCTGCGCAGGACATGTTCTACCACATCATCGGCGGCACATTGATGGGGTTCGGCGGCGTGACAGCCATGGGCTGCACGATCGGTCAGGGCATAACCGGCGTTTCCACGCTCTCTTTAGGTTCGATTCTGGCGCTGGCTTCCATCATCGCTGGTGCCGCCGTAACCATGAAGATCCAGTATGCGTTGCTGATGCGGGAAAGCTGATCGCGGTGCAAATATGGAAATCTCGAACCGGAAATATTCAAAGGGGAAAACAATGAAACATATCGCTCGGCTCAAGGTTGTCGCAACAGCATTCTTCTGCGCGCTCGCTTTTGCATCATCAGGCGTTGAGGCGGCTGACACAGCTTCCGGGCAAAATACGCTTGCACGCGAGAAGGTAGTCATCCAGGTTAGCGACTCGGTGCCAGCCAAATGGAACCTGGCGCTCAACAACGCCAAGAACGTGCAGGACGCAATCGGAAAAGACAAGGTCGACGTCGAGATCGTCGCTTATGGCCCGGGAATCGACATGCTCAAATTCGAATCCGAAGTGGGATCCCGCATAGACAAGGCGCTGGCAGACGGAGTCAGGATCGTGGCATGCGAAAACACCATGAAAAACATGAAGCTGACCAAGCCGGACATGCTGTCGTCTATTGGCTATGTTCCAGCCGGCGTGGTGGAAATAATAAGGAAACAGCACGAGGGATGGGCCTACATACGCCCGTAGCGATTCAACGCTGGGGCCCGATCCCGGTTGAGGCGGTCATGCAGTCAAGAGAAACGATGCTGCAGATATTTGATGATGTCGTTTGACTCGTACATCCACTGAACGTTGCCTTGGTCGTCGGTTATGCGCAAACAAGGGGTCTGGATCTTCCCGCCCCCTTGTTGCAATTCCTCGCGGCGCAATGGATCGTGTTGCGCATTGAGCAGTTTGATGGGCAAAGACAAGCGGGCCATTTCGTGACGCACCTTGATGCAAAACGGACAGGTCTGAAAATGGTAAAGCACCATCCTTTCGCATTCCAGGTCCGTCTTGTGTTGTTCGTCCGCGCTGCGGACCAGCCCTTTGGGTGTCGCCAGTTTCGCCCATAAAAGCATGAAGGGCATCAATATCCAGCGCAGTGTCCTGAAAAACATCCTTACCATCGTCCTGATCATTTTTATCCTGGTTACGTTTCGAGTTGTGAAGGAAGCGCCGTCTTGCCGTAAGGGTATCGACGAATGGTTCCGGAACTGCGACCGCTGCCTGGCAAGATAGTTGCAAAACCAGGCTTGCATTCTTTCAGCTGATCGTCGATATCCGGTCCAGATAGCGTGCACGATAGAGCAGACGTGGCGGATGGGTGGGGTCGTCGGCAAAGGCGCTGCGGTCATGCAGGATATTGTTGCAAAGCAAGCCCATGCCGGGCTCGAGACGCGCTTTGAATACGTGCGGCGGACTGGATGCCAGGATGGCTTCCAGTGCCGCGACTGCTGCCAGCGTCGCAGCATCCTGTTTCCATTCTATGCTGCGGGTACGGGCGGTATAACGCATGTGCAGGTTCCCGCTCGAATCCAGGGAAAACACCGGGCCGCTCTGCGCGGCGCGCACGCCGTCGGTGTCGTCCACCCGTTCCGGGATGGTCATCGCATCGGGTTGCATCAAGGCCTGGATATGCTGCGGGTCCTCGTCGCGCAGCAGCAGATAGGCCAATTCGTGGTCCATCAGCTGGTTCTCGCCGCCGCTGCTGGCGTTACGCACGCAATGCAATATCATGCCGCGGATGGTGCGTTCCGGCGGGTTGTAATAACCGTCTGTGTGCCACTTGATCGGACGATCGGTGTAGGGGATGTAATGCTGGCGGGTGCCGTTGTCGAACACACGGATTTCCGAGATGCCGTCTTCACCGGCCAGCCAGTTGGCATCGAGATGTCTCAGTCCGAACTGTTCTCCCAGCAGGCGCGGGATGTCGGTATCCGCATCGTGCATCTTGCCGGCATAGATCGCCATGTTGCAACTGCGGATGCGTTCTGTCAGTGCTGCGTGTTCGTTGGGTGTCAGGGCGCGCGGATCGTTAACCTCGACAATAAGGTCTTCCGTCGATTTAGGCGCAATGGACAGTTTGTGCCTGCGCCAATCCTGGTAGCTGGCTGTATCGTCCAGATCGAACGGATTGTTCATTCAGTCTCCACTGACTGAAGCGCGGCGGCGAGTTTGCCTGGGTTCCGCCTCATACAATCCGCGCAGAGTCTTCTCTACCATCTGCACCGCTTCAGGCGCTTCAAAGCTGATCATCTGGTCGATGATCCAGCCGCTGTCGGCCTCATTCATGATCTGGCTGATGCAATAGGCGAGATAGCGATAGAAGGAATATTCCGGGCCCTTCTCGGTAAAGCCGAAGTCGGCATATTCTCCGGCGCGCTGGTTGAGTTGGTCGATGAAGCGCTGTTTGCATTCCTTGAAGTCTTCAACGAGCAAACGACTGCGGTTCTCAGCAAAGGTTTCGCCCACACGATTCGCCAGATTGCCGGTGAATGCGAGCCTGTCCTCTGCAGAGAGCTGTCGGTAAACGATGCGGTCGCCGACCAGGATGAGGAATATCAGGAACTCGGCGAGGAACTCGAAATACTGCGTGCCGACCTCGATTTCGAATTTGTCCTTGCGCGTGTTCTTCAGGGCATTGTCTGCGATGCGCGAGACGACGAATGCCAAAGCATCGGATATCTCCTGCGGTGTACGTTCGCGTCCGCTTTTGTACCAATTGCTCTTGATGCGCAAGGGTCAGCCTTTACGGATATAGAACTCGTGCACACCGGCACCGGACTCGATCGTTTCCAGCAGGGTCATGCCCGTAGCTGATGCCCATCCGCCGATATCGGACTGAACGCCGGGACAGTCGCTGACCAGTTTCAATACTTCGCCGTTCTGCATTCCGCTCAGCAACTTTTTAGCCTCAACGATAGGCCCGGGGCAGACTGCGCCGCGTATATCCAGCGTGACATTGGCTGTGTGCTTATGCAATTTGCCTTTCTGGATATGGTAGCCAGTGCCGCCGTCGGGCATCTTTTCGGTCTTCAGTATCTGGTTGCCGGTCTGTTTTGCCCATGCGAACAGGTCATCTTGAGTGCCCGGACAATCCGACACCAGCAGCAGCACTTGCCCGGGGGCAAGTTCATCGACCATGCGTTTCGCGCCAATGAGCGGCCTGGGGCAGGAAAGCCCTTTCATATCGAGAACTACGTTGACCAGATCCATTTGAGTCTCCATTTAATAGCCGCCTTTACCCAGCGGTTGCGGCAATCCGGCGACCTTCGCCGCTTGTTTGGCCGGGCCCATCGGAAACAGATCGTACAACGCTTTGCTGTCTGCTTCCGGCCAGAATTCGTTGACGCCCTTCAGCATGTTGCGGAAGTTCGGTGTATGGCCATTTTCGCGGTATTCATCGCGCATATAGTTGATGACGTCCCAATGTCTGGGTGTCAGCTCTATCCCTTCGGCCGCAGCGATGACGCTGACCGCTTCTTCGCTGAAATCCGGTTCCAGCAGAAAGCCATCATCATTGGTTTCCAATTCGTTTCCTGCAACTGTATATCCCATCTTCTTTTCCCTTTCTTAAAACAGTCACTCCAGACCAGAGATGACCTTATACGGCACGAATATGCCGCAACCAAATCGCCGTTCCTTGCCCAGCCCTGTGTATTGCACACGCAGTGAATCTTCAGGATTCAGATCGTGCAACACCAGGCTGTATCCACTGATGGTGCGTTCCCCATTGGCCAGCGTGTGACGCTGCCCGCAGATCAGCTTGGCTTCGACTCCCATCGCCGCCAGAGCTGATGACACTTCCTCAATGAACGAGAGTTCATCATCGGCACCGGTCACCAGATGCGCGTGCAGGGTAGGGTAGTGCTGTATAGGCCGGGTCTTGCAGGAGCCGAGTTGTAGTTCGCTGTTTGCCACCTGCATCTGCTTTTGCGCCAGGGCGGACACGATATCGGCCAGTTCGAGCGGTAGCCTCAATGCCAGCTTGGCGCGCTTGGGTATCAGCATTCCTTCGTTGCTCGAGGCCATGCGCAAGGGAATGACCCCGACTTCTTCGCATTCTCCAAGCTGGGGAACCAGTCTGGTCAGTTCGTCCCATAATTCGTAGTGGTATGCGATGGGCAAGGTGCCACCACTTATCTCGAATACCAGATCGATCATTTCGGCGTGAGGGGAGGTCACTTGGTGCCTTGCAGGTTGGCCCATTGATGCATGGTGTCAGCCCATTGCACCGCAGTTGCCGGGTCGATGTCAAAGATGGTGAAACGCTTGCCTTCGCGGATGCGGACGCGCAACATGCTCATACCACCTTCTGCATGGTCGATTTGTTGCAGCTCGATCTGCTGGCCTCCCAAAGGGACATGGATCTTGCTTAGTTCGGTAATTTTCGCCATGTTTGCCCTTTT
The DNA here is from genome assembly GCF_000025705.1 of Sideroxydans lithotrophicus ES-1. Lineage (NCBI taxonomy): Bacteria > Pseudomonadati > Pseudomonadota > Betaproteobacteria > Nitrosomonadales > Gallionellaceae > Sideroxydans > Sideroxydans lithotrophicus. The sequence goes on along the minus strand of NC_013959.1, from coordinate 1,704,777 downwards.
AAACGTTCGATTTGCAGGAAAGTGGAGCGACATACCCAATATATACGCCAAGTCTATCCCCAACGATGCCAGATTTGGAATACTACTAGGGAAGTGAAAAGCACCCCCCATAAGGGTTACTTTGGATAGTCGCTACGGGTGATAGTTAGGCTTGTTGGAGCGCCGTACCATGCGGAACCATTAAGAAACCGGGTCGGTAGTTTGTGCCAGAACCCGTACGACTCCGGAATTCCAGCCCTACGCGGGGTAACATAGCGCAACGCGACTTGAAAGGAAAATATTATGGCAAAAAAGATGTATGACACTCCGAATCTGGATGAGCTTGAGAAGGGTGAATGGCCGAGTTTTGTGACCGGTTTGAAACGTCTGGCCAAAGAAAAAGACCTCATGGTCGATTTGCTCGGGCAGCTCGAAACCTCCTACAAGACACGCAAAGGCTACTGGAAAGGCGGCACTGTCGGCGTGTTCGGCTATGGCGGCGGCGTGATTCCACGCTTCACCGAACTAAAGGATGAGAATGGCCAGCCCGTCTACAAGGATGCTGCCGAATTCCATACTTTGCGCGTCATGCCGCCACCCGGCATGCACTATGACACTGGCACCTTGCGCCAATTCTGCGACATCTGGGAAAAGCACGGCTCCGGCCTGATCGCATTCCATGGCCAGTCCGGCGACATCATGTTCCAGGGCTGCAGCACGGAAAATGTGCAAAAGGCATTTGACGAGATCAATGAGATGGGTTTCGACCTCGGTGGCGCCGGCCCGGCAGTGCGCACCTCGATGTCATGTGTGGGCGCTGCTCGCTGCGAACAGTCCTGCTACGACGAGGCGCAGGCACATCGCGCCGTGCTGAACACTTTCCTCGATGACCTGCACCGTCCTTCCCTGCCATACAAGTTCAAGTTCAAGTTCTCCGGTTGTCCGAACGATTGCATGAATGCGATCCAGCGTTCAGACATGGCAGTGATCGGCACTTGGCGCGACAATATCCGTTCTGATGAAGCGCTGGCCAAGAAATGGTTTGCCAAGCACGGAATGGATGAGCTGGTGAACGATGTTGTTGCGCGCTGCCCGACCAAGACCTTCCAGGTCAAGGAACTCAAGAAGATCAAGAAGGGCGAGCACATCACTTCCGTGGCTGTGAGCGATACGCACGGAGTCGAGATCGACAATCAGGATTGCGTGCGCTGCATGCACTGCATCAACGTGATGACCGGCGCACTGGCACCAGGCAAGGACAAGGGCGCAAGCGTGCTGGTTGGCGGCAAGAGCCACCTGAAGATCGGCGGCCTGATGGGTACCGTGGTCATCCCGTTCATGAAGCTGGATACCGAAGAGCAAGTCGAGAAGTTGGTCGATTTCGCCCAGCGCACCATCGATTTCTTTGCCGAAAATGCGCTGGAACACGAGCGTACCGGCGAGATGATCGAGCGTATCGGCCTGGCCAACTTCCTTGACGCGATGGAGCTCGATGTCGATCCGGCGATGATCAATTCGCCGCGCATGAACCCCTACGTCCGTACCGATGGATGGGACGACGAAGTCGCCAAGATCAAAGCCAAAAAGCAAGCAGCCTGAGGAGATAGAAGATGAATGCACCCGTACAGATGCGCAAGCCGAAAGAGACTGGCGTACCGGACAACAAGAAATACCTGCATCCGTTGCTGGCAAAGAACTACGGCAACTGGAAATATCACGACCGTCCGCGTCCCGGCGTGTTGCACCACGTATCCCACAGCGGCGACGAGGTTTGGTCGGTGCGTGCCGGTACCCAGCGCCAGATGGATGTCTATACCATCCGCACGCTGTGCGATATCGCCGACAAGTTTGCCGAAGGTCGTGTGCGTTTCACCATCCGTTCCAACATCGAATTCATGGTGTCGGAAGAGAAGAAGGTCGCGCCGTTGATTGCCGAGCTCGAGAAGCATGGCTTCCCGGTCGGCGGCACCGGAAACTCGGTGACCATGATCGCCCACACTCAGGGCTGGCTGCACTGCGACATCCCGGGCACCGACGCTTCCGGCGTGGTCAAGGCGCTGATGGATGAGCTGGTCGACGAGTTCAAGCGTGAAGAGATGCCGAACCGCGTTCACCTGTCGACTTCCTGCTGCGAGATCAACTGCGGTGGCCAGGCCGATATCGCCATCATCGTGCAGCACACCAAGCCGCCGGTCATCAACCATGACTTGGTTGCCAACGTGTGCGAACGTCCGGCTGTGGTTGCACGTTGTCCTGTCGCAGCGATCCGTCCTGCGATGGTCAACGGCAAGCCTTCGCTTGAGATCGACGAGTCCAAGTGCATGTGCTGTGGCGCCTGCTATCCCCCTTGCCCGCCGATGCAGATCAACGACCCGGAGAATTCGAAACTGGCGATCTGGGTGGGCGGCAAGAACTCCAATGCACGCGGCAAGCCGACGTTCATGAAGATGGTCGCTTCCGGATATCCGAACAATGCACCACGCTGGCCGGAAGTCAGCGAAGCGGTGAAGAACATCATTCGCGTATACAAGGAAGACGCACGTCCATGGGAGCGCATGGCAGACTGGATCGACCGTATCGGCTGGCCGCGCTTCTTCGAAAAGACTGGCCTGCCTTTCACCAAGTATCTGATCGACGACTGGCGTGGTTCTCGTTATAACCTGAACGCTTCGACGCATATCCGTTTCTGAGCGAGGTAACCTGATGAAATTCGGAATCGTCGTCAACGAGGGACCATATCAGCATCAAGCAAGCGACTCGGCCTATCTGTTCGCCAAGGCTGCCATCGAGAAAGGACATGAGGTCTGGCGCGTGTTCTTCTATCACGATGGCGTCAACAACGCGTCCAAGCTGACCGAGCCGCCTCAGGATGATCGCAATATTGTGACCCGCTGGGCCAAATTGGCCGAGGAACATAAGATCGATCTGGTGGTATGCGTCGCAGCTGCGCTGCGTCGGGGTATCAAGGAAGAGAATCTTGCTCAAGGCTTCCGTATCTCCGGTCTGGGGCAACTGGTCGAAGCCGGAATCAAGTGTGACCGTCTGGTCACCTTTGGCGATTAAGGAGAGACGGAATGAGTGATGCAAAAAAATTCATGTTCGTCAACCGCAAGGCTCCTTACGGCACGATCTACGCACTGGAGTCGCTCGAGGTGGTACTGATCTCTGCGGCTTTCGACCAGGACGTGTCGCTGGTGTTCCTGGATGATGGCGTATATCAGTTGAAAAAGGGCCAGCAGACGAAAGGGATCGAGACGAAGAACTTCTCGCCTGCCTATCGTGCCCTGGAAGACTACGATGTCGAAAAGCTTTATGCCGAAAAAGAAGCTATGGATGCCCGTGGTCTAACTGAGGATGATTTTATAGTGCCTGTCACTGTGCTCAGCCGTGCCGAAATGGGCAAGCTGATGGATGAGCAAGACGTGGTCTTGAGTTTCTGAGGGGGAATCATGTTACATATCATCAACAAATCGCCCCTGACCAGCGTAACGCTGGACACTTGTTTGAACACGGCAACAGGTGGGGACATACTGCTTATCGAGGATGCGGTCTATGCCGCAACGCGCGGCAATGCGGCTGAAGCCAGATTGCGCGCGGCAATGGGGCAGTTCAAGTTCCATGTCCTGATGCCGGATCTGGATGCGCGTGGCCTCGGCGATCGGCTTATCGATGGCGTATCGCCTGTAGACTATGGCGGCTTCGTCGATCTGACTAGCAGCAACAAATCCTGCCAATCGTGGCTTTAATCAGTAACACACAGAAGGAGAATCAGCATGGCAACTATCGAAGTCGGCGGTAAAACTTACGAAACGGACGAAGAGGGTTATCTGACCAACCTGGCCGATTGGAATACCGAAGTCGCGAATTACATCGCACAGACCGAGAACGTCACGATGACCGAACAGCACTGGGAAGTCGTCAATTTCCTGCGCGAGTATTTCGAGGAATATCAGATCGCTCCGGCCGTGCGTGTCCTGACCAAGGCAATCGGCAAGAAACTGGGTGCGGAAAAAGGCAACAGCGAATATCTGTATGGTCTGTTCCCTTATGGCCCAGGCAAGCAGGCGTGCAAGATCGCTGGTCTGCCCAAACCAACCGGTTGCGTTTGATTCTGGATCGGCGATAGGGACTCACTCATGACGAGCATGGTCTTTGCGATCTTGTTTTATCTCGCTACGCTGTTGTTTGTCGTAGGTTTGCTCTATCGCATCAACTCCTACGCACGCACCCCGGCGCCTCTGAAGATACCGACCACACCTGCGCCGACCACCAATGGCGGCGTAGTGTTGCGCATGACGCGCGAGGTGGTGTTCTTCGAGAGTCTGTTCAAGGCCAATCTGTGGACCTGGGCAGCGGGGTGGTTGTTCCACGCCAGCTTGCTGCTGGTGTTGTTGAGGCACTTGCGCTATTTCACCGAGCCGGTATGGGGTTGGGTCGCTTTCATTCAGCCGTTCGGCATGTATGCAGGCATCACCATGCTGCTCGGCTTGGGCGGATTGTGGCTGCGTCGACTGTTCGTCGAACGCATCCGCTACATTTCGACACCGTCCGATCATCTGATGCTGCTGTTGCTCATGGGTATCGCTGCTTCGGGTTTGTCGATGAAGTTCCTGGCGCACACTGATGTGATCGCCGTGAAGGAGTTCTTTCTCGGTTTGATGCACCTGAATATCCAGGCGCTGCCTGCCGATCTGTTGTTGATCGTGCATTTATCTTTGGTTGTGTCGCTCCTGGTCGTGTTCCCCTTCAGCAAATTGCTGCACGCACCAGGAGTCTTTTTTTCACCGACCCGCAATCAGAAGGACGATCCTCGCGAGCACCGTCATCTGAGCACCTGGGCTGCCAAACTGGAATCGGAGAAGAGCTGAAATGGCAGACATCACTGCACCGGCCTATCGCACCATTCCCATCATTCCTGCGCTCAAGCCGGGTTCAATGGAAGGCAAAGGACCATTTGTTGCCAGCGATAAGCTTAACGAGGCCCTCGGCTTCCCCGGGCAACTGGTGGAAGACTGGCATGATCGAGCCATCGCGAAAATGGGCGACTTGCTGTCCAAATATCGTTCGCTCAAAGTATTCATGGACGCCTGCGTACATTGCGGCGCCTGTTCCGACAAATGCCACTATTTCATCGGCACGCAAGATCCGAAAAACATGCCGGTGGCGCGCCAGGACCTGTTGCGCAGCGTATATCGCCGCTACTTTACCTTGCCCGGCAAGCTGTTTCCGAAACTGGTTGGCGCGCGCGATTTGACGCGCGAAGTGCTGGACGAGTGGTACAACTATTTCAATCAATGTTCAGAATGTCGCCGTTGCTCGGTGTTTTGCCCCTATGGCATAGACACGGCAGAGATCACTATGGCCGCGCGCGAGATACTTGACACTGTCGGATATGGACAGAAGTATTCCAACGAGATCATCGGCAAAGTGCACAAGATCGGCAACAATCTTGGCCTGCCGGGCCCTGCGTTGCGCGATACGCTCGAAGGTCTGGAAGAGGATGTCAAAGACGCCACCGGTATTGATGTGCGTTTCCCCATGGACGTGAAGGGAGCGGAAGTGCTGCTCGTCACGCCTTCTGCCGATTTTTTTGCCGAGCCGCATATCGACAGCCTGATCGGCTATGCCAAGGTGTTCCATGCTACAGGCACCAGTTGGACGCTGTCGTCAATGTCGTCGGAAGCTGGCAACTTCGGCATGTTCATCGGCAACTACGACCAGCTGCGTACCATTGCCATGCGTATCCGTCAGGCCGCGCTGGAGCTGGGAGTCAAGCGCATCGTGGTGGGCGAGTGCGGCCATGCCTGGCGCGTAGCGTACAGTTTCTGGAATACCTTGACCGGTGTAGGCGATGGTGCAGATCCCAACGACCGCTTTGCGCAGATGCTGCAGAAGCAGCTGGATCATCGCTACAAACAGCCAGCGCATATCTGCGAATTCACCTGGGACATGATCCAGGACGAGCGCCTGACCTTCGATAAAACGGCTAACGACAAATACATCATCACGTTCCACGATTCCTGCAATGTGGCGCGCGGTTCGCGCATGGGGGATCTGCCCGGAGGGCAGTTCGAGATCCCGCGCAACATCATCAAGGCGGTCGCCAACAACTTCGTCGAGATGGCACCCAATACCACGCGTGAGCAGACCTTCTGCTGCGGCGGCGGCGGCGGCCTGCTCACCGACGATCTGCTTGATTTGCGTGTCAAGGGCGCATTGCCGCGCATGGAAGTGCTGCAACAGACGGTGGACGAGCACGGCGTCAATTTCATGGCGACTATTTGCGCCATCTGCAAGGCTCAATTTACGAAGGTTATGCCCATCTATGGATTCGACAGAAAGATGGTGGGTGGTGTGCATCAGCTGGTAAGCAATGCGATCCAGTTGGGTCAGAAATAACGAGGAGAAGGCGAAATGTCAGTAACTACCGAAACCCCGCAAAAGATCACGTTCCGTCGCTACAAGGATGGCGACAACAAAGTCAAGCGCCTGAATGAAAAGATCTTTCAGTCCAGCTATTCCTATAAATGCCCGACCTATATCCAGTCCACGCCCCCGTGCCAGGGTAGTTGCCCGGCTGGCGAGGATATCCGCGGCTATCTGGCCGTCGTGCGCGGAACCGAAAAACCTCCGGTCGGTGCCGATGGCAAACCGACCATGCCGTGGCAAGAATATGCATGGCGCAGGCTGACCGAAGCCAACCCGTTCCCGTCGGTGATGGGACGTGTATGTCCCGCACCATGCGAAAGCGGCTGCAACCGCAACGAGGTCGAGGACCACGTCGGCATCAACTCGGTCGAGCATTTCCTCGGCGAATATGCGATTGCCAACAAGCTCAAGTTCAACAAACCGAATGTCGCTCCTAGCGGCAAGAAGGTCGCCATTCTTGGCGGTGGACCCGCTGGTTTGTCCTGTGCCTATCAACTGGTGTTGAAGGGGCACGAAGTCACCATATTCGACGAGCATGAATTTCTCGGCGGCATGATGCGTTACGGCATCCCGGGTTTCCGTACGCCCCGCGAAGTGCTGGATGCCGAGATCCAGCGCATTCTGGACCTTGGCGTGAAGACGCGCATGAAATGCCGCGTCGGTACCGACATCACTCTGGAGCAGATCCGCAAGGAGTTTGACTCAGTATTCCTGGGCATGGGCGCACAGGCAGGCCGTGCGCTACCTATCGCCGATAGCGCAGCACCGAATGTGGTGACCGCGACCGCATTCCTGAAAGCCTTCAACGACGGCCGTTTGCAGCATGTCGGCAAGCGCGTGGTGGTAGTGGGCGGCGGCGATACATCCATCGACGTGGCGACCGTGGCTCGTCGTCTGGGTCATATCGCGCATGCCAAGCCGACCGATGCCGAGCTCGCCATCGCCGGGCGCATGGCTCACGACGTGGCCGACATTTCCGCTAAACAAGGCGCAGAAGTCACGCTGACCTCGATCTTCAACATCGACAAGATGCAGGCGAACAAGCACGAGATCGAGCAGGCGCTGGCGGAAGGTATCCACATCCTCGGCAGCTTGGCACCTGTCGGCATCGTACGCGATGCGAACGGCCGCGCCACTGCATTGCGAGTGGCAAAGTGCGAAGCCAAACTGGCGGGCGGCAAGCTTGAGATCAAGAACATCGAGGGCAGCGAGCATGACATCGAGGCCGACCTGATCGTGTCTGCGATCGGACAGGCAGTCGATTTCACCGGTTTGGAACAATTCGACAATGGCAAGGGCGCCGTCTCCACCGACCGCAACTATGTCGTGAACGGACAGCCCGGGGTGTTCGCCGGCGGCGACGTTATCCGTCCGCATCTGCTGACCACCGCGATCGGCCACGGTTCGATCGCTGCCGATGGCATCCATAACTTCATGCTGGGTCGCGATCTGGAGAAGCGTCCGAAGATCGATGCTCACCAGTTCGACCTGATGCGCAAGATGGCCGAGAAGGGTCTCGAGATCAAGGAGATCCACGAGCCGATCCGCGGTACCTGCGATACGAACGTAGCGGTGCACAATTTCGACAACCGTTCCGACCGCTACATCATTCCGCATGACAAGCTATTCCTTGGTCATTTCGCCTATGTGGCGCGCAATCAGCGGGCAGTGACCACGCTCGATAAGGACAGCGCGCTGGGCAACTTCCAGGATCGTCTGGGGGTGCTGGATGAGAAACAGGCCGTGGCGGAAGCCAAGCGTTGCATGAGTTGCGGCATGTGCTTCGAATGCGACAACTGTGTGGTGTATTGCCCGCAGACCGCCGTGTACCGCGTGAAGAAGACTGAGTCTACCTTGGGGCGTTATGTTGCAACCGACTATGACAAGTGCATCGGTTGCCATATCTGCGCGGATGTATGTCCGACCGGTTATATCCAAATGGGCCTGGGCGAATAATGAGACTGCTCGTATCCCTGCTGCTTTGCCTGTGCATCCCGATGACCTGGGCTGCTGATGCGAATGCACCCAAGCTGGACATCGGCAAGGGTGGGCACTGTGTACGAGACCCGCAGTGGATGCGCAAGAACCATATGCACCTGCTCATACATCAGCGCGACGAGACGGTGCGCAAGGGCATACGCGATGATCAGGTCAGCATGAAGAATTGTGTGGATTGCCATGCCAGTCTGAAGGACAACAGCGTGATTGCGCGTGACGACAGTTTCTGTGTGGGTTGCCACCGCTATGAGGCGGTCAAGATCGATTGCTTCGAATGTCATTCCAGCAAACGCCAGACGGCGCTCGCCATGAAGGATGAAAAATGAGCGATACCGACGCACAACGCAGACAATTCCTGAAGACATCTCTGGGCGCGGCGGCAGTTGCGATCGCACCGGGCATGCTGTTGTTCGAAACGGCTCGTGGCAATACGGAAGCGGCCAGTTCCAAGGTGCGCTGGGGGATGCTGATCGACACTGCTCAATGTACGCAAGGTTGCAACGATTGTGTGACCGCCTGCAACAAGGAGAACGGGCTGTCAGGCGGCACGGCCCCGACCGATTCGCAATGGATACGCAAGATCGATCTCAAGGACATCAGCAGCGGTCACGAGTTGTCGTTGCCGATGATGTGCCAGCACTGTGCGGAACCGCCTTGTGTGGATGTCTGCCCGACCGCTGCCTCATTCAAGCGTGCCGACGGCATCGTGCTGGTGGACAGGCATCGCTGCATCGGCTGCCGTTATTGCATGATGGCCTGCCCGTACAAGGCGCGCTCGTTCGTGCACGAACCCCTGACTGACCAGAAACCGGACGTGCCGCGCGGCAAAGGTACGGTGGAGTCCTGTACCTTGTGCGTGCAACGCATCGACAAGGGGCAACAACCAGCCTGCGCAGAAGCATGCAAGAACAAAGCCATATTGTTCGGAAACCTGAACGACGAGAACAGCGAGATCGCCAAGAAGGTACGCAGCGTCGTTTCCGTGCAGGTGCGCGCCGATCTGCAATTGAACACTGGCATCCGTTACCAAGGGCTTTAAAACATGGCTGACCTTACCGCATTGCGATTCAAGAACCGTTTGTTTTATGTACTGCTCGCTGCAGGCGGCTTGGTTGCGCTGGCCGGATTGTATGCAGTGCACATGATGGAATCGCACGGACACATCATCACCGGCATGAACAACCAGATCGTATGGGGCATGCCGCATGTGTTCGCGATCTTCCTGATCGTCGCCGCCTCCGGGGTGCTGAACGTCGCTTCCATCGGTTCGGTGTTCGGCAAGAGCATCTACAAGGCGCGCGCACCGCTGGCCAGCCTGTTGTCCATTGCCATGCTTGCAGGTGGCCTGACCGTGTTGATGCTGGACTTGGGCAGGCCCGATCGCGTCATCGTGGCTGCCACCAATTACAACCCGACCTCGGTGTTCGCCTGGAACGTGCTGCTGTATTCGGGCATGTTCACCCTGGTTGCCTTGTATTTGTGGACGATGATGGAGCGGCGCATGAATCCATGGTCGAAACCGGCAGGTCTCGCGGTGTTCGCCTGGCGTTTCATCCTCACCACCGGTACCGGCCTGATCTTCGCATTTCTCACGGCGCGCCAGGCCTACGGCTCGGCCATACTGCCGCCGATGTTCATCGTGCTGTCGTTTGCATGGGGATTGGCCGTGTTTCATGTGGTGCAGAAGGTGATCTATACCTGGAACGAGAAGACGCTCGATCCGGCGATCCTGCAGCGAACCAGGAATCTGCTCGGCGTGTTTGTCATCGGCGCGCTGTACATGGTCGCCACCTATCATCTGACCAATCTGTATTTTGCACACCGCACCGGGTTCGAGCATTTCATCCTGGTGGATGGCGGCATCTATCCGAACCTGTTCTGGTGGGGCTATGTCGTGTTCGGCAACCTGGTCCCCTTGCTGCTGATCTATTTCCCGGGCCTGGGCAAGTCCACCTGCGTGCTGGTCGCCTCGTTGCTGGTCATCCTCGGCGCCTTCGTCCTGTTGTATGTGTTCATCATCGGCGGTCAGGCCTATCCGCTCGACATCTTTCCGGGCTATCAGGTCAGCAGTACTTTCGGCGATGGACAGATCGCCATCTATCATCCTTCGATCTATGAATTCCTGCTGGGCTTCGGCGGTCTGGCGATCGCCTTCATCATCACCACTGTCAGCGTGCGTGTGTTGAATTTCATGCCGAATGACAAGCCCTATATCCCTGATTGAATCTGTCTGAAGGCTGCCATGAACCGCATGCTGATTTCGGCAGCTCATAAATCCTCCGGGAAAACCATGGTCAGCATCGGACTGTGCGCCGCGTTGAAGGCGCGCGGTCATGTCGTGCAACCGTTCAAAAAAGGCCCGGACTATATCGACCCGATGTGGCTCAGCCAGGCAGCCGGACATGCCTGCCGCAACCTCGACCTGTACCTGATGGAGCGTGACGACATAGTTGCCACTTTTGCGCGCCATAGCCGGGAAGTGAACCTGGTCGAAGGCAACAAGGGCTTGTACGACGGACTTGCGCTGGACGGAAGCAACAGCAACGCGGCCCTGGCCAAGATGCTCGACTTGCCGGTGATGCTGGTGATCGACGCGCGCGGCATGACGCGCGGCATCGCTCCGCTGATACTCGGTTATCAGGCGTTCGACCGCGACATCGACATCGCCGGTGTCATCCTCAACAATCTCGGCGGCTCGCGTCACGAGTCGAAGTTGCGCGCGGTCATTGAACATTACACCGATGTGCCGGTGATCGGAGCGATCCATCATGACGAGCGACTCAGCATCGTCGAACGCCATCTGGGCCTGATGCCCAGCAATGAATCGCATGTGGCCACATCCAAGATCAAGCAGATCGGCGAAGCCATCGCCGAGCAGGTCGATCTGGACAGGTTGCTTGAGCTGTCGCGAAAAGAGCCGCTGGCGATTCCGCACCAAAGCCCTCACCTCAATCCTCTCCCGCAAGCGGGCGAGGAGGCAAACGCGAAAAACATTATTAAATTCCCTGCCGTCGTGAGTCCGCTGCCTTGCGGCGAGAAAGTGCGTATCGGTATCGCGCGCGATCGTTCTTTCGGCTTTTATTATGCAGACGACCTGGATGCACTGGAGGCGGCGGGGGCGGAACTGGTGCCGTTCGATGCACTGCGCGATGCTCAGTTGCCGGAAGTGGATGCACTCTACATCGGTGGTGGCTTCCCCGAGACATGCGCCACCGAACTGGAGGCGAATGCGGCCTTGCGCGCGCAGATCAGGCAAGCCATCGAAGACGGCATGCCGGTTTATGCCGAGTGCGGCGGCTTGATGTACCTGGCGCGCAGTATCGAGTATCAGGATCGTACCTACGAGATGGTCGGTGCGATTCCCGGCGATGTGAAAATGCATGCGAAGCCCATCGGCCGCGGCTATGTGCATTTGAAAGAAGACGAGACACATCCCTGGCCGCGGCCGAATGCGCCGGCAAAGCAGATCAAGGCGCACGAGTTTCACTATTCCAGTCTGGAGAATCTTCCACCGGACAGTCGCTTCGCTTACCATGTCGAGCGCGGCTATGGCATCGACGGAGACCGGGACGGACTGATCGTGAATAACCTGTTGGCTTCCTATACGCATCTGCGCACCATCGGCAGTTGCTATTGGGCCACCCGTTTCGTCGCTTTTGTCCGGCGATGCAAGGAGCAACCATCAACCTCAATCAACGAGAAAGCACTATGACACAGCAACGTTACCAGGCTGCCATCGCAGCCTTCGACAAGGCCAATGCAGAAGATCCGAACAAGGAAATGGCAGACGGCAAGGAATATCCGAAAGAATTGCTGTACGCGCAGCGCATGACCGAGATGCAGGAGCGTTATGCGCCAGAGGCATCGGAAGCCGTGAAGCTGGCATGCCGCGCCCAGCACATCCAGCGCTGGAAGACCCCGCGCAGTAACTATCCCATGGATCGCAACGGTTATCTGCAATGGCGCACCGGGCTGTACAAGTTCCACGCCGAGACCGCGGGCAGGTTGATGAAGGAAGCCGGTTATGACGACGAGATGATAGAGCGCGTCAAGACCATCGTTGGCAAGAAGGCGCTCAAGGTCAATCCGGAAACGCAGATGATGGAAGATGTGGTCGACCTGGTGTTCATCGAGCATTACATGCTGCACTTTGCCGGACAGCACCCTGAATATGACGAAGCGAAGTGGATCGAGATCGTCAAAAAGACCTGGAACAAGATGTCTTCCCGCGCCCATGATTTCGCGCTGGCAGGCAAGATCAAGCTGCCGGAAGCGCTGGTGCCGCTGATCCTGAAATCCATCAAGGGATAACGTGGATTTCCTGCCGGTATTTCATAACGTCAAAGGTCGTCTTTGCCTGATCGTCGGCGGAGGTGAGGTTGCCAAACGCAAGGCGGGCGTGCTGCTGGAGGCGGGGGCGAAAGTGCGCGTGGTCGCACCCGAGATCGATCCGGCGCTGGCACAGCTGCATGATGTTCAAGCGGTCGTTGCGCGTTTCGAAGCATCGCACCTCGATGGCGTGACCCTGATCATCGCCGCGACCAACGACCGCAGCGTGAACAAGCAGGTGTCCGAACTGGCGCATGCGCGCAATATCCCGGTGAACGTGGTCGACGACCCGGAGCTGTGCAGTTTCATCATGCCCGCCATCCTCGACCGCTCGCCGCTGATGATCGCTTTCTCCAGCGGCGGTGCTTCGCCGGTGCTGACGCGCATGATGCGCGGCAAACTGGAGACGATCATTCCGCAGAACTACAGCCGACTGGCAGCCTTTGCCGAGCGTTTTCGCGAACAGGTCAAGCTGCGCGTCACCAACCCGGCCAAGCGGCGCATCTTCTGGGAGAACGCGCTGGAAGGGGTGGTCGCCGAAAAGGTGCTGACCGGCGATGAGCCGAGTGCAGAAGCGATGCTGCAACAAATGCTGGCCAGCGAAGACAACATCCAGCGTGGTGAGGTCTATCTGGTCGGAGCTGGTCCCGGCGATCCGGACTTGCTCACTTTCCGTGCGTTGCGCCTGATGCAGAAGGCCGATGTGGTGGTATACGACAACCTTGTATCCAAGCCCATCGTCGAGATGGCGCGACGCGACGCGGAGCGCATCTACGTGGGCAAGAAGCGCGACGACCATACCTTGCGCCAGGAAGAGATCAACGAACTGCTGGTACGGCTGGCCAAGGAAGGCAAGCGCGTGTTGCGCCTCAAGGGCGGCGATCCGTTCATCTTCGGCCGCGGCGGCGAGGAGATCGAGACGCTGGCAGCGGAAGGTATTCCATTCCAGGTGGTGCCAGGCATCACTGCAGCTTCGGGTGTGGCATCCTATGCCGGCATTCCGCTGACCCATCGTGACCATGCCCAATCCTGCATGTTCGTCACCGGCCATCTGAAAGACGGCACGATGAACCTGGACTGGGGTGCGCTCGCACGACCCCGGCAGACCGTGGTGGTCTACATGGGCTTGCATGGTCTGGAAACGCTTTGTTCCGAACTCATCAAACACGGCATGCCGGACACGACACCGATCGCCATCGTGCAACAGGGCACGACGCAGAACCAGCGCGTCATCACCGGCACTTTGGCGACGCTGCCTGCCATCGCCGAGCGCGAGAAACCGCAGGCACCTACACTCATCATCGTCGGTGGCGTGGTGACGTTGCGCGACAAGCTGGCCTGGTTCCATCCCGGTACGTGAGCGATTTTCCGTGATCCGTTCCTGATGGGGCAGCAGAGGGGCACAGGGTGATTGCATGAGCGATACGCTGAGTCTGACACGGGCCGCAAGATTGGTAGGGGTCACCCGGACCGCCTTGCAAAAGAAGATAAAGAACGGCGAGCTGCTTTCCTTCGATGGGATGGTGTCCGTCGAGGGGCTGTTGGCCTGTTATCCGGATGCGCAACTGGAAGATATAGCCGAATTCAGGCGTGTCACCCAGATCAAGGAAAAAGCCTTTGGCAAACGCGTGTTCGAACGCGCGCTGCCCGATGCGGAAGTACTGGCTGCACGCATAACCGAACTGAGCAAGACACTGGACATCAGTCAGGCCCAGGTCAAGAAATTCAATGTCCTGCTGGCCGGCTTGTGGGACAAACTCATCGAGATCGAAGAGAAAGACAGCCCTTTGACTCATGAGACGATGGATAAGCTGAAGGCGTGGATCAAACAGGAGGTGGCCCTGGCGATGGAACCCGGATTCAGCAACCCGCTGGCGATCAAGGACAGCATGCTGCATGTCATGACGGCACAGGTCACGATATTGCCGAGCAGGCATGATTTTCTGGTGGAAGGTCAGGATACATTGCTCGAAGCCGCGATGCGTTCCGGCATACCGCTCAGTTACGGGTGCAGCGGGGGTAATTGCGGTCTGTGCAAGGCCAGGCTCGTATCGGGTGAAGTCAAGAAGACACGCCACCACGATTTTGTCATTCCAGATGCCGAAAAGGACCAGGGTTATATCCTGCTGTGCAGCAACACGGCGGTCAGCGATGTCGTGATCGAAGCACCGGTAGCCGGCAGTGTGCAGGACATCCCCTTCCAACAGATAACCGCCAAAGTGAAGGCAAAGGGGGACATCAGCGAGGACATGATCCTGCTGCATCTGCAAACCCCGCGTACCCAGCGTCTGCGTTTCCTCGCCGGACAGCGCGTTACTTTGCGCGTCGGACAATCGTTCAGTGCGGATCTGCCTATCGCCAGCTGCCCCTGCGATGATCGCAATGTGCTGTTTCATCTGCGCCGCCATTCCGGCAACCTGTTCTCGGATTATGTGTTCGAGCATCTCGGGCAAAACGAATCCGTCGAGATCGAGGGGCCGCAAGGGGAGTTCATCCTGCACGAAAAATCTCCTCGTCCGTTATATTTCTTTGCCTTCGACGGCGGATTCGCACCCATCAAAAGCCTGATAGAACATGCCATGTCGCTCGATGCAGAGTCCATCCATCTGTACTGGATCGGTTCGAGCAAGGCGCATATCTACATACCGAATGTGGCACGGGCCTGGGATGATGCGCTGGATAATTTTCACTACGCAGAACTGGTGGCGGGATTCGATCTGCGCGCAGTAAGCGGCAAACGGGAAACCTCGTTGCTACACCAGCTCAAAGGTATTGTAGAAAATGATAGCGGGGTGTTGCAGGGAGATATCTATCTCGCAGGTCCCGAATCGGCATTGGGGGTCGCCGAGCAATTCTTTCTTGGGCGCGGCCTGCCCAAGACGCGTGTGTTTGTAGAGATGGTCAACTAGGTCGTTTTGATGGTTCACCTGTAGTGCCAACCAAAATAGGGAGATGAATGATGAAAATTATAAATATGTTGCTTGCTGTGTTGCTGATGGTCGTGACAAGTGTTGCCCGGGCTGATGATGTGAAGCTCAAGCCGTTCGTGTTGGCTTCAAAGGGCGCAGGAACAGTGGCTGAGAAGTCCGCGCAAGTGAAGTCAGCATTGACGACAGCCGGTTTCACCGTGGTCGGCGAATATGCGCCTTATGGCGGAGCCGACATCATCGTCGTGACCAATGATGAATTGAAGAAGAATGCCGCAGCTTCCGAGTTCGGCGGCTATGGCGCGATCCAGCGTGTATCGATCACCGAGGTCGGCAAGGAAGTGCAAGTGGGTTATACAAACCCGGTATACATGGCGAACGTTTACCGCATGCAGAGCGATCTGGGCAATGTGGCATCCACATTGGCAACGGCATTGGGCAAAGTGGAGGAGTTCGGCGCGGAAGGCATGACGGCGAAGCAGGCGCGCAAGTACCACTACACTTTCGGCATGGAATATTTCAACGAGCCCAGCGTGCTGGCCGAATACGGCAGTTATGAAGAGGCGGTTCAGGCCGTTGATGCGAAACTTTCAAGCAACAAGAACGGCGTATCCAAGGTCTATCGCGTCGACGTGCCCGGCAAACAGGAAACCGTGTTCGGCGTGGCCATGAAAGGCGAGGGCGACAAGAAATATATGGACGACCAGTTCATCATGAAAGCGATCGACTTCCGCGACGTGAAATCCACCGCGCATTTGCCCTATGAAGTGCTGGTTTCGGGCAGCAAGGTCTATGCCCTGTATGCGCGTTTCCGCATTGCCATCGATTTTCCAGATCTCAGCATGATGGGAAGCAACAGCTTCATGAGCATCATGAAGGCACCGGAAGCAATCCGGCTTGCCTTGCAGGACACGGTCAAGAAATAAATTGCCAGTGGAGGTTCGTATGTCCAATGAATTGATTGAGTTCGTAAAGGCCGGCGATGCGGCTACGGTGAAGCGGATGCTGAAGGATGGGGCCGATGTCGGTACACGGGACGCTGAAAATGCCACGTTGCTGATGCTGGCTGCCCATGCCGGCGATCTGTCCATGGTGAAGCTGTTGATCGAAGAGGGGGCAGACGTCAATGCCTGCGACGAACGCGGTTGGGCCCCGTTGGCCAAGGCAGTGTACAACCCGGAATCGAAGCGCGGCTTTGCAGATGTCGTGCAGACTTTGATCGATGCCGGGGCCAACATCGAGGCGGCTATCGGTTATGGTGTGCGGCCGTTGATGCTGGCAGCGGGATACGGCGAGACCGCAGTGGTCGAGGCTCTCCTGCAGGCAGGCGCGGATGTCCTGGCACGCAACGAGGGCGGCTACACTGCGCTGATGATGGTGAAACAGAAGCATTATGTGGATGTCATCAACCTGTTGCACGAAGCCGAACAACTCGCTGGAGCAGGGGAAGGCAGTTGTGCCACCAAAAATGCTCCCGGCTCCAACGTCGTCACATTCATGAAACGCCCGGGTACCTGATGCAGCGTGCATCCTGGCCTGGATAAAACGAGGAAGCCATGCCCTATTACATTTTTCAAGTGACCGAGTTCCCCTTCAGGCAATTGAAGAAGCTGGAGCAACATGACCAATATCGGGATGCATCGGCGAGAGTCAAGCAATTGCGGATTGAACTTGCCGTGGGCTCCCCTTCTTTGATCAAGATGATCCATGCCGAATCGGAGCTGCATGCCGAGGATCTGCTCAATCAGGTGCGCGATCCGGCCCCGGAACTGGGGGACGATTAACTGTCATGGACGAGACTGCCTTCCGGAGAAAACTATCCGAGGCGGTCGAGCGTCCCTGTACGTTCGAAAAGTCCTTGCTGAGCCGTTGTGTCGGGTGCGACCGTTCGGATCGGGTCCAGATCGCCGAGCGCGAACTGGTCACCTGCCGGGATGCGGATAGCCTTTCCCGTTGTACTGAATTGCACGATCGCCTGCGGCATGGTTTTGCCTTTGCGCTGGGGACGGTGCGGGATGACGTTGTACTTTCGCATGCACAGGAAATGCGAGTGCAATGCGGGGGATTGAAGGGGCTGCAGTACGTGCTGGATGACGGCGAGGAAGTGGGGAATGTCGATGCGCTGCTGGAAGGCGCACTGCTGAAGTGGGGCGAGCTGGAGGAGATTCCCTATTCGGAAGTCGTGCATGCTGCGGCACACTGCTACAAGGGGCGGCATGGCTGACTTTTGTGGACAACGCATCAATGAATTACTTCAGGATGCTGCCTCAGTCGACGTGTGCCAGATGGCTGATTCGACATTCACTACTGGACTAAATGTCATAAGTGACGTTGGCTTGCCGCAAGCCCGGCTTCAGTGATTCTTCGAATTGCCTGATCGGCGCGGGTTTGCCGAACAGGTAGCCCTGGTACTGGCTGCAGCCGCTCTCGATGAGGAGTTGCCGTTGCTGTTCCGTTTCTACTCCCTCGGCGATGACATCGAGATTCAGGCTGTGCGCCATGGCGACGATGGTTGTCACAATCGCTTTGTCGCTGCTATCGGTGGCGATGTCCCGAACGAACGACTGGTCGATCTTGAGCTGGTCCAGCGGCAATCGTTTGAGATATTGCAGCGATGAATAGCCGGTGCCGAAGTCATCCATCGCGAATTGAACACCCAGCTTTTTCAGGGCATTCATCTTCTCGATGGTCTGTTCGATACTGTTGAGCATCATGCTTTCGGTGATCTCGAGTTTGAGCCGCTTTGGGTTGATTGCATGACGTTGCAGGACAGTTTGTATCTGGGTGACAAAATCATCCTGGAAGAAACTTCTGGCGCTCACATTAACCGCCAGTACCAGCTCGCGAGTCGATGCGTTCTTTTCCCATATCTTGATCTGGTTGCAGGCAGTATCGAGTACCCACAGGCCGATGGGCAGGATCAATCCAACTTCTTCTGCCAGCGGAATGAAATGATTGGGCGGTATCAGTCCGCGCTCCGGATGGATCCAGCGAATCAATGCTTCTGCACCAAACGGTTCATTCAGGTCGGTCATCTGGATCTGGTAATACAGCTGGAATTGGTCATTCTCAAGCGCCTTGCTTAACTCGCGCTCCAGCAAGGCACGAGCAATGACGGTTTCCTGCATCTGCGGGTCAAAGAAGCGCAGCGTATTGCGTCCTGCCTTCTTGGCCTGGTACATGGCGATATCAGCCTGTTTCAAAAGTTCTTCTATCGACTGAGGCTTGTTGCCGAACAGGGTGGCGCCGATGCTGGGCGAGTTCCTGTACTCATGTGCCGCAAGCAGGTAGGGCTGGTTGAGGGTAAGCAGGATCTTCTCACCGATGGATTCTGTCTGAGCGGCTGCTTCAAGCGTCTGTTCGCTGAGTTCCTCCAGCATCACCACGAATTCGTCCCCGCCCAGACGTGCCACGGTGTCTCCTTCGCGTACACAGGAAGCCAGGCGTAGTGCAACTTGCTGCAACAGCAGGTCGCCTATATCGTGGCCAAGAGTGTCGTTGAGGGTCTTGAAATTGTCCAGATCGATGAACAGCAATGCGCCTTCACGTCCACTTCGTGTACTGGAAGCCAATGCATGCTGCAGCCGATCGACGAGGAGCCGCCGATTGGGCAGGTGGGTCAGCGGGTCATAGAACGCAAGACTCTTGATCTCCTCTTCAGCCCGTTTGCGATCGGTGATGTTCATCCCGGTACCGCGCAGGCCCATGAGCTCTCCGTGCTCGTCGAAGAAAGGGACACCGTTCACTTCTTCCCATAACAATGTGCCGGATTTGGTGATGTCGCGGTGTTGCAACTTGAATGACGTATTGCTGGCGATCGCGCGATTGACGATTTCTCTCACATGCGGAATGTCTTCCACAGGCATGAATTCCATCGGGGTATGACCGAGCAACTCGTCTGGCACGTATCCCTTAACATCGACGGATCGATTGGATACATAGGTGTAAACCATGTCGGTACCCATTTCCCACACATATTCACCGGCCGCATCATTCACATCGCGGAAACGCTTTTCGCTGTAATGCAGCGCCTCTTCGGAGCGCTTGCGCTCGATAGCGATACTGGCCAGGCGGGCGGACTGTTCGATGAGCTGTATGTCGGATTCGGTCGGTGTGTAAGCCTGATGGTGGTAGATGGCAAAGGTGCCCAGCACTTGATCCGTCGAGGACAGGATCGGCTGTGACCAGCACGAACCCAATCCGGCCTTTGCCGCGAGCTCTTTGTACAGGGCCCAGTAGGGATGTGTTTGAATGTCTTCAACGATGATACGTTCTTTGGTGTATGCGGCTGTTCCACAGGAGCCTACACCCAAGCCGATCTCGACACCTTCGATCGCTGTGTTATAGAAGTCAGGCAGGCTGGGGGCTATCCCTTTGCCCAGATGTTTGCCGTCCTTGTCCAGCAGCAATATGCTGCAAAGCATCCCGGGATTGAGCCTCTCGACACCCTGTACGATAGCCTTCAGTATGCTGAGTATGGAATTGTCACCCGCAAGTAACTCCAGCGATTGGCTGCGAAACTGTTCGTATCTTTCCATCTGTTCGCGCTCGTGGATCTCTTGCTGCAGTATTTCATTCTGTATGTTGAGTTCTCCCAGATGATCCAGAATATTCTCCTGCATCTGGTAGATGCTTTGTGCCAGTACCCCGATCTCATCGTGGTTATGTATGGTTTCCGGAGTCAGTTCCCGCGTATCCGAGAACCTTTGCACAACTCTCACCAGTCGCTTGAGCGGCCTGGAAAACAGCATGGCGACCAATATGGACATGACGATGGCCGCAAGGCTCATGCCTATCGCGATGCGGACACTATTCCTGACCATGGCATCGGTTTCGGCAAGCACGATATCCAGCGGAACCGTCATGCCTATGATGACGAAACTCTGCGCCCGCTCGTCGCCGAATGGAATGCGCACAAACCCTCCGACCACATCGCTCTTTTCGTCGACGGAATTCGAGTGCACCGCTACTGCCTCGCTGATCTCGTTTATGAGTGCGGCTACCGGCTTGAAGGTGTCCTGCACCAGAAAACGCCGACCGTAATCGAAGCCGAAGGTCATGGAATTGTCAGGATGTATCAGGAAATCTCCAGCCTGGTTGGCGAGATAGAGCTGGTATTCGCTGCGCAGGTCGGCTTTCAGCAGCGCAAAAATCCGGTTCAGGTCGACATTGATCACGAGCACGCCGAGGGTCCGTCCATCGGCACTTTGTACCGGCGTCGCGACTTGCAGCGTGGGCTTGTTGAGGCCGACATGCGCGCCGATCTCGCGGTTGATGAAGATGTTGGAGTAATGAACTTGCCCTGCTGCCAACCTGAGGGATTCATATACATACGGGAATTGCATCTTTTCCTGCAAATCCTGGCCTCTGACGATTTTGTAACCGTTGCTGTCGCGATCTACCCTGACCAGTTCGATGCCGTTGTTTTGCGCGCTGATGAAGCGAATCTGGTAATAAGTGGGATGCTCCGAGAGCATGCTTCTGAATTGCTCGGCCAGGTTCTGCCGCGCGATTTCTGCTGCACGTCCGCTGCCGATGACATAGCGGATGCCTGGCATCCCCGCAAAGAAAAGCGCATCTTTGGCGACATCGTCTGCCGCCATCGAAAAGCGCCGTCCCATGATGCGTGTCGATAGCACGATATCCTGACTGGCCTTGTTGACCAGAATCTCACGCGTGGCATGGTAGGTGTAATAACCGGTGAGTCCGATAGCCAATATACAGAATGCGGCCAGCATGGCAGTTAGCTTGAGAGCGATGCCGAACCTCATGATCCCAACTTGTCGGGTTGCTGGTATTGTCATGCGCTAGAACTTTTCCGGCAGTGTGCCGGAGATGATTTTCTCCCATATTGCAGCGCGCCTGCCAACGTCTTCCACGCGCTGCAACCAAAGGATCTTGTCGCTGTCATGCACTGTAGACGGTACCTCCAACGTATTGGACAATCCCTGTCGTTCAGTTAACGCATGGCTGACCGGCATTTCCAGCGTGTAATTGATCCAGGCTTCAGCCAGCTTGCGGTTTTTGGCGCCGTGCGTGATCGACCAGCAATCAAGCCAGGCAAGAGCACCTTCTTTGGGAATGACATAACCGATGTCTGCGCCGGCCTTTTTCAGCATATCCAGCTGTTGCGTCCCATAGTTGGCAAACAGCAAGGCTACGTGATTGCGCATGAATAGCTCCGTAGCTTCCTCGGGCGAGCTATAGAACGTCAGGACATTGCGCCGCAATGCGATCAGGTGGCGGCTGACCCGTTTGAAATCGGCAGCGGGGATGCGGAAAGGATTTTTCAGGCCCAGCACCATCGCAGCCAGCGAAAAGTTGTGTTCGCTGGCCTGGTAGGCCAATACGCGACCTTTATAGCGCTTGTCCCACAAAGCCGAGAAAGTGTCGGGCGGAGTCTTGAAGGACTTGCGGTCATAGATCAGCCCCATCTCGGAATAGGTATAGGGAATGGCATACACTGCACCGTTGCGGGTAATGCCGGGAATTGCGGCAAGGTCGCTGAATCGTTTCAACTGCTTCGCGGTATTGGGAATGTCGGCAGGTACGACAGGAACGCTGATCCCATTGTCGATGTAACGCTGAAGTTCTGCCGTATTGACGGCGAACACATCGAAATCCCTGCCTTGCCCAGCCGACAGGCGCTGCCACATGACGTCATCTGAACTGATCGTGGTCACTTCAACTTTGACCCGGTAACGCTGTTCGAAGACCTGTACCAGATCGGCATCGGCATAACCCGGCCAAGCCAATACACGCAAGACCTCCCCTGCATTTGCTATCACAGGGACAAATGCCAGCAGCATAGCCAGTGATATGGAACGTGTCAGTGTAGTGATGTAACGCATGCCTTGAGTTTCCTTGCAACCAGTTCCGGTCAGGTATCGAGCGGATTTCGTAATTGCTTTTATGTATACCTCGCGCAACCAAATGGCCGGATGATGGCAGCCCGGGCAGATGCTACCACCACGTCTCTATCTGTATGCCAGTAAGCGTTATCGATGTACGCCCCCCGACAGCAAAACCTCCAACCCCCGAATTGGCTGCTGCAGCTGAGCTGTTCCAGTTTGCGCGCGTGACATAAAAACGCATTTCCGGACGCGACCAGAACTCAGGCGCCAGTGCCAGTGTCGGTGCCAAGGTGAATTTGTGCAGATACTGGGGGGCTTGTCCGTCGATCCTGCGTGAGGTCGTGCCAGCTTCCACCAGCCATTTGAAGTTTCGGCTGGTTGCATAAGACATGCGCCCCCCCAAAGAGAAGTCGCGTGTGCTCAGGCCATTATTGATGCCGCCATCGATTTTTGCAGACTGATGGGCTATCAATGCCTGTCCACCGAACGCACCGCTTTGCCAGGTGACGGTCTCTGCGATGCGCATGCTTTGCATTCCGGGCTGTTCGATGCTGCCAGTTGCGACGTCTCCCAATCCCTGGAACTGACCGTTCAATCCGGCATGGCCGGATGCACTTTGCAGAAAAATGGTATTGGTGAGCCCGTTCACCAGGAAATCGGACTGGTTATGGGAGAGCGACAGCCCTGTGCCGGATCTTCCCATCTGAAAACTTCCGTTCACCAGTGTAGCCAGGATTCGCAGTGTGCCGCCGGCATTAGATTGAATTTCCGACAGGTCCACATTGATGCGGCGGGCGTTGCTGGTTGCAGCAGTATTGTTGTCGAGGGTGCCCCCGGTGAATACGCCCACCCCCAGCTTGGCGTAGCCAAGATTGTAGCCAGTCATGCCTGCGCCGGTATTGTCGCCGTAATCCATCAGATAATAATCGACGATATGCACATCCTGTATGCGCAGCCGGCGCTGCCCGGCCCAAAAGGTTGCTTCCGGCGCGAAATCCAGTCCCGACATCGTCGCAAAGCCCTGTGCGGTGGCATATTTCCCGTTCCATACCGATGGCATGTATTGCACGCCCCATTTCATGCCGTTGCCGACATCGAAGGTCTTTCCGATACCGAATTCGATGCCGTTATCGCCTTCATTGCCAAGCCGGAACTTCTGGGTGTCGCCGCCCAACGTGTAGCCTCCGCGGGGCGTACCTGCAGGACTGAGATATGCACCCCCGCGCATGTAGCCATTGAATTCGAAAGTGTCGATTTCGACGGCCTGGGCGGAAAAGCTTGCCATGAACATGGCTGCCGATATGGCAAGAAGCTGTCTGCAAGTGTGAATACCTGATCCACCGATTTTTTGTGACGAATCTTTCATGCTTCTTCCATCTTGAGTGGAATATGATTTGCGGGTAAACGTCACAACTCAATTAGACCAGATTATTTGCCGCACGATTGTTAATTATCCGTTAAATTCCGGTCGGTTTGGCGGCAACCAAGTTTCCAGGGCCGGGCTGGGATCATGTTCATGCGAGCTGCAACTGCAAGGCTTCGCGCAAATCTGCGACTTCCTGAGGTCGCTCCAATGCATCGCCATTGATCCAGAAAGTGTCTTCCGCACGCGAACCCAGGGTGTTGATCTTGGCAGTACTCAGTTCGATGTTGTGCTTCGCCAGCAGGTAAGCGATGCGCGCCAGCAGGCCGGGCCGGTCGCCGGCGACGACGGACAGGATGTGTCTTCCTTTTTCGTCCTGCGAGATGTCGACTTGCGGCACGATAGGGAAATGCTTGAGCTGGCGGCTGACCCTGCCGACATTCGGTGCAGCCAGCGGCGCCTCGCTGGCCAGTTGCTGTGCCAGTTCGTATTCGATGTAGTTCATCACGTCGCGGTATATGGTCTTCTCATTGTTTGCATCCATCACCTGGAAGCTGTCCAGCGCATAACCGTGCTGTGTGGTGTGCACCTTGGCTTCCATGATGTTGTAGGACATGCGTGCGAAGAAATTGCAGATGCGCGCGAACAGGAACGGCTTGTCCTGGGTATACACCATTACCTGCAGTCCTTCGCCGATGCGGCTAAGCCGCGCCTTGACGATGGGTGTGTCGCTGTTCACCCGGTGCGCCAGCAAGCGGGTATGCCAGGCAATCTCGTGCGGTTCATGGCGCAGGAAATAGTCCGCATCGAACTGGGCCCACAGCAGTTCATAGACTTCCGGGCCGATGGCATACAGGCTCAGCGTCTCGGTGGCGAGACGGCGAACCTCTCCTACCTGGTCGGCGACCTTGCCGCTGGTGAGGAAGCGCCGGGTCGTGTGGTAGAGACTTTCAAGCAACTGGGCTTTCCATGCGTTCCACACTTTCGCGCTGGTGCCGCGTATGTCGGCCACGGTCAGCAGATAGAGGGCGGCGAGATAGCGTTCGTTCTTGATCTTGGCGGCAAAAGCGGCGATCACGTCCTGGTCGGAAAGATCCTGTTTCTGCGCGGTGGCCGACATGGTGAGGTGATGTTCGACCAGCCACACGACGAGATCGGTGTCTTCGCGCATCATTCCGTGCAGTCTGCAGAAGCGCGCTGCATCGACGCGTCCAAGTGTGGCGTGGTCGCCGCCGCGCCCTTTGGCGATGTCATGGAAGATGCCAGCGATATACAGCACTTCGGGCCGCGCGAAATCGTGGATGAGCTTGCTGCACAGCGGGTATTCGTGTGCATATTGCGCCAAGGTGAAGCGGCGCAGGTTGCGCACCACCATCAGGATGTGTTCATCCACGGTATAAACATGGAACAGGTCGTGTTGCATCTGTCCAACGATGCGCCCGAAGGGCGGGAGATAGCGTCCGAGGATGTCCTGCTGGTTCATGCGCCTGAGCGCATGGGTCAGGCCTTGCGGCTGGCGGAATATCTCCATGAACAAGCTGCGATTGTGCGGGTCTTTGCGGAATGCCGAACCGATGGATTTGCGTGCC
Source organism: Sideroxydans lithotrophicus ES-1 (assembly GCF_000025705.1). NCBI lineage: Bacteria > Pseudomonadati > Pseudomonadota > Betaproteobacteria > Nitrosomonadales > Gallionellaceae > Sideroxydans > Sideroxydans lithotrophicus. The sequence goes on along the minus strand of NC_013959.1, from coordinate 1,679,309 downwards.
CTCCACAGTGCACGCAAGGTCTGGGCGGAGAATCCGGTCAGGCGCGGATGCTGTTCCAGCAGCAGGAAACTCTCCAGAATGGCGGAGGGTTCTTTTTCAAACAGTGCTTCATCGCGTGCTTCCAGTTTGTCGTCGCGCGCGACGAAGCGCTCGTTCAATGGGTAGGTCTCGGTAGCAGGGAAGATGCGTGCTCTCATTGTTTGCAGTAGTACGGCATTGAGCTGCAGCACGGCCCGCTTGGTGCGGTAGTAATGTTGCATCAAGTGTTCGCTGGCACGGCGTTGCGCACTTGCGGAGATGCCGAGCTGCCCGGCAAGCGCGGTCTGGTACTCGAACACCAGGCGATCGTCGTGGCGACCGGAAAGGTAATGCAGGCGGATGCGCAGATCCTGGAGCAGGTGTTCATGGTGTGCGATCTGGCGCGCTTCGGTGGGGGTGATGAGGTCGGCCAGGGCCAGCGCCTGCCAGGTATGGCCAAATCCGCATGCACGCGAGATCCATAGCACCGTCTGCAGATCGCGCAGTCCGCCGGGACTTTCTTTCAGATTGGGTTCCAGGTTGTAGTCGGTGTCCACAAAACGGGTATGCCGCTGTTCCTGCTCCTGTACCTTGGCGAGATAGAAGGCGCGGCGGCTCAGGTGCGTTGCCAGGGTTTCGCGCATCTCCACGAACAGGGCGCGGTTGCCTGTGATATGGCGTGCCTCCATCAGATTGGTTTGCACCGTCACATCCGACGCTTCCGACATGCAGTCGCCGATGGTGCGCACGCTGTGGCCGACTTCCAGTCCCATGTCCCATAGTTTTCCGACCAGTTCCTGCAGGCGATGCTGCAATGGCTCGTCCGGCTGCTGCGGCAGCAGGATCAGCAGGTCGATGTCCGACTTCGGAAACAGCTCGGCCCGGCCATATCCGCCCACGGCGACCAAAGCAAGGTTGCGGGGCAGGCCGAGCAGCTTCCATACCAGGCGCAGATGTTCATCAACCAGTTTTGCGTGGGCGCGCAGATAACGGGCGGGGTGAGGATGGGCGATGTAGTCTTCCTGAAGCGCGCGACGGGCATTGCGCAGACTGTCACGTATTTCTGCTATGGACATCGCGGCAGAGGAGTCTATGCGGGAATTGGCGGCGATCCTGCAGACAGGGTCAGCACTTCATAACCGGTCTCGGTGACCAGAATGGTATGTTCCCACTGCGCGGACAGGCTGTGATCTTTGGTCACCACCGTCCAGCCGTCGCCCAGCTGTTTGATGCCAGCTTTTCCCGCATTGACCATCGGTTCGATGGTGAAGATCATGCCGGCCTCGAGTTTGACGCCCGTATGGGGTCTGCCATAGTGCAGCACTTGCGGTTCTTCGTGGAATTTGCTGCCGATGCCGTGGCCGCAGAATTCCCGCACCACGCTGTAACCCATGCCTTCGACAAAGGTCTGGATGGCGTGTCCGATGTCGCCGAGATGCGCACCTGGCTTGACCATGCGGATGCCGCGCCACATCGATTCATAGGCCACTTCGCACAATCGTCTGGCCTGGATGGACGGTTCGCCAACGTAATACATGCGGCTGGAATCGCCGTGATAGCCGTCCTTGATCGGCGTGACATCTATGTTCACGATGTCGCCGTTTTTCAATTTTTTGTCGCTGGGTATGCCGTGACAGACCTGATGGTTGATCGATGTGCAAATGGATTTCGGATAGGGGGTGTGTCCGCCCGGTGCATAATTGAGCGGGGCAGGGATGCCGCCCTGCACGTTCACCGTGTAGTCATGGCACAGTTTGTCGAGTTCGTCGGTAGTAACGCCTGCTTTCACGAAAGGCGCGATGTAATCCAGCACCTCGCCGGCCAAACGTCCGGCAATGCGCATCTTTTCGATTTCCTGCGGGGTTTTGATGCTGATGGACATGATAAATAATGAATAGCAACTGGCCGCAAGGATAGAGGATAGCGCTGGCGACTACAACCATCTTGTGAGTGTTTTGATAACGGAGATAGTAGAATGCCGAAGCGCGCCGCAGGTGCGGGTCAGGCAGACTTGTTTATGCCGGATATGAATATGGACAATTGATTAGGGGTTTTAGATGAAGAATATTGTTGTGATCGCTGTGTTATTGCTGGCTGGCTGTGCAACTGACGATGGCAATCTGGGGGCGGTATTGGGTGGCGCAGTCGGAGGGGGTACTGGCGCGGCTGTGGGATATCAGGTCGGCGGACAGAATGGGGCGGTGATAGGCGGTGCTGTTGGCGGCGCAGTGGGGGCGGCAGTGGGTGGCAGCAATAACGCGCAGGTTTCTGCATCTACGGCACCTGCCGAACAAGGCGATGCCGGTGAGGATGATGGCGAGCATGATCATGGTCGCCGGGAGAAGCACAGAAGGCACCAGCGGGACGATGAAGAAGATGATTGATTGGAACTGATAAACAAAAAAGGCACGCTTCGGCGTGCCTTTTTTATTGTGCCTACTGTTCGCTTCAGCGTTTGTTGCCGGTATTGCTGCTGTTATGACCGCGTCCCAAAGCAAAGCTGGTACCTTGAGGACGGCGTGCGCCGGCATGAGGAGCTGAAGGTGCGCGATTGCCGTTGACATTGCCGTTCACGTTGCCATTCACCGCTGCATTGCTGCGAGGACGAGCATCGTTGCTGAAACGGCTGTGCTTGTGCCCTTCACGGCGCTGTCCTTGCGGATGCTCGTGCCGACTGTCCGGGGCGGCGTGACGGCTGAAGTTGCCACCGTTGCCTCCGCCATTGTTGCGTCCAAAACCGCCACCGTTGCTGCGACCAGCGCCGCTGCGAGGTTGTGAAGAAGCCGGACGCGGCTTGAACTTCGGCTCCATACCTTCGACAGTGTGCGTCTTGATGGGCTGGCCGGTATAGCGTTCGATCTTCTTCAGGTGCATCGCGTCGCGGTTGGAGGCGAACGAGACTGCGATGCCCGAAGCGCCGCCGCGGCCGGTACGGCCGATACGGTGGACGTAATCCTCGGCGAACTTGGGCAGGTCGAAGTTGATGACGTGCGTGATGCCTGCCACGTCGATGCCGCGTGCGGCGACATCGGTGGCGACCAGCACACGCACATTGCCGCGGCGCAGGTTGAGCAGGGTGCGGTTGCGTTCGCGCTGATTCATGTCGCCATGCAGGGCGGCGGCAGCGTGGCCGGCAGCGGAAAGTTCGTCAGCCAGCGAATCGGCATCGCGCTTGGTGGCGGTGAACACCAGCGCCTGGTTCAAGTCCACATCGCGCAGCAGATGGTCGAGCAGGCGGTTCTTGTGGGCCATGTCGTCCACATACATCAGGCGCTGTTCGATGTTCTCGTGCTTGGCCTGAGCGGAGGTGACGCTGATGCGCTTGGGGCTTTTCAACAGACGTTGGGCCAGATTGCCGATCACGCCTTCCAGCGTGGCAGAGAACAGCAGGGTCTGGCGTGTAGCCGGCGTGGCTGCGGCGATGCGCTCCACATCGTCGATGAAACCCATGTCCAGCATGCGGTCGGCTTCGTCCAGCACCAGCATCTCAAGGCGCGAGAAATCGATGCGGCCGCGTTCGATGTGGTCGATCAGACGGCCTGGTGTGGCAACCAGGATATCGACGAATCCGGACAGCAGCTTGTTTTGCAGCGGGTAGGGCATGCCGCCGAGGATGCTCACCACCTTGACGCGCATGTTCTTGCCGTATTTGTTGGCGGCGTCGGAGACTTGTTGCGCCAGTTCGCGCGTCGGGGTCAGTACCAGTACGCGCGGGCCTTTGCTGCGTACGGCAGATTCGACGGACAGGCGTTGCAATGCAGGCAGGATGAAAGCGGCGGTCTTGCCGGTGCCGGTCTGGGCGGATGCCATCAGGTCATGGCCGGCCAGCGCTTCAGGGATGGCTTGCGCCTGGATAGGAGAAGGTACGGTGTAACCCGCATCCTGCACGGCTTTCAGGATCGCCGGGTTCAAACCCAGTGTGGCAAAGGTGGCTACGGCTTCGGTAGTCTCGGGTGCAGCAGTTGCGATGATTTTATCAGACACAGTTGTTCCTTAATTTTTATCAGACACAGCGCATGCGTGGCTCAATGCCACACAATGAAATTCAGTAGGGGAAATGCTAATACCTCTACCGGCGCAAACAAACATCGTCGCTAACCGGTGAAGCTTGGCGCATCCAAAATGGACGCTGGAGGGTCAGAAAACGATGGACTCAATACCGCCCCAAAGGCGGCAAGGCGCGCATTATACTCAGCAAGAAAATAAAAGCCAGCGTTATGTTGGGCAAGGCCGGGGACGTTTGCTGGCATTGGGATTGCGAGTATATTCCGCACTTGAGTTGACAAGTCATCCGGCTGCTGGGCGATCTGGGGAGCTAAAGATGAAATGGCATGTTGTGGCGCTTGCCGCATTGCTGATCGTCGGCTGCGGCGAACAGCAAGAAGAAACCTATCAACCCACATTCTCGGAACGCGGAGCGGATGAGCCCAAGGAATACATCGTCGGCATCCATCCCTTGCACAATCCGAAGCGTCTGGTGGAGGTGTACGGTCCCGTCATCGACTACCTCAATGCTGCCATTCCGCAGGCACGCTTCCGGTTGGAAGCTTCCCGCAACTACGCAGAGTTCGAGAAGAAACTCTACAACGGGCATTTCGACTTCGCCATGCCGAATCCCTATCAGACTGTGCGTTCGCTCAAGTATGGTTACCGGGTGTTCGGCAAGATGGGCAACGACGAACTGTTCCGCGGCATCATCCTGGTGCGCAGGGATAGCGGTATTAGCCGCGTCAGCGATCTTAAAGGCAAGAAGGTGTGTTATCCAGCGCCGACCGCTTTGGCGGCGACCATGATGCCGCAATACTATCTGCAAACGCACGGCATCGACGTGAAGCGCGACATCGAGAACCTGTACGTCGGTTCGCAAGAATCTTCCATCATGAATGTACTGCGCGGCCATGTCGCCGCTGCAGCGACATGGCCCGTGCCGTGGAAGGTCTTCCAGCAGGAAAAGCCGGAAATGGCGGCGCAACTCGAGGTGAAGTGGCAGACGGGAACGTTGCCGAACAACGGTTGGGTGGCACGTGACGATGTGCCACCCGTATTGACCGTGAAGGTCGGCAGGGCGCTGGTCGACATAGGTAAAACCAGCGAGGGAAGGGCCATACTCAAAAGGCTGGGTATCACCCGTTTCGAACATGCCAGCAATGAGACCTACAGGCCGGTCGAGCAATATCTGAAGGATTTTTCCGAAACCGTACGGCCGATCGAATACTGATGAAGATATTCAGACAATTCAGCACCCTGTGGCGCGGCTCGATACGAAGGCAGCTGATCCTCGGTTTCGCCATAGCATCGCTCGCGTTGATGCTGGGTTTTGGTTACCTGATCCTCCAGCAACAACGTGGGGCACTCTATCAATCTTCCGAGGAACGCGCTTCTTCACTCGCACGCGCGCTGGCAATCAGTGGAACCTCATGGGCATTGGCAAATGACCTGGTGGGGCTGCAGGAGGTGGTGCAGGGCTTTGCCAGGACGCAGGATCTGCAGCGGGCCTATTTCCTGAACCCACACGGTGAGGTGCTGGCCTCGACCAACCCTGATGAAGTTGGATTCTTCGTGACCGACAAGACAAGTCGCGACATGCTGGCCTCGTTGAATCGTGAGCAAGCCATATTGGTGAATCAGCCCAACCTGATCGTCATCGCCCAACCGGTACTGGATGAAGGCCGTTTTCTGGGCTGGGTGCGTGTCGAGATGACGCGCGATACGGTGAATGAGAATCTTGCCGAACTCACCCGGATGTGGATCGAGTTCATCCTGTTCGCGGTGCTGGCGGTTTCGCTGATTGCGCTATTGCTGGCGAGGCGATTGACGCGCGGGCTTAGCCATTTGATGCAGGTCGCGGCAGCAGTGGAGCACGGCTGGGGAAAGCGACGTTCCGATATGGGGCGCGCCGATGAGATCGGCGTGCTGGCGCGACATCTGGATCGCATGCTGGATGCGCTTGAAGATCAAAAAAAACTGATACACGAGAGCGAGGCCAAGTATCGTTTTCTTGCCGATAATATTTCCGATGTCATCTGGGTGCTGGAGCCGAAATCGCAGCACTGGGTCTATATGAGCCCGTCTATCAGCAAACTGCTTGGCTACAGTGTCGATGAGATCATGCAATATCCGATGGAAAAAACGCTGACAGCCGAATCCAGGGCAGATGTCCAAAGGTGGATCCGCGAACGCAGCGAGATATTCCTGAGCGGCACAGATGGCGATCATGTGTATCTGGACGAAGTGGGATACTGCCGCCGCGACGGTTCTGTCGTGTGGTGCGAGGTGACGACAAGTTTCGCCAGAAACGAGCGGAATGAAATGATCCTGTTGGGGGTGATGCGCGACATCACCGAACGCAAGAAAGCCGAGGAGCAGATCCGCAACCTGGCTTTCTACGATACCCTGACGCAACTGCCCAATCGGCGCCTGCTCCAGGACAGGTTCAGCCTGGTCATTTCCGCCTGCAAACGCAACAATCGCTATGCGGCGCTGATGTTCATAGACCTGGATAATTTCAAGCCGCTCAACGACGAGCATGGGCACGATGTGGGGGATATCCTGCTGGTGGAGGTGGCGCGCCGCATCGTTAAATGTGTGCGCGAGGTCGATACCGTTTCGCGCTTCGGCGGCGATGAGTTCGTGGTGATGTTGAGCGAGCTGGATACCGACAAAGACATTTCGGTGGATCAGGCCAATGTCGTTGCCGAAAAGATCAGGCAGTCTCTGGGGGAAACTTACCGGCTGGCTGTGTCGAAAAAGGACGGGGTGGAGCCGCACATCGTCGAGCACCATTGCACAGCCAGTATCGGCGTGGTGCTTTTCAACGATCATGGCGTTACCCAGGAGGATCTGATCAGGCTGGCCGATGCCGCGATGTACCAGGCCAAAGCCGCCGGCCGGAATCGGGTGTGTTTTGCCGACTCATAGTTATCCTGTCTGTCTACCGGCTCTGTGCTAGAATGCGCGCCCTTTGAATCCTGCACAGGTAGTACACATCATGTCCCGCGCTCTACGCAACATCGCCATCATCGCCCACGTCGACCACGGCAAGACCACCCTGGTTGACCAATTACTGCGCCAGTCCGGAACCTTCGCCGCACACCAGAAGGTGGATGTGCGCGTGATGGACAGCAACGATCTGGAAAAAGAGCGCGGCATTACCATTCTGGCCAAGAACACCGCCATCGAATACAACGGCACCCACATCAACATCGTCGACACACCGGGACACGCCGACTTCGGCGGCGAGGTGGAGCGCGTGCTGGGCATGGTGAACGGCGTGCTGCTGCTGGTGGATGCGGTGGAAGGCCCGATGCCGCAGACCCGCTTCGTGACCAAGAAGGCGCTGGCCTTGGGTCTCAAGCCCATCGTGGTGATCAACAAGGTCGACCGCCCGGGTTCCCGTCCGGACTGGGTGCTGAACCAGACTTTCGACCTGTTTGACAAACTCGGCGCCACCGACGAGCAACTGGATTTTCCCGTGATCTATGCATCCGGCCTGAATGGCTGGGCCTGCCTGGATCTGAAAGATGCGCCATCGAATGGCGGATCGGCTTCCGACATGAAGCCGCTGTTCGACACCGTATTGAAGTTCGTACCGACGCCTCCCGGCAGCCCCGATGCGCCGCTGCAGCTGCAACTGGCCGCGCTGGACTACTCCACCTTCACCGGACGCCTCGGCGTCGGTCGCGTACTGAACGGCCGCATCAAGCCCGGCCAGCAGGTCGTGGTGATGAACCATGAGAAACAGGTCGGCTCCGGCCGTATCAACCAGGTGCTGGGTTTCCAGGGTCTGGATCGCGTGCCGGTGGATAGCGCCGAAGCTGGCGACATCATCATCATCTCCGGTCTGGAAGAGATCGGTATCGGCGTCACCATCTGCGACAAGGACAATCCTGTTGGCTTGCCCATGCTGATGGTGGATGAGCCCACGTTGACCATGGACTTCATGGTCAACACCTCGCCGCTGGCAGGCACCGAGGGCAAGTTTGTCACCAGCCGCCAGATCCGTGACCGCCTGACCAAGGAATTGCTGACCAACGTGGCTTTGAAGGTGGAAGACACACAGGATGCCGACGTGTTCCGCGTCTCCGGTCGCGGCGAGTTGCACCTGACGATTCTGCTGGAGAACATGCGCCGCGAAGGTTTCGAGATGGCCGTGGGCAAACCGCGCGTGGTTTACAAAGAGATCAACGGCGAGAAGTGCGAGCCGTATGAAAACCTCTCCATCGACCTGGAAGATGCCCATCAGGGCGCGGTGATGGAAGAGATCGGCCGCCGTCGCGGCGAACTGACCAACATGGAATCCGACGGCCAGGGCCGTACCCGTCTGGAATACCACATTCCCGCACGCGGCCTGATCGGCTTCCAGTCCGACTTCATGACCATGACGCGCGGCACCGGCCTGATCGGCCACGTGTTCGACGACTACGGTCCGGTCAAGGCCGACCTGCCGGGGCGCCACAACGGTGTGCTGATCTCGGCGGAAGACGGCGAAGCGGTGGCTTACGCGCTGTGGAACCTGGAAGATCGCGGTCGCATGTTCGTGGTCCCCGGCGACAAGCTGTATGAAGGCATGATCATCGGTATCCACTCGCGCGACAACGACCTGATCGTCAATCCGATCAAGGGCAAGAAGCTCACCAACGTGCGCGCTTCCGGCACCGACGAAGCAGTGCGTTTGACCACTGCGCTGAAGTTGACGCTGGAATCCGCCGTGGAATTCATCGACGACGACGAACTGGTCGAGCTGACGCCGAAATCGATTCGCATCCGCAAGCGTTACCTGAAAGAGCATGACCGCAAGAAGGCGGTACGGGCAGCTGAGTGATCATTGTCCGGATGTAATCTGACCGACAAGGGACGCTACGGCGTCCCTTGTCATTTCATCTTGATTTATACTGGCTGCACACTCACAACCGGAGAATGACCATGAAAACATTGCTATGTTTCGTCGGACTCATGTTCGCGGCAGTGGCGGCCCATGCTGCGGTACAGGGCAAGGAAGTCAGCTACGAAGCCGACGGTGTCAAGCTCAAGGGCTATATTGCCTATGACGATGTCGTCAAGGGCAAGCGCCCGGGTGTCCTCGTGGTGCATGAATGGTGGGGGCTCAACGACTACGCGCGCAAGCGCGCACGCATGCTGGCCAAGCAAGGCTACACCGCGCTCGCTCTCGACATGTACGGCAACGGCAAGATGGCGCACCATCCCGACGATGCGCAGAAATTCTCCAGCGAAGTGAGCCAGAACGAGGCACTGGCCAAGGCGCGCTTCGAGGCGGCACTCGCACTGCTCAGGCAGCAGAAGTCGGTGGATGCCGACAACATCGGCGCTATCGGCTATTGCTTCGGTGGCTCGGTGGTGCTGAACATGGCGCGCATAGGCGAACCGCTCAAGGTGGTGGAAAGTTTCCACGGCGGGCTGAAGACGATGCATCCGGCCGAGCCAGGTGTGGTGAAGGCGCGCATCGCCTCGTTCACCGGCGAAGCCGACCCGTTTATCCCCGCCGAGCAGGTTGCGGCATTTCGCCAGGAAATGGAGAAAGCCGGTGTGACGCCCCTGGTGGTGACCTATCCAGGAGCCATGCACAGCTTCACCAGCCCGGAGGCGGACAGGCTTGGCAAGAAATTCAAGTTGCCCATGGCCTACAACGCCGCGGCGGACAAGGATTCCTGGAGCAAGGGCATGGCTCTCATGGCCGAGGCATTCAAGACCAAATAGAAATTTGACTGGTAAGTGATATGACGCTGGAAGTATTTCTGATCGCTGCCGCGCTGGTGCTGCTGGCCGTATTGCTGGCAATGCAGTGGAGGGCTCCCGCGCGGACCGCACAGATGCTGGAACAACAGCATCGTGCCATGCTCACCGACCTGCACGATGGTTTGAACAAGCAGGGCGATCGTCTGATCGCGACTCAGGTCGCGGAATCCGAACGCCTGCGTTCTGCCGTGAGCGAAGAATTGCGCGCCACGCGCGACGCCATTGGTGCGTTGCGCACCGAGATGCTGGCGCAGATGCTGGAGAAGCTGGCGGAACAGGGGCGGGCAGACCAGAAGCTGATCCAGGAATCGTTCAACAATGCATCGCAGCATCTGCGCAACAGTATCGAGACCCTGAGCAAGACTGTGGATGGTCGGCTGGAACAGATCGGCGGCAAGGTCAACGAACGCCTGGATGAAGGCTTCAAGAAGACCAACGAGACATTCGTCAGCGTGATGGCGCGGCTGGCAACCATCGATGAGGCGCAGAAGAAGATCGACGGGTTGACCACCAACGTGGTAAGCCTGCAGGAACTGCTCGGCGACAAGCGTTCGCGGGGTGCGTTCGGCGAGGTGCAGCTGGAAGGTCTGGTGCGCAACATCCTGTCGCCGCAGGCCTACGAGATGCAATACACCCTGCCGAACGGCAGCCGCGCCGATTGCGTGCTGAAGCTGCCCGAGCCCACCGGCATGGTGGCGGTGGATTCCAAATTCCCGCTGGAAAACTATCACCGCATGTTCGATGCGGCGAGCCCTGCAGAAAGACTGGTGGCGGAACGGCAATTCAAGGCGGACGTAAAAAAACACGTGGACGATATCTCCGCAAAATACATCATTCCCGAGGTGACCTCGGACGGCGCGGTGATGTTCATTCCCGCCGAGGCGGTGTTCGCCGAGATCCACGCGCACCATTCCGATGTGGTGGATTACGCCATGCAGCGGCGCGTGTGGATCGTATCCCCGACCACGTTGATGGCTGTGCTGAACACGGCACGCGCGGTGATGAAGGATGTGGAGACGCGCAAGCAGGTGCACATCATCAAGGACGAGCTGGGCAAGCTGGGCAAAGACTTCGGCCGCTTCGACGAACGCATGAAGAAACTGGCGGAACACATCCGTCAGGCGAACAAGGATGTGGACGATGTTCAGATCAGCAGTCGCAAGATCACTGAACAGTTCGCCAGGATAGAACGGGTCGAACTGGATCAACCACAGCAGTTGGAAGACAAGGTATGAAGATCGCAATCGCACAGATCAATTGCACCGTCGGCGACCTCGCCGGCAACGCCGCCAAGATCGCCGAATACGCGCAGCGTGCAAAAAAACAGGGCGCGGGAATCTTGCTCACGCCTGAACTCAGCCTCTGCGGCTATCCGCCGGAAGACCTGCTGTTGCGCGACGGTTTCTATCATGCCTGCGACACCGCATTGCGCGACCTTGCGCTGCAAGCACAGGGCATCACGCTGATCGTCGGACATCCGCGCAAGATCGACAGGCATTTCTACAACTCGGCATCGGTGTTGCGCGACGGCAAGATCGTTGCGACCTATAACAAACATGCCTTGCCCAACCACAGCGTGTTCGATGAGGAGCGTTATTTCGCACATGGCAACGAGCCCTGCCTGATCGAGCTGGACGGTGTCAGATTCGGAATCAATATCTGTGCCGATGTCTGGCATGAGCACGCCGCCATCCGCGCCAAAGAGGCTGGGGCGCAGGTATTGCTGGTATTGAACGCATCGCCCTATCACTTCAACAAGCAGGACACCCGTTACGAGACCATACGCGAACGCATAGTCGACACCGGTCTGGCCGTGGTGTACGCCAACATGGTGGGCGGGCAAGACGAGCTGGTGTTCGACGGAGCCTCTTTCGTGATGGACAACGAAGGGGAGCTGACGCATCAATTCCCGGCCTTTGACGAGTTGCTGGGTCTTGTAGAGTTTGAGGATGGCAAGCTGGTGCCGGGGAAGTGCGAGAACGTGGTGAAGGACGAGGCCAGCATCTATCGTGCCTTGTGCGTCGGCGTACGCGATTACATCGGCAAGAATCGTTTTCCCGGAGTGCTGCTGGGGCTGTCCGGCGGTATCGATTCGGCGTTGACGCTGGCGGTGGCGGTGGATGCATTGGGCGCGGACAAGGTACTGGCGGTGATGATGCCGTCGCCTTACACCGCGCAGATGAGCATCGACGATTCGCGCGAGATGGTGAGGCTGCTCGGCGTGCGCTACGAGGAGCTGGATATCCTGCCAACCTTCACTGCGCTGCAGGAGACACTGTCGCCCTTGTTCAAGGGCCTGCCCGCAGATACGACCGAAGAGAATCTGCAGGCACGCATACGCGGCAACCTGCTGATGGCGATCTCCAACAAGACCGGCTCGCTGGTACTGACCACCGGCAACAAATCCGAGATGACGGTCGGCTACGCCACGCTCTACGGCGACATGGCCGGAGGTTTTGCGGTGCTCAAGGATGTGAGCAAGACCTGGGTATATCGCCTGTCCAACTGGCGCAACAGCATGGGCAGGGTGATCCCGGAGCGCATCATCACGCGACCGCCCAGTGCCGAACTGAAGCCGGATCAGACCGACCAGGATAGCCTGCCTCTGTATGACGTGCTGGATGCGATCATGGCCTGTTATGTCGAGAAGAACATGAACATCGCGCAAATCGAGGACTTGGGATACGCCAGCGCAGATGTTCTGCGAGTGGTGAGACTCATCCGGATAGCGGAGTACAAGCGCCGCCAAGCCCCGGTCGGAGTCCGCATCACGGATCGCGGATTCGGTAAAGACTGGCGCTACCCGATTACGGTACGTTATCAGGACGACTTTTAGTTATACTTGCCGCACACATTTTGGGAGAACTCCATGAAGAAGATCGAAGCCATCATCAAGCCCTTCAAACTCGACGAAGTCCGCGAGGCATTGTCCGAGCTGGGTGTCAGCGGGCTGACCGTTACCGAAGTCAAGGGCTTTGGCCGCCAGAAGGGGCACACGGAGTTGTATCGCGGTGCGGAATATGTGGTGGATTTCCTCCCGAAGATCAAGATCGAGGTCGTGATCAGTGCAGCCATGCTGGATACGGCAATCGAAGCCATCGTCAAGGCGGCGAACACCGGCAAGATCGGTGACGGCAAGATATTCATCACCCCGGTGGAGCAGGTCATCCGGATACGTACCGGCGAGACCAACGAATCAGCGCTGTAATCGACCTAGCCGCCATGCACGGCAGGATTGAATATCCATCTGCCATGACCATTCCGGCTGATCCTGTTGCATGAGCCTGATACTGCTAAAGCCCAATGAGGTCATGGTCGGCAAGCCGGCCCCGTGGCCGCTGTATGACCAGAACTACACGCTATTGCTTGGGCGGGGCGAGCTTGTACGGGACGAGGAACACCTTGATGCACTGCTTGCTGGCGGCGCCCGCCACGAATTGTCGTGGGAAGTGCCGGACAATGTGGAGGAGGAGCGTTTTTCCGCCCTGGAAGAGGCGGCTACCGGGGCGTCTGGAGCCAATGGAGCGAAGACCTCCTTTGGTTTTGACGACTTGAATCTGAAATCGGAAGACAGGCTGCAACTTGAACCGCCGGCCCAATTGTCCCATGAACGCTTCACAGTCAAGGTGATCGGATTTCTCAGGGGATCCAGCCTGCTGGTATCCATGCCGATCACCGCCAACGGACTTCGGCTGCAACTCAGGGAAAAGGAAAAGGTCGTCATGCGCTCTTTTTCTGGCCAGAATGCCTTTGGCTTCGCCTGTACCATCCTGAAGATATGCAAGATCCCTTATGAATATATGCATCTCTCGATTCCAGGGGACATCCAGGGAATCATGATCCGCAAGGCGCCACGCGTCAGGACGCGGATCATTGCGGCAGTCAGGGGTAGCAAGAGCGGGGAGGCAGAGCAAATATCGGCGCTTATTTCCGACATCAGCGCCAATGGGGTTTCCCTGGAATCGAGGAGTGCACTGGGTGGTAAAGGAGATACCCTTAATTTGTCGTTCCGGGTACAGCTGCACAATATCGATGCATACCTGTCGCTAAAGGGCATCATTCGGGCAACATTCACCACCGGGCAGGATGGTACTGCGAAGCCGCCCCTGGTGCGCCACGGCATCGAATTCCAGGATTTACCGCCGAATGACAGCGTCATCCTGCAAAGTCTGATCTATCAGCAACTGATCGAGAACCCGCACATGCTGGTTTAGCTGCGCCTGAAGCCAGCCAAGTTCATCATGCATCCAGCCGTTGAGTCCGCGGGCCGCTTCGGTTACAATGCGCGCCCTGTTTATCCGGCATCCGCCGAATAAACGGTAATTCGCACATCCGTTCATGTTGGGGTGTCCTTTGGATTAAAGGATCAGGCTGACGGGTGGAAGACTTAACCCTTAACGATTGGAGCACTAAATGCAAGTAACCATGCGTCAAATGCTGGAAGCGGGCGTCCATTTCGGACACCAGACCCGTTTCTGGAATCCCAAGATGGCCCCGTATATCTTCGGTCATCGCAACAAGATTCATATCGTCAACCTGGAAAAGACCGTCGTGATGTTCAACGACGCGCTGAAGGAAGTGCGCAAGATCGCCGCGAAGAAGGGCACCATCCTGTTCGTGGCAACCAAGCGCCAGGCGCGCGAGATCATCCGCGAGGAAGCGCAACGTTGCGGTTCCCCCTTCGTTGATCACCGTTGGCTCGGCGGCATGCTGACCAACTTCAAGACCGTCCAGACTTCCATCAAGCGCCTGCGCGAACTGGAAACGATGATCGAAGACGGCAGCATCGAGAAGGTTTCCAAGAAAGAAGGCCTGGTTCTGCGCCGCGAGCTGGAAAAGCTCGATCGCAGCCTGGGTGGCATCAAGGATCTGCAAGGCCTGCCTTCCGCCATCTTCGTGATCGACGTCGGCTACCAGAAGGGTACCGTCACCGAAGCGCAGAAGCTGGGCATCCCGGTCATCGGCGTGGTGGATACCAACCACAGTCCGCTCGGCGTGGATTACGTGATTCCCGGCAACGACGACTCCAGCCAGGCGATCCGCCTGTATGCGCGCGGCGTGGCCGATGCGATCCTGGAAGGACGCGAGCAGGCGCTCAACGACTTGACGGCGCAAGTCGCGGAAAGTGCAGCGTAAGCAGCCTACCCGCAACGGCTGTGGCAAGTAGCCATCTTTAAGATAGTGAATTCGCCATCGCCGTTTTCCCTCACCCTAACCCTCTCCCGGGGGGAGAGGGGACAAACGAGTCGCGACGCGAGTTTTCATATTTTCGAGGGGGCGCAAGCCCCCTTTTTTGTAACTTGAATTTAGTTGAAATCATTAGGAGTGTGACATGGCAGAGATCACCGCAACCATGGTGAAAGAGCTGCGCGAGGCTACCGGCCTCGGCATGATGGAATGCAAGAAGGCATTGGTCGAGACCAATGGCGACGCCAAGGCGGCGGAAGAGTTGCTGCGCATCAAGAGCGGCGCCAAGGCCAGCAAGGCGGCATCGCGTGTGACGGCAGAAGGCGTGATCGGTTCGTTCCTCGCCGCTGACGGCAAGACCGGCGCGGTGGCGGAAGTGAATTGCGAAACCGACTTCGTGGCCAAGAACGACGATTTCATGGCGTTCGCCAAAAACGTTGCAGAAACCGTGGTCAAGAACGACCCGGCGGACATCGACGCGCTGCTGGCGATGAAGCTGGCGAATGGAACCGGTACGGTCGAAGAAGACCGCAAGGCGCTGGTGATGAAGCTGGGCGAGAACCTGACCGTGCGCCGTTTCGAACGTTATGCAACCACCACCGGCAAGCTGGCGACCTACCTGCACGGCAACAAGATCGGCGTGATGGTGAACTTCACCGGCGGCGACGAAGCCCTGGGCAAGGATCTGGCGATGCACATCGCAGCAAGCAAGCCGAAATCGGTCGATGCATCCGGCGTGAATCCGGAAGACATCGCCACCGAGCGCCGCATCGCGATCGAGAAGGCCAAGGAATCCGGCAAGCCGGAAGCCATGCTGGAAAAGATCGCCGAAGGTACCGTGCAGAAGTTCCTCAAGGAAGTCACCTTGCTTGGACAGGTGTTCGTCAAGGCCGAGGACGGCAAGCAGACCATCGAACAATTGCTGAAGAGCAAGAGCGCAACGGTCTCTGCCTTCCAGATGTTCATCGTCGGCGAAGGCATCGAGAAGAAAGTGGAAGACTACGCTGCTGAAGTCGCTGCTGCAGCTGCTGCAGCCAAGAAATAATCGAAAGGAATCCATGACTGCACCCGCCTACAAACGCATCCTGCTCAAACTTTCCGGTGAAGCCCTGATGGGCGATGACAGCTACGGTATCAACCGCGTGGTCGTCGAGCGCATCGTGGCCGAGATCAAGGAAGTGACCGAGCTGGGTGTCGAGGTGGCGATGGTGGTAGGCGGCGGCAACATCTTTCGCGGCGTGGCGCCTGCTGCAGAAGGCATGGATCGTGCCAATGCGGATTACATGGGCATGCTGGCGACGGTGATGAATTCCATGGCATTGCAGGACGCGATGACCCGCGCCGGGCTGGAATGCCGTGTGCAGTCTGCATTGAGTCTGGAGCAGGTCGCCGAGCCGTTCATCCGCGGCAAGGCCTTGCGTTATCTGGAAGACGGCAAGGTGGTGATCTTCGCAGCCGGGATCGGCAGTCCGTTCTTTACCACCGACACTGCGGCCGCATTGCGCGGCGTGGAGATGTCTGCCGACGTGGTGATCAAGGCCACCAAGGTGGATGGCGTGTATACCGCCGATCCGAAGAAGGACCCGAAGGCCACGCGCTACCAGAAGGTGAGTTTCGACGAGGCCATCGGCAAGGACCTGAAAGTGATGGATGCCACCGCATTGACGCTGTGCCGCGACCAGAAGCTGCCCATCATCGTGTTCAGCATCTTCAAGGAAGGCGCTTTGAAGCGTGTGGTGATGGGGCAGGATGAAGGAACGCTGGTACATTGCGACTGAATAAAGCATTCTTGACGGAGAACGAAAATGATTGCTGACATCAAGAAGAACGTAGAACAAAAGATGGCCAAGTCGCTGGAAGCTTTGAAGACCGACTTGGGCAAGATTCGCACCGGGCGCGCGCATACCGGTTTGCTGGATCACGTGATGGTGGACTACTACGGCAGTCCGACAGCCGTGAATCAGGTCGCGAACATCACGCTGACCGATGCGCGCACCATCGGCGTGCAGCCCTACGAAAAGAACATGGTCGGTCCCATTGAAAAAGCCATCCGCGACTCCGACCTTGGATTGAATCCGGCAACCAATGGTGACCTGATCCGCGTGCCGATGCCGATGCTGACCGAAGAGCGGCGCCGCGACCTGATCAAGGTGGTCAAGAGCGAGGGCGAGGATGCCAAGGTCGCCGTGCGCAACATCCGTCGCGATGCCAACGAACAGCTGAAAAAGCTGCTCAAGGACAAAGCGGTCGGTGAGGACGAGGAGCGTCGCGCACAAGAGGATGTGCAGAAACTGACTGACCGCTTCGTTGCCGAGATCGACAAGGCACTGCAGGCAAAAGAAACCGATCTGATGGCAGTATAGGCGGCCATCGATACGATAATGGCGCTGCCTTTCTTCAGTTCCACCCGCACCATCCCCGACATCACTGCTGTCCCGCGTCACATCGCCATCATCATGGATGGCAATGGCCGCTGGGCGAAGCAGCGCTTCATGCCTCGTGTCATGGGGCATCAGCGCGGCGTGGAAACGGTGCGCGAGATGGTCAAGGCATGCCGCCAGCTTGGCGTCGAATATCTGACTCTATTTGCATTCAGCAGCGAGAACTGGCGGCGTCCCGCGGATGAAGTGTCTTTCCTGATGCAGCTGTTCATGAAGATGCTGGAACGCGAAGTCGGCAAACTGCACGAGAACAACATTCGCCTCAAGGTCATCGGCGACCGCAGCCGCTTCGAAGCGCAACTCGTGCGCCACATCGAAGAGGCGGAACTGCTTACCGCGAACAACACCAGCCTCACGCTGACCATCGCCGCCAATTACGGCGGCCGCTGGGACATCATGCAGGCGATGCATGCCTTGAGCCAGGCCCACCCGGAGCGCGCTACGGCCTTCGGCGAAGAAGAGCTTACCCCTTATCTTTCCATGCCCTATGCGCCGGAACCGGATCTGTTCATCCGTACCGGCGGCGAGCAACGCATCAGCAACTTCCTGCTATGGCAACTGGCTTATACCGAACTGTACTTCACCGATACCCTGTGGCCCGCATTCGACCGGGCCGCGCTGGAATCGGCCATCCAGTCCTATCAAAAGCGCGAACGTCGTTTCGGGCGGACCAGCGAACAACTGACCGAGGGCAAGACCAATGCTTAAACAGCGCGTCATCACTGCGAGCATCCTGTTTGTGCTGTTTCTGGCAGCCTTGTTCGGTCTGCCGACTTTGGGCTGGCAGGTACTGGTGCTGGCTGTGGTATGGCAGAGCGCAGTGGAATGGTCGCGGCTGGCCGGTTTGAACGGGCGCGCTGCCACCGTATATTGGCTGCTGACGCTGGCGATGATGGCCGGTATGGTAATGCTCGACTATGGCTTGGCGCAGCAGCAACAGACATTGTTGCACCTGGTCTGGTACGTCCTGGCAGTGCTGCTCTGGGTGTTCGTGGTTCCCGCGTGGTTGATCGCGGGATGGCGTCCCCGCAATGCATGGCTGATGGGTGTGGTCGGCTGGATCGTGTTGCTGCCGACCGGGCTGGCGATGCTGGATCTGCGCGCTTCCAGTCCCTGGCTGCTGTTGTTCGTGATGACAGTGGTGATGATGGCGGACATCTCGGCTTACTTTGCCGGCAAGCGTTTCGGCAAGAACAAGCTCGCTCCGGCGATCAGTCCCGGCAAGACCTGGGAAGGCGTGATCGGGGCGATGATCGGTGTGACCGTGTACGTGGTCGCGGTCTATTGGGCGAGCGGGTTTTACAAGCAGTATCCGATGCTGCCGGGAGTCGTCGTGGCCGGATGGTGGTGGGTGGCATTGGCGGTGATCGGCGACCTGTTCGAATCTGCCGTCAAGCGTCAGGCGGGCGTCAAGGACAGCGGTGCGCTGCTGCCCGGACATGGCGGTCTGCTGGATCGCATCGATGCCCTGACGTCCACCTTGCCCTTTGCCGCGATCGTACTCGTTCTGCAAAGGCTGGAATGAACAAGATCACCCGACTTACCGTACTCGGTTCTACCGGCAGTATCGGCAAAAGCACGCTGGACGTGGTGGCGCGTCATCCCGAAAAATACCGGATCGTCGCACTGACCGCGCAACAACAGGACGGTTTGCTGTTCGAACAATGCCAGCGTTTCCAGCCGCGCTATGCGGTATTGCTGGATGAGGCTGCCGGTGAACGCCTGAGCCGGCGCATCGCTGCAGCCGGGCTGGATGTCGAAGTGCTGTGCGGGGCGGCAGAACTTGAACGCGTTTCGACTTTGCCCGAAGTGGACGCGGTGATGGCGGCCATCGTCGGTGCGGCAGGCATGCCTCCCACCCTGGCTGCTGCGCAGGCCGGCAAGAAGATATTGCTGGCCAACAAAGAGACCCTGGTGCTGGCCGGACATCTGTTCATGGAGGCGGTGCATCGCAGCGGCTCGGTGTTGCTGCCCATAGACAGCGAGCACAACGCGATCTTTCAGGCGCTGCCACGCGGCTATTCAGGCGACATGAAGCAGGGCGGGGTGAGCAAGATATTGCTCACCGCGTCCGGCGGGCCGTTCCGCAATACGCCGCTGGAGCAGTTGCAGCAGGTCACGCCGGAGCAGGCCTGCGCACACCCGAACTGGAGCATGGGGCGCAAGATATCGGTCGATTCCGCCAGCATGATGAACAAGGGGCTGGAAGTGATCGAGGCGCACTGGCTGTTCAATGCATCTGCCGATGACATCCAGGTGGTGGTCCATCCGCAGAGCGTGATTCATTCCATGGTCCAGTATGTCGATGGCTCGGTACTGGCCCAACTCGGCAACCCGGATATGCGCACACCGATCGCTTATGCCCTGGCTTATCCCGAGCGCATCGATGCCGGCGTTGCAGCGCT
Organism: Sideroxydans lithotrophicus ES-1; assembly: GCF_000025705.1. Classification (NCBI taxonomy): domain Bacteria; kingdom Pseudomonadati; phylum Pseudomonadota; class Betaproteobacteria; order Nitrosomonadales; family Gallionellaceae; genus Sideroxydans; species Sideroxydans lithotrophicus. The sequence goes on along the minus strand of NC_013959.1, from coordinate 1,659,505 downwards.
CGACCTGTTCCAGATCGCAAGACTCGATTTTGCCGCTCCCGATTTCACGCGCTTCCCTTGCCTTGCTTTGGCGTACCATGCCTTGCGTGCGGGCGGCACCACGCCGGCATTGCTGAACGCAGCAAATGAAGAGGCAGTAGCTGCATTCCTCGAACGGCGCATATCCTTTCTCGATATCCCGCGCCTGATCGAAGCAGTGCTGAATAAGATCACCCGCGTTGAAGTGCACACACTGCAGGATGTGCTGGCTGCGGATGCCGCGGCACGCGATGCAGCCAGGGAGTGGATCGCAAAATGACCACGCTGATCGCATTCATTGTTGCTATCGCTATCCTCGTGGTGTTCCATGAACTGGGGCATTACGTGGTGGCGCGACTGTGCGATGTGAAGGTGCTGAAGTTCTCCATCGGATTCGGCAATGCACTGTATACAAAACGCTTCAGCAATAGCGAGACGGAGTGGGTGATTTCGGCGATCCCGTTGGGTGGCTACGTCAAGATGCTGGACGAGAATGAGGGCGAGGTTGCCGCGCATGAGTTGCCGCGTGCCTTCAACCGCAAACCGGTGTGGCAGCGCATGGCCATCGTGGTAGCGGGCCCGATCGCCAACCTGCTGCTGGCTGTCGTCCTGTATTTCATGCTTTTCATACACGGCGTGCCGGGCCTCAAGCCGGTATTGGGCGAGATCGTGCCGAATTCGCCTGCAGCTGTTGCCGGACTGCAAAGCAAACAGACCATCGTCAGCATCAATGGGCAGCCGACCCCGAGCTGGCAGGAGATACGCTGGATACTGCTCGATCTGGTGCTGCAGCAGAAAGCGGCCAATGTCGAGCTGCTGGATGTCCAGGGCGAAAGGTCGTTCCGTGTTCTGGAGATGAGCAGCCTGAAGGCTGCGGATCTGGACGGCGATTTCATGCAGAAACTCGGCTTGCAACCATTCCAGCCGCCGATCTATCCCGTCATCGGCAAGTTGGTCGAGGGCGGTGTGGCGCAGCGTGCCGGGTTGCAGGTGAACGACCGGGTGCTGCTGGCGGATGGGCAGAAAGTCCCCTTGTGGGACGACTGGGTGAACGCGGTGCGCAGCCACCCCGGCAAGCCATTGGATATTGAGATCGAACGTGCGGGCGCAGTCCTGAAACTTAGCCTGACGCCCGAGGTCATTGTCGAGGGCGGCAAGACCATAGGCCGTATCGGCGCGGCGGCGTTTATCGACAAGACGGCGTTTGAAGCGATGCTGACCCAGGTGAGTTACCCGCCGCTCGCGGCTTTGCAGGAAGCATTGCGCAAGACCTGGGAGACTGCCATCGTCAGTTTGAAAATGATGGGCAAGATGGTGGAGGGCGAGGTGTCGCTGAAAAACCTTTCCGGTCCGATCACCATCGCGGACTACGCCGGGCAGTCGGCACAATTGGGGGCAGGAGCGTATATCAGTTTTCTTGCGCTCATCAGCATCAGCCTGGGCGTATTGAATCTGTTGCCCATACCTTTATTGGATGGCGGACATTTGCTGTATTATTCGGTCGAGTTGGTCAAAGGCAGCCCGGTCTCGGAAAGCCTGTGGGAAGCGGGACAAAAAGTAGGTATCGCCCTGTTGGTTACCATGATGGCTTTTGCGTTATATAACGACATCAGCCGCCTGATTTTAGGTTGAACACAATAATGAATTTGATAAAACTGGCGGGTCTGTTTGCACTGTTGTACAGCACATCTGTTATGGCGATAGAGCCTTTCACCATCAAGGACATCCGCGTCGAGGGCATCCAGCGTACCGAGCCCGGCACGGTGTTCAGCTACCTGCCGGTCAAGGTCGGCGATACGATGGATGACGAACATGCGACCGCATCGCTGCATGCTTTGTTCGCAACCGGATTCTTCAAGGATGTGGAGTTGAAGGCAGAGGGCAGCGTGCTGATCGTCGTCGTGAAAGAGCGTCCGACCGTCGCCAGCGTCGAGATCAACGGCGTGAAGGATTTCCCCAAGTCGCAATTGCTCGACAATCTCAAATATGTCGGTTTGGCGGAAGGGCGCATCTTCGACAAGTCTGCGCTGGAGAAATCCGAAAACGAACTCAAGCGCCAGTACATAGCGCGCGGAAAATACTCCGTCGTGGTGAAGACGACCGTGAAAGACCTGGAACGCAACCGTGTGGCGGTGAGTTTCAATGTGGAAGAGGGTTCGGCATCCAAGATTCGTCTCATCAATATCGTGGGCAACAAGGCATACTCCGAAAAGGACTTGCTCGATACCATGCAGCTGACCACACCCGGCTGGTTCTCCTGGTTCAGCAAGAACGATCAGTATTCCAAGCAAAAACTGTCTGCCGACATGGAGAGTCTGCGTACCTTCTACATGAACTCTGGGTATATGGATTTCACCATCGAATCGACGCAAGTCTCCATTTCGCCGGACAAAAAAGACATCTTTATCACCCTGAATATCTCGGAAGGCGACAAATATACCGTTTCGGACATCAAGGTGGCCGGAACGCAGGCCGTGCTTTCGCATGAGGAAATGCGCAAGCTGATAGGCATACAGCCGGGCGATGTGTTCTCGCGCGACGCGATCACTGAATCCACGCGCAAGATCGGCGAACGGCTTGGCGAGGAAGGCTATGCATTTGCCAACGTGAATGCTGCACCGGAAATTGACAAGGCCAAACACCAGGTGGCATTCACCTTTGTGGTCGATCCGCTGCAGCGCGCCTATATCCGGCGTATCAATATCACCGGCAACGACAAGACCAGGGATGAAGTTATCCGCCGCGAATTCCGCCAGATGGAAGGCGGCTGGTTCGCCACTTCGAAGATAAAGAAATCCAAGCAGCGTCTCGATCGGCTGGGCTTCTTCTCGGATGTGAATGTCGATACTTCGCCGGTACAGGGAACCGGCGATCAATTGGACCTGAACCTCAAGGTGGCGGAAAGATCCACCGGCAACTTCTCGATCGGCGCCGGTTACAGCAGCCTGGAAAAATTGACGCTGATGGCTGGCGTCACTCAATCCAACGTGTTCGGCACGGGAAACTCGCTGTCCACGCAAATCAACACCAGCAAGCTAAACCAGGTCTATTCGGTTTCCTATACCAATCCCTATTACACCGATGATGGCATCAGCCGCGGGTTTGACGTTTACAAGCGCAGAACCAACGCGACCCAGATAACGGTCAGTCAATATACGTCGGATACCTATGGTGCCGGGGTGCGCTATGGTGTGCCGATCACCGATGACCAGATGTTCCATTACGGCTTGTCGTTCGAGCAGACCACGATCGGTTTGACTTCGCTCAGTCCGCAGCGCTTCGTTGACTACATCAACACATTTGGCCCGACCAACAGGAACGAGCTCGGCACGATAGGCTGGTCGCAAGACACGCGCGATAGCGCAATATTTACCACCGAGGGCGTGATGCAGAACTCATATATCGAGCTCAGCATTCCGTCATCCGACCAGCGCTACTACAAGTGGACTTATCAGAACCAGTGGTTCCATCCGCTGAGCCGCAGTTTTACCCTGATGACCAATGCGAATTTCGGCGTGGCAGGCGGATACGGCGGTATGCCGCTGCCGTTCTTCAAGAACTTCTACGCGGGCGGGGTCGGTTCGGTGCGTGGCTATGATCCGAATTCTCTGGGTCCCCGAGACATCAATAACTATTCATTGGGCGGCAACAAGCTGGCGGTCGGCAATATCGAGTTGTTGTTCCCCATGCCTGGCATGGAAAAGGAGAAATCGCTGCGCTTGAGCGCCTTCCTGGACGGCGGCGAGATATTCGGCTCGGGAGGACAGGTACCGGGCACGGACGGAATGCGCTATTCTACAGGCCTTGCTTTGACATGGTTTTCGCCTGCCGGCCCGCTGAAACTGAGCTGGGCCAGGCCGTTGAACAAGCAACCGCAGGACAAGATACAGAATCTCCAGTTTACGTTGGGTTCGATGTTTTGACCTATTCGAAGGAGTATGAGATGAAGAAGTTACTTTGTGCGGGCCTGTTGTTCTTCGCATGTGTCGCGCAGACAAATGCAGATGGTTTCCGTATCGGGGTGGTCGATACCGAGCGTATCCTGCGCGAATCGGACCAGGCGATCCGTGCAGAGAAGAAGATCGAACGGGAGTTCTCCGCGCGGGATCAGGAGATCAAAAAGATGATCAAGCAGAGCAAGGACCTGCAGGCATCACTGGAAAAGGACGGTTCTACCATGTCCGATGCAGTGCGCCGCGGCAAGGAACGCGAGCTGGCCAACCTGAACCTGAATTTGCAGACCCTGCAGCGCGAATTTCGCGAAGACCTGAATCTGCGCAAGAACGAGGAGTTGGCGGTGGTGCTGGCCCGTGCCGACAAGGCGATACGCGAGATCGCCGAGAGCGAAAAGTACGACATCATCCTGCAGGAAGCAGTCTATCGCAATCCCAAAGTGGACATCACCGACAAGGTGCTGAAATACCTTGCCAACGAGGCTCCCGAAAAATCCGAGAAGTGATCTGAAAGAGTTGTCTTGATGGAACGTACAGCCTACCGACTGGCAGACATCGTAGCGCGCTTCGGCGGGCAGGTGATGGGCGATGCCGATACGCGAGTGCAGCAGATCGGAACATTGGAGCACGCGACGGCAGGCCAGATCGCCTTTCTTGCCAATGCGAAATATCGCAGTCAACTGGAAGGCAGCAAAGCTTCCGCCGTGATCCTGTCCAGGGCCGATGTCGATGCTACCGGGTTGCCGCGCATCGTCTGCGACAACCCTTATTCGTATTTCGCCAGGCTTTCCGCCTTTCTGAATCCCCTGGCCCGGTATGTTCCTGGCGTTCATCCCTCCGCCATCATCGGCAAAGACGTTCAGATATCTGCGCAAGCCTACATCGGACCGCTGGTGACGATAGGCGACGGCGCCGTCATCGGCGAAGGGGCTGTGGTGATGGCCGGATGCTGCATCGGCGAAGGCGTGACACTGGGGCGGAACACAAGGCTCTATCCGCGAGTGACGATCTATCACGGCTGCCTCATCGGCAGCGACGTCATCGTGCATTCCGGCGCAGTGATCGGAGCGGACGGTTTCGGTATCGCGATGGATGAAGGCAGGTGGTTGAAGATCCCGCAGATCGGTCGCGTGGTCATCGGCGATCATGTCGAGATCGGGGCGAACACCACCATCGATCGCGGTGCGCTGGACGACACGGTGATCGAAGAGGGGGCGAAACTGGATAACCAGATCCAGGTCGCCCACAACGTCCGTATCGGCGCGCATACTGCCATCGCCGGCTGCGTGGGGATCGCCGGCAGCGCGACCATCGGCAAGTATTGCCGCATCGGCGGCAGCGCCGGCATCCTGGGCCATTTGCAGATCGCCGACAACGTCGAGGTCGCCTCGTTCACGCTGGTCGGTAAATCCATATCCGAACCGGGCAGCTATGCGGGCATCTATCCGTTCAGCAAGAACGACGAATGGCGCAACAACGCCGTACATCTGCGGCACCTGGGTGACCTGGTCAAACGTGTCAAAGCACTGGAAAAAGAGATAGCAACATTAAAAGGGGAGAAAGTATGAGTACCGTGATGGACATCCACGAGGTGTTGGAGCATCTGCCGCACCGTTATCCGTTCCTGCTGATAGATCGCGTGCTCGAAGTCGTGCCGAACGAGAGGATCGTGGCGCTTAAGAATGTCACCATGAATGAGCCCTTCTTTCCCGGTCACTACCCGCACCATCCGGTGATGCCGGGCGTGCTGGTGATCGAAGCGATGGCGCAGGCGGCGGCCATCCTGTCCTTCAAGACGATGGGTACCTTGCCGAGCGACGATTCGGTGTATTACTTCGTCGGTATCGAGAATGCTCGATTCAAGCGCCCGGTCAGCCCCGGCGACCAACTGATCCTGAAAGTGTCGATAGGCATGAACCGTCGCGGCATGTGGAAATTCAACGGCAAGGCAGAAGTGGACGGGCAGGTCGCCGCAGAAGCAGAGCTGATTTGCACGCTGCGGGACAAATAATGGACAGCTTGCGTCACCCGACCGCGATCATCCACCCGAATGCCAGACTGGCCGACGACGTTTCAGTCGGCCCGTATTCCATCATCGGCGAGCATGTCGAGATCGGCGCGGGATCGGTGATCGGCCCGCATGTCGTCGTCGATGGACATACCACGATCGGCAAAGGCAATCGCATCTTTCAGTTCAGTTCGATCGGCGAGATTCCCCAGGACAAGAAATACAAGGGCGAGCCGACAAGGCTGATCATCGGCGACAACAACACCATCCGCGAGAGTTGCACCCTGAATCTGGGCACCATACAGGACGGCGGCGTCACCTCCATCGGCAACGACAACTGGATCATGGCCTATGTGCATGTGGCGCATGATTGCCATATCGCCGACCATAACGTGATCGCCAATTCGGTGCAGTTCGCGGGCCATGTGACTGTAGGCAGCCATACCCTGATCGGCGGCATGAGCGGGATACACCAGTTCGTGCGCATCGGCGACTTTGCCATGATTGGCTTCCAGACGCGTTTGTCCCAGGATCTTCCGCCGTTTGTGACTGCAGTCGGGAATCCGGCCGAAGCCAAGGGGCCGCATCAGGAAGGACCACGCCGTGCAGGCTACTCAGCGCAACGCCTCGACATGATCAAGCAGATGTACCGCACTCTTTATCGTGCAGGCAGCAGTTTCGATACGGCAAAAAAGGAGATCGAAGCCTTGCGCGGACAAGCGACGGATGCCGACGCGGACATCGAGAACATGCTGACATTCCTGAGCCACGCCAGCCGCGGCATCGTGCGGTAACCGGTATGACTAATTCTGTGAAAACCATCGCCATCGTGGCGGGCGAAGCCTCGGGCGACCTGCTGGGCAGTTTGCTGCTGGATGCGATCAAGCAAGCTTTCCCCAATGTCCGCTTCATCGGTATCGGCGGTCCGAAGATGCAGGCGCAGGGCATGGAAGTATTGTTCCCGCTGGAAAAGCTGTCGGTGAACGGCTATATCGAAGTCCTGCGCCATTACCGCGAACTCATTGGCATCCGCCGCAATCTGCGCGAGCGCTTCATTGCCGAGCCGCCGGATCTTTTCATCGGCATCGATGCGCCTGACTTCAATCTCGATCTTGAACTGGCGCTCAAGCAGCACGGCATTCCCACTGTGCATTACGTCAGCCCTTCCATCTGGGCCTGGCGCGGCGAGCGCATCCACAAGATCAAACAGGCGGTGTCGCACATGCTTGCCTTGTTTCCGTTCGAGGCGCCGCTGTATCAGAAGGCCGGTGTCCAGGTCACCTATGTCGGCCACCCGCTGGCGGATATGCTGCCGGAGGCGCCCAATCGTTCCGAGATGCGCGAGCAGATGCGCATCATGCCGAGGAATGCCAAGGTGTTCGCCTTCCTGCCGGGCAGTCGCCAGGGCGAAGTACGGCGTCTGGCCAGGACATACATCGAGACAGCCAGATTGATTCTGCAGAAAGTGCCGGAAGCGCAGTTTCTGGTGCCGCTCGCCAGCCGCGAGACGCGCACCATATTCGAAAACGAGATATGGAAGCAGGAAGCGCAGCAATTGCCTATCACGCTGCTTTTCGGCCATGCGCATGACGCGATGATCGCCGCCGACGGCGCACTGGTCGCCTCTGGCACGGCCACGCTGGAAGCCGCATTGCTCAAATGCCCCATGGTCATCACCTACAAGATGCCCGCGCTGACTTATTGGCTGGCAAAGCGCAAGCAATACCTGCCTTATGTGGGGCTTCCCAATATCCTCGCCGGGAAGTTCGTCGTGCCCGAGATCCTGCAGGACGATGCCACGCCGGAGAACCTGTCCCAGGCACTACTCAACCTGGTCAGCAACAAACATGCTGTGGCCGAACTGGAGCAGACCTTCGGTGCTATCCATCGGACCTTGCGCCAGGACACTGCACAGAAGGCGGCGGCGGCCATCCTGCCGTTCCTGGCATGAGCCATGTCCTGCTCATCTGCGGTGTGGATGAAGCAGGGCGGGGGCCGCTGGCCGGGCCGGTGAGTGCGGCTGCAGTCATTCTCGACAAATCGCGCCCGATCGAGGGGCTGGCGGACTCCAAGAAACTGTCCGAAAGACAACGCGACCAGCTTGCGCCGCTTATCCGGGAACGCGCGCTGGCCTGGGCGGTCGCCTATGCCGAAGTCGAAGAGATCGACCGCCTCAACATCCTGCAGGCGACCCTGCTGGCGATGAAGCGCGCCGTGCTGGCGCTGCATACGCAACCGCAACAGGTGCTGGTGGACGGCCTGTATTGCCCGCAGACCGGCATTCCCAGCCAGGCCATCGTCAAGGGCGACAGCAAGGTCGCCGCCATTTCCGCTGCTTCCATACTCGCCAAGACTGCGCGCGACGAACTCATGCTGAAGATGCATGAGCAATATCCGCAGTACGGGTTCGACGGCCACAAGGGCTATCCGACTGCCGCGCACCTCGCTGCCCTTCGCCAGCATGGCGTTTCCGACGTGCATCGCCGCAGTTTCAGGCCCGTGCGCGAACTTTTGTCCCCTTGAAAACAGGGGATTAAGCGAAGGATTTTTCGGTTATCCTTTTGCTCCTGCACAACCAATCCAGAGACATCATGACCCTGTTCAAACTCATTCATCTGCTTGCCGTGCTCATCTGGGTCGGCGGCATGTTCTTCGCCTATATGGTGCTGCGTCCAGCTGCTGTCGATGTGTTGCAGCCGCCCGAACGCCTGCGCCTTTGGGACAATGTGTTCCGCCGTTTCTTCAACTGGGTGTGGGGTGCGATCGGCGCCATACTGGCCAGCGGCTTCTACATGATCTACCTGTTCGGCGGCATGGCGCATGTGCCGCCCTATGTTCACATCATGCTGCTGCTGGGATTGGTGATGGTGGCGGTCTACGGTTACGTGTTCTTCGCCTGCTACGTGCCGCTCAGTCTGCATGTCGCCAAGGAACGCTGGAAAGAAGCGGGTGCGATGCTCGGCAAGATACGCAAGCTGGTGGCGGTCAACCTCACGCTGGGGCTGATCACCGTCTCTGTGGCGCTTATTGGCATGGCCGGTGGATTCACCCGCTAGGCGGAGATCGCAAACATCCCTTGTACAAGAGGAATCACCAGATATGAAGAACCTGCTCAGCGTCGCATCCTTCACCGCCCTGGGTTTGATCATCGGCTACGCCATCTTCGGAAAGTGGGCTGGTGAATACGTCAGCCTGCAAACGCTGTTCTCTTTCGGAGGAAATGCATTCCATCGTGCATTCCAGTCCGTTTCCGGCATCGACGATATGCGCAACAAGATATTGCTGTGCGGTGCTGCGGGCGCTGTGGCGGGTGTGCTGCTGACCTTCAGGATGAAGAAATAGACGTTACTCGCCGAGTTGCATGCGACGCACATAGTGGCAGGTGTAGCCGTGCGGGTGCTTGACCAGATATCTCTGGTGGTACTCCTCGGCACGCCAGAAGTCCTTGAATGGTACGACCTCCGTGACCACCTTTGCGCTCCAGCCTCTTGATGCATCCACGGTACTGATGACCTCTTCCGCAGTACGTTTCTGTTCTTCATCCAGATAGAAGATCGCCGAACGGTATTGCGTGCCGATGTCGTTACCCTGCTGGTTGCGGGTGGTGGGGTTATGCATGCGGAAGAACTCGAACAGCAAATGGCGGTAAGTCAGCAGCCCGGGATCGAACACGACCTTCAGCGATTCGGCATGGCCGCTGCGCCCGGACTTCACGATCTCGTAAGTCGCGTCTGGTATATCGCCGCCGGTATAGCCGACCTCGGTTTCCAGCACGCCGTGAATCTGGCGCACCAGCTCTTCCATGCCCCAGAAACAGCCGCCGGAGAGATAGGCGGTTTGGTAGATGTCGGTCATGGCGGCTCCTTTCGGTTGGCGGAATGGTGCGGGGAAATCGAATTGCGCCTTTTAAAGGCTGGTCGCATGCTTGTGGCTCCGGCCGCTCGCGTTGCGAGCTCAACATTTGCTGTGCCCATGTTAGCCTGCGCCGCAAGTGAGCCACTCAACTAGCGGCGTTCCTTTTTCATAGCCATAGCGACTTCACGTTTCGAATCTTTTTCGCGTTCGGTGGCTCTTTGTGGCTTCGGCCACTCACTTCGTTCGTTTAACTTGGCTACGCCAAGTTAGCCTGCGCCGCAAGCGCGCAAGGCTTGCCTTAGCGGCGCTCCTTCTTCATTGCGGAGGCTGCTTCACGCTTCGCGTCCTTTTCTCGTTCCGTTGCGCGTTTGTCATGCTCCTTCTTGCCTTTTGCGAGGCCGATCTCCAGCTTCACGCGTCCGCCCTTGTAGTGCATGTCCAGTGGCATGATGGTGTAACCGGCGCGTTGCACCTTGCCGATGAGCTTGTCGATCTCGTGCTTGTGCAGCAACAGCTTGCGGGTGCGCACGGGGTCGGGGTGGATATGGGTGGAGGCGTTCAGTAGCGGGCTGATGTGCGAGCCGAACAGGTAGAGTGCACCGTCCTTGGCGAGGACGTAGGCTTCCTTCAGCTGCACGCGTCCTTCGCGGATGGCTTTGACTTCCCAGCCTTCCAGCATGAGTCCGGCTTCATGTTTTTCTTCGATGAAGTACTCGTGAAAGGCTTTTTTGTTCTGGATGATGCTCATGATTCCAATCCAATTTCTTCGGTGAAACTGCGTTGATTTCCTCACTCACTCCTAGTCATGCATCAGCACTGCCCGCGTCGTTCGTTCGTCATCGCCTTGTTTGACCTTCGAAATTGAACTGGAATAAGGTGAGTTTTGAGGTGTGTTGCGATATTCTACCAGTCTTTGATTTGGCGGCTTCGTAAAGCAATGGCTCTGGTAGAAAAGACGGTCCTGGTTCCGCACACGGCGGAGCAGATGTTCAAGCTGGTGGATGGGGTGGAGGAATATCAGCAGTTCCTGCCCTGGTGCGGCGGCGGGAGCATCAACGACATGCAGGGTACGACCATGCATGCCACGATCCATATCGATTATCACCATATCAAACAGCATTTCAGCACCGAGAACCGGCGCACTCCGCCGCACCAGATCGATATAAAGCTGACAGACGGCCCGTTCCGGCACCTGGATGGAAGCTGGCGATTCATCCCCTTGAGCGACGAAGCCTGTAAAATAGAGTTCCGCCTGCATTATGAGTTTTCCAGCAAGCTGCTGGAGAAGCTGGTGGGCCCGGTGTTTCACCATATCGCCAACAGTTTTGTGGATGCCTTTATCCAACGTGCAGACAAGGTTTATGTAAAAAAATGAGCGACGAAAAAATCGATGTGGAATTGGTCTATGCCTTGCCTGCCGAGCAGTTCCTGATCAAGTCGGAAGTGCCCAGGGGAACGACCATTGCCGAGGCAGTCAGGCTTTCCGGCATGCTGGACAAGCATCCCGAGATCGACCTTGAAAAAGGCAAATTCGGCATCTTCGGCAAGTTGAGCAAGACCGATACCGTATTGCGCGAGAAAGACCGTATCGAGATCTATCGTCCATTGATCGCCGATCCGAAAGAGGTGCGGCGCAAGCGCGCCGAAGAAGGCAAAGCGATGAAGAAAGGCGGCGGCGACCTCTGATGCTCGATTACGATCTGCATTGCCATTCCAATGTGTCCGACGGGACGCTCACTCCGACCGAACTGGTGGCGCGCGCCGCCGCGCGCGAAGTGAAGGTGCTGGCATTGACCGATCATGACGAAGTGGATGGCCTGACAGAGGCAGAACAAGCCGCCACTGCGCACGGTATCGAATTCATCAATGGGGTGGAGATATCGGTGAGCTGGCGTAGCCACACGATACACATCGTCGGGCTGCATATCGACCCGCAATATCCTGCATTGGTCGATGGTTTGCGCGCGATCCGCAGCGGTCGCAAGCATCGCGCAGAGCTGATGTCGGAATCGCTGGCGCGCAGCGGTATCGGTGGCGTGCTGGAGGGGGCGTATCGGTATGCGGCCAATCCGGACATCATCGGGCGTACCCATTTCGCGCGTTATCTGGTCGAAGCGGGTTATTGCAAGGATGTGCGCAGCGTGTTCAGCCGCTATCTGGTCAAGGGCAAGCCCGGCTATGTGCCGCACGAATGGGCGCATCTGCAGGATGCGGTAAGCTGGATACGCGGCAGCGGCGGCGTTGCAGTGCTGGCGCATCCGGGCCGCTATACCGCCGGACGCAAGGCGATGGGAAAGACGACCTTGCAGGAACTGCTGCGAGAATTCGTCGAAGCAGGCGGACGCGGCATCGAAGTGGTGAGCGGCAGCCATACGCCGCCGCAATATGCCGAGTTCGCACGCTACGCCAAGGAGTTCGGCTTGCTGTGCTCCTGCGGCTCGGATTTCCACGGGCCCGGAGAGAGCTACCGGGACCTCGGGCGCTTGCCGGATTTTCCGCTGGAATGCCGACCGGTGTGGACAGAGTGGGAAAAGGCGGCAGCCTGAACTATGGCGCAATTCTTTACCATCCATCCTGAAAACCCGCAGCCGCGCTTGATCAAGCAGGCAGCGGAGATGTTGCGGAACGGCGCCGTGATCGTCTATCCCACCGATTCCGGTTATGCGCTCGGTTGCCATCTGGACGACAAAGATGCGGTGACCCGGATCCGCCAGATACGCGGGCTCGACGACAAGCATTTTCTGACCTTGATGTGTCGCGATCTGTCCGAGCTGTCTCACTATGCCAGGGTGGACAACGCTCAGTTCCGCCTGCTGAAGAACAACACGCCGGGCAGCTACACGTTCATCCTGGAAGCGACCAGGGAAGTGCCGCGACGCTTGCAGCATCCCAAGCGCAGTACCGTCGGTTTGCGCATCCCGGATCATCCCATCGCGCTGGCCTTGCTGGAGGAGTTGGGCGAGCCGTTGCTGAGTTCCACACTGATCCTGCCGGACGAAGAACAACCGCTGACCGATGTGGACGTGATACGGGAACAACTCGAGCGCCTGGTCGAACTCGTCATCGAAGGCGGCACGGTAGGTATCGGCCCGACCACGGTCATCGACCTGACCGACGCAACACCAGTGCTGGTACGGCGCGGTATCGGGGAGGTCGCACATTTAGGAATCGAGGAATGATGAATCACTCCCTTTTCCCGCAGTCGGGACTGCGGATGGGGCGCTGCGTAGCAGCGGGGTACCCACCGGCGTACTGCTTGCGGGTGGAAGGGCAGATGATGAGGGTTCGCGAGGCCCGCGATATCGTCCCTCACCCTAACCCTAACCCTCTCCCGCTTGCGGGAGAGGGAACGAACGAGGAAAACAAATGAACTTTGATGCATTGATACAGACCATCGCGCTTGCAGCCATACCTGTGCTGTTTGCCATCACCTTGCATGAGGCCGCACATGGTTATGCGGCGCGTCATTTCGGCGATCTGACGGCGTATCAGCAGGGGCGGATATCGCTGAATCCCTTGCACCATATCGATCCCGTGGGCACGATCCTGCTGCCTCTGCTGACGCTGTTCGTGGGCGGTATCCTGTTTGGCTGGGCGAAGCCGGTTCCGGTCAATTTTTCCGCGTTGCGCCGACCCAAGCAGGACATGCTGTGGGTCGCGCTGGCCGGCCCGCTTGCCAATCTGGTGATGGCGCTGTTCTGGGGCGGGATGATCAAGGTGGCGCTGATGTTCCCTGAGAACTATTTTGCCGAGCCGCTGATAGGCATGGCGCAGATCGGAGTTACAATCAACGCCGTTTTGCTGGTGTTGAACCTGTTGCCGTTGCCGCCCCTGGACGGCGGACGCATCGCCATCAGCCTGCTGCCGCACCGCCAGGCCTTCCAGCTGGCAAAGGTCGAACCGTACGGCATGGTCATACTGATCCTGCTGGCCGTGGTGCCGATCGGGGGCCAACCGATATTGAGCTGGATATTGTCGCCGCTGGTAACCTCGTTCATCCAGTTTGTCGAAACGATTTTTTAATGTGAAGTTGAGCTATGTTTGCTGATCGCGTGTTATCCGGAATGCGCCCCACAGGCAGTCTGCACCTGGGGCATTACCATGGTGTGCTGAAGAACTGGGTGCAGATGCAGCACCAGTACGAGTGCCTGTTCTTTGTGGCCGACTGGCATGCTCTGACCACCCATTACGACACGCCGCAGATCATCGAACAGAACGTGTGGGACATGGTCATCGACTGGCTGGCGGCAGGTGTCGATCCTGCACAGGCAACGCTTTTCATCCAGTCGCGCGTGCCTGAGCATGCCGAATTGCATCTGCTGCTTTCCATGATCACGCCGCTGGGCTGGCTGGAACGCGTGCCGACCTACAAGGACCAGCAGGAGAAGCTTTCCGAGAAGGATCTTTCCACCTACGGCTTTCTCGGTTACCCCTTGCTGCAAAGCGCGGACATCCTGATCTACCGTGCCACGCAAGTGCCGGTCGGCGAGGACCAGGTGCCGCATATCGAATTCACGCGCGAGATTGCGCGCCGTTTCAACCATATCTACGGACGTGAACCGGGCTTCGAGGAAAAGGCCGAGGCTGCGATCAAAAAACTCGGCGGCAAGAAAGCCAAGCTGTATGTCGAGTTGCGTACCCGCTTTCAGGAGCAGGGCGATGATGCGGCGCTGGAATCGGCCAAGGCATTGCTCGACGAACAGCAGAGCCTGAGCCTGGGTGACCGTGAGCGTCTGTTCGGCTACCTTGAGGGCGGCGGCAAGATGATATTGTCCGAGCCGCAAGCCATGCTGACTGTGGCTTCGCGCATGCCGGGGCTGGACGGCAACAAGATGTCCAAGTCCTACGGCAACACCATCAGCCTGCGCGAAGACGAGGCCGAGGTAGGGAAAAAGATCAAGACCATGCCAACCGACCCCGCGCGCATCCGCCGTACCGATGCCGGCGATCCGGACAAATGCCCGGTGTGGCAATTGCATCAGGTCTATTCCAGCGATGCGATCAAACAATGGGTGCAACAGGGCTGCAGGAGTGCCGGCATCGGCTGCATCGAATGCAAACAGCCTGTCATTACTGCCGTGCTGGAAGAGCAGAAACCGATGCGCGAACGCGCGCAGCTCTATCTGGATGATCCCAGCCTGGTGCGTAACATCATCGCCGACGGTTGCGAAAAGGCACGCAAGCTGGCCAGCGAGACCATGCGCGATGTGCGTGAAGCGATGGGGCTGGGCTACAACTGATGACCGAAGCGGAAACACAAGTCGAGATGCAACCGGCAAGTCCCGTGGCACATGTCCACGGCGAACCGATGCTGGAGATGCCGCAGGATCTGTACATCCCGCCGGACGCGCTCGAGGTGGTGCTGGAGTCCTTCCAGGGTCCGCTCGATCTGTTGCTGTACCTGATCCGCAAGCACAACCTCGATGTGCTCGACATTCCGATGGCTGCGCTCACCCAGCAATACATGACCTATATCGAGGCGATGCAGCAGCATCGTCTGGAGCTGGCAGCCGAGTACCTGCTGATGGCGGCGGTGCTGATCGAGATCAAATCGCGCATGCTGCTGCCGCGCCCGCCCAAGGTGAACGAGGAAGAGGCGGTCGAAGACCCGCGCGCCGAACTGATGCGCCGCTTGCTCGAGTACGAACAGATGAAACTGGCCGCGCAGCAGCTCAACGAAGTGCCGCAAGCGGGGCGCGACTTCGAACTGGTGCAGGTGTTGATCGAACGCACGGTGATCGAACGCCTGCCCAGCGTTTCGGTGGAAGACCTGCGCCATGCCTGGCTGGCATTGCTTACACGCGCCAAGGTCAACGCGCATCACCGGGTGCGCCGCGAGGAACTGTCGGTGCGCGAACAGATGACCAAGGTGCTGCGCCAGCTGCGCAATACCGACTTCATCGCCTTCGAGAGCCTGTTCGAAGCCGAAGCCAGCATCCCGTTGCTGGTTGTCACCTTCATCGCCATTCTCGAACTCGCCAAGGAAAACCTGGTCGAGATCACACAAACCGAAAGCTTGGGGAATATCTATGTCCGAACCAGTCGAGCAATCACTGCCGAGTGAACAAGTCACCGCAGTCGCGGAGGTCGAGCATGCCGTGGATTCCGTGCAACTCATGCGCATTCTCGAAGCGGCGCTGCTGACCACGCAGGAACCGCTGTCCATCGCCGAGTTGAAGCGTTTGAGCGAGGTACCGCTGGAGACCCGGTTCCTGGAAGATCTGCTGCAGCAACTGGCCGACAAGTACAGCGACAGCGGCGTCGAACTTAACCGCGTTGCCAGCGGCTGGCGCTTCCGCGCTCGGCCGGAGATGCAGGTGCATCTGGACAAGCTCAACCCGCAGAAGCCGCCGCGCTATTCGCGCGCCGTGCTGGAGACTCTGGCCATCATCGCCTACCGCCAGCCGGTCACTCGCGGCGACATCGAAGAGATACGCGGTGTGGCGGTTTCCACGCAGGTGTTGAAGACGCTGGAGGCGCGCGGCTGGATCGAGAGCATCGGCACGCGCGACACACCGGGCAAGCCTGCGCTGTATGCCACCACGCCGCAGTTCATGGACGATCTCAACCTGCGGACTTTGCAGGAATTGCCTGCCCTGGAAGAGATGGGTACCTTGCTGGAGGCCGGTATCGCTGAAGCGCCTGAGTCGACGGAATCCGAACCGGAAGCCAACGCTGCCTAGCGGATGTGGTGAATAGCCTGTGCTGATTATGAAACACACCATGTCCGCTCCCTCTCCTGTGCGTGGTTGTTGCCGATTTATCGGCTTTACAACCACGGCCTACCCCTTGCGGGTGCAATCCTCTGGTGGAACTACTAGCCATTCGACTAAGCCCGCAAGCGGGCAAGTCGCTGGTTATCCCGCTTGCGGGAGAGGAGGCAAACGAAACGCTTCGCGAATTTCATACTAATGACTGCGATCAAGCGCATCACCTCGCGCGACAATCCGTTCTACAAGTCGCTGCACCGGATTTCATCTTCTGCCCGCGAGCGGCGCGAAGCAGGGCAGACGCTGCTCGATGGTTCGCACCTGCTGCGCGCCTTTCTGGACAACGGCGGCAAACCGAAACACCTGCTGCTCAACGAGCAGGCGCAGCAGGATGCCGAGATCGTCGCCTTGCTTGATGCCTGCGTCGATGTGCCGCAGACCCAATTCGAGGACGCATTGTTCGCGCAACTCTCCGAACTCAAGACACCGAACGGTTTGCTGGCGCTGATCGATATTCCCGCCGCCCAGGTCGAAGTAGCGCACAGCCAGTTCGCACTGCTGCTGGAAGATATTCAGGATCCCGGCAACCTCGGTTCCATCCTGCGTTCGGCTGCAGCGGCAGGTTGCGATGCGGTGTTCATGTCGCCAGGCTGTGCCGATGCATGGTCGCCCAAGGTGTTGCGTGCCGGGATGGGCGGGCATTTCGCGTTGAGCATTCTGGAGTCGGCCGACCTGCTCAAGGTCGCGACCGGTTTCACCGGCAAGATACTGGCAGCATCGCTGCATGCAAGGAAATCGTTGTATGACTGCAACCTGCGCGGAAAACTGGCGTTCGCCATCGGCAACGAAGGAGCAGGGCTGTCGCCCGAATTGTTGACTGCGGCACAGCAGCATTTCATCATTCCCATGCAGGGCAAGATCGAATCGCTCAATGCCGCGGCGGCTACTGCGGTTTGCCTGTTCGAGGCCTCGCGGCAGCGACTTTAGTCGTACCCGTCGGGGTCATGTCTTTGTCACGTTTTGCTAGTAGGATTCCGCTATGTGTATCGGCATACCCATGCAGGTCGTCGAAGTCGAAGGTGCCTTTGCCTGGTGCGAAGGACGCGGACGGCGTGAACGCCTGAACGTCATCTTGCTGGAAGAGGTGTCTCCCGGAGACTGGGTGTATGCGACGCTCGGGCACGCCCGCGAAAGGATCACTGCACAGCGTGCGGAAGAGATCGGCCTTGCGCTCGATGGACTTGCCGCGGCATTGCAGGGCGAAACGGATCTGGAGGCCTATTTTCCGGCTCCTGCTGCACCGCAGTTGCCGGATATGCCGGACAAGAGCGGGAAGAGCGGCTTGAAGATACTGGTGCTCGGGATCGGCAACACGCTGCTTGCCGATGAAGGCGTCGGTATCGTTGTGATGCAGGAGTTGAAAGCGCGCTTGGGGGCAGATGAAGATATCGAGTTCCTCGACGGTGGCACGCTGTCCTTTACGCTGGCAGTACCGATCAGCGAATGCGATGCGCTGTTGGTGATCGACGCAGCCGAACTTGGCGCAACGCCGGGCACAGTGCGCAGTTTCGAGGGTGAAGCGATGGACCGTTTCCTCGGCGAGAACCGCAAAAGCAGCGTGCATGAAGTGGGATTGCTCGACCTGAGGTCTATCTCGCTGCTGACCGGGTACTGGCCGCAACGGCGCGCCTTGATCGGCATCCAGCCAGCCTTCGTGGGTTGGGGAGAAGCGCTGACGCCAGCTGTTGCAACGGCATTGCCGGATATCTGCAACGCCGCAGCCGGGATCATCGGACGTTTCAGACTTGGCGCGGGTTTGCAGGCACTTGATCAGATGAGTTGACCAGGCAGGAATGTGCGCGCAGAATCCACGCGCATTCCATGGTTCATCGAACACAGGGAGTCGACATGAAAAGAACACATCAACCGGAAGTCATCCCCGGAACAGTTGGTGAAGGTTTGGCTCAGCGCGGCATTTCCCGCCGCGAATTCCTCCAGTTCTGCACTTCTCTGGCCGCACTGCTGGCGTTGCCTCCGTCGATGGCCAGCGTGATGGCGGAAGCGATCAGCAAGGCGCGACGACAATCGGTGATCTGGCTCTCGTTCCAGGAATGCACCGGCTGCACCGAATCCATCACGCGCTCGCATTCGCCGACGCTGGAAAGCCTGATCTTCGAAATGATCTCCCTCGATTACCACCATACCCTGCAAGCCGCCTCCGGCGAGGCTGCCGAACATGCCCGCTTGCAGGCGATGAAAGACAATGAGGGCAAGTACCTGGTGATCGTCGACGGGTCGATCCCGATGGGCAATCCGGGATATTCCGCCATTGCCGGCATCAGCAACCACGACATGCTGGTCGAGACCGCCAAAGGCGCGGCCGCCATCGTGGCAGTGGGAACCTGCGCGACCTACGGCGGCATTCCCATGGCCGATCCAAACCCGACAGGTGCAGTCCCGGTAAGCGACATCGTCAAGGACAAACCCATCATCAACGTACCCGGCTGTCCGCCCATCCCGGTGGTGATGACCGGGGTACTGGCGCACTTCCTGACTTTCGGCGGGATCCCCGAGCTGGATGCATTGGGCAGGCCGAAATCCTTCTATGGCGAGACCATCCATGACCGTTGCTATCGCCGCCCGTTCTACGACCAGGGCAAGTTCGCCGAGACCTTCGACGACGAGGCTGCGCGGAATGGCTGGTGCCTGTTCAAGCTCGGTTGCAAGGGGCCGGTGACCTACAACGCCTGTGCCACGACGAAGTGGAACGACGGCACCAGTTTCCCGATCGAGTCCGGCCACGGTTGCATCGGCTGTTCCGAGCCAAAGTTCTGGGATGCCGGGCCGTTCTACAAGGCCCTGTCGATGCCGGTATCGGCGACGACCGCCATGCTGGGCGGTGCTGCCGCAGTGGGTGTGGCGGCAGGGGCCGTCATCACCTGGCACAACCGTTCGACCAAGTCGGCGGCCAAGGCAGCGCATGCAAAGGTGACGGTGGAAGAGCTGACGCGGGAGGAAAAATGAACCACCTCGAACTCCTGACCTTTGCACGCGGCAGCGCATTGAACTGGGCAATGATGATCTTTCTGGTTGGCGTCGTACTGCGCCTGTTCGAGATCTTCGGTCTGGGCCGCAAAGCCGATCTGGCAAGACCACGGACCGACAGTGTGGGCAGCGGCTGGCGCACCGTGTTCACGCGTTCCTTGCCGGCCGAAGGCATGTTGAAACGCGATCCGGTGACCTATATCAGCGGCTATGTGTTCCATGCTGGGTTGTTCCTGGCCATCCTCTTTTTTGTCCCGCATATCGCATTCTTCCGCAGCGTGACAGGGCTGCACTGGCCCGGCTTGCCGACCGCGCTGGTCGACGCTTCGGTCGTCGCAGCGATGCTGGCCTTGGGCGTATCGCTGGCGCATCGGCTCAACAACAAGGTGAAGCGCATGCTGTCAGGCGTCGGCGATTATGTTGCCTGGGCGGCGACCTTCCTGCCGTTGCTGACTGGCTACATGGCCTATCACCACCTGTTCGTCGAGTACACCCTGATGCTTGCATTGCATATCTTTTCTGTCGAATTGTTGCTGGTGCTGTTGCCGTTCACCAAGCTGTTCCACACGTTCTCGTTGTTCATCTCGCGCTGGTACAACGGTGATTTCTTTGGACGCAAGGGTGTGGCTTCTTAACCGGGAGAGCTGAAGATGAGTGCGACTTTAGAGAAAGGCCTCAACGCCTTCAAGGAAGTGATCGATACGCCGATCGCCAGCTATTTCTCCAGTTGTGTGCATTGCGGATTGTGTGCCGAGGCTTGCCTGTTCTATAACGAAACCGGCGAAGAAAAGTACACGCCGATCCACAAGCTGGAACCGTTGCGCCGTGTGTGGAAGCAGGAATACACGCTGCTCGGCAAGCTCGCAAAGATGCTGGGTCTGTCCAAGCCGGTGACCGATGCGGAACTGGCCGAGTGGGAGCCCTTGGTCTACGACAGTTGCACGATGTGCGGCCGCTGTTCCATGGTCTGTCCGGTCGGCAACGACATCACCTACATGATCCGCAAGATGCGCGAAGGCATGGCGGCATCCGGCCATGCACAGGAAGACCTGATCGGTGCGACGACGCGTGCCGTCAACATCGGCAGCCCGATGGGTATCAAGTGGCCGGCGGTACTGGCCCAGATCAAGCATGTGCAGGCCGAGACCGGCATCGAGGTGCCGGTGGAACGCGAGGGTGCCGACTACCTGGTGCTGATGTCCTCGATGGAAATCATCAACTTCCCCGAATACCTTTCTGCACTGTGCCGCATCTTCAAGCAGGCCGGCGTGAGCTGGACCTTGGCGCAGGATGCGTTCGAGGCGACCAACAGCGGCATCCAGATTGGGGCGTCGGATCTGGCGCGCGAGATCGTCAGCCGCATCGTGGTGGCAGCCGAGCGCCTGAAGGTCAAATGCGTGATCAGCCCGGAATGCGGCCATGCCTTCACCGCGATACGCTGGGAAGGGCCGAACCTGATGGGCAGACCATTCGGCTTCGAAGTGAAGCATATTCTCGAAGTGCTGGACGAACTGCGCACGGCTGGCAAGATCAAGACCACGGGCAAGGATGCACGTCCGTTGACATACCACGATCCCTGCCAGATCACCCGCCGCGGCGGGGTGGTGGAGCAGCCGCGCCGCCTGCTTGGCGATGTTGCCGCGGATTTTCGCGAGATGCCGGATGCCGGCGTGATGAACTGGTGTTGCGGTGGTGGTGGCGGGGTGTCGGCCAACTCGCGCGCCGAACCGTTGCGCCTGGAGGCGTTCAAGGTCAAGAAACGCCAGCTCGAAACCACCGGCGTGCATACGCTGGTCACCGCGTGTGCCAACTGCCGCATCGTGCTGGAAGAAGGCCTGGAGCACTATCACATGAAGGTCGATGTGATCGGCCTGACTGAGTTGCTCGCCGATCATCTGGTTGAAGGAGAATGATGCGATGGCCATCAATAACGACAACGAATTCAAGCTTGCCCTGAACGGCCTTTCCAGAGCCGGGCAGCGTCAGGTTGCCGCGCGCTTTGCGGAAAACGTGCTTGCACTGAGCAAGGACGCCAGAGTGAGGAACGCGGTGAATGCGGCCAAACGTTCCGATATAACCGAAGACGAGCTTGCCGCCGCACATCAGTCGGCCGGTAAAGCCAGCGTAGACAGTTTCACTCAGTGCGGACATGAATGCGACTGGAACGACCAGGCTGGCCATTTCGTTGCGCAGGCAGTGCTGGCCTGTTTCAAGACTGCGGATGCTCCTGCATGGGACGCTGCGATGCACGCGCGCATGGCACGCACCTGCGAGAGCATCGCCACTGGCCGGGGAACGGACAATGCCGAGACCTCGGCGCAATACCGCATCCTGGCGGATTTTTTGAACGTTTGAGGGATAAGACATGACGCAAACCATCGTAGTCGACCCGATCACCCGCATCGAAGGCCACTTGCGCATCGAGGCGGAAATGGACGCGGACAACCGCATCTCGCGCGCCTCATCCGCAGGGACCATGGTGCGCGGCATCGAGATCATCCTGCGCGGACGCGATCCGCGCGAGGCTTGGGCATTCGCCCAGCGCATCTGCGGCGTGTGCACGCTGGTGCATGGCATCGCCTCCGTGCGTGCCGTGGAAAATGCGCTGAAGATCGAAGTGCCGAGCAATGCGCAGCTGATCCGCAATATGATGATCGGCGCGCAATATATTCACGACCACGTGATGCACTTCTATCACCTGCATGCGCTGGACTGGGTGGATGTGGTCTCGGCATTGAAGGCCGATCCCAAAGCGACCTCAGCGCTGGCACAGAGCCTGTCCGGCTACGCCAAATCCTCTCCCGGCTATTTCAGCGATGTGCAGAAGAAACTGAAAGGTTTCGTCGATGCCGGCCAGTTGGGTATCTTCGCCAACGGCTACTGGGGGCATCCAGCCTACAAGTTGCCGCCGGAAGCGAACCTGATGGCGGTGGCGCATTATCTGGATGCGCTGGCCTGGCAGCGCGACGTGGTCAAACTGCATGCCGTGTTCGGCGGCAAGAACCCGCACCCGATGTTCCTGGTCGGCGGCGTACCGTGCGCGATCAGCATCGACCCGAATCATCCGGGACAAGGCAACGGCCCGCATTTCCACGGCGGCAACTCCGGCACCGCGCTCAATGTGGTCGGCCTGCAAACGGTGCAGAACGCGATCAACCAGATGCGCAGCTTCGTCGACCAGGTCTATGTGCCGGATACGCTGGCCATCGCCGGTTTCTACAAGGACTGGGCGAAACAGGGCGAGGGCGTGGGCAACTTCCTCACCTTCGGAGATTTTCCGGCCAAGGGCATGTCCGATCCGTCCTCCTACCTGATCCCATCCGGCGTGATACTGGATCGCGACCTGAGCAAGATCCATCCTATCGACATGGATGCGGAAGGAGAGATCCAGGAGTTCGTCAGCCATGCCTGGTACGACTACTCCGTGGGAAAAGAAAAGGGACTGCATCCCTACAAGGGCGAGACAAAGCTCGACTATACCGGCCCGAAACCGCCGTATGACCATCTGGATGTGGACAAGGAATACTCATGGCTGAAATCGCCACGCTGGAAAGGCAAGGCGGTGGAGGTCGGGCCGCTGGCGCGCGTGTTGATGCTGTATGCCTCCGGCCATGAACAGACCAGGGAGCTGGTTGGCATGACACTGAAGAAACTCGATGTGCCGGTACAGGCGTTGTATTCGACACTGGGGCGCACGGCAGCGCGCACGCTGGAGACCAAGATCGTTGCCGACGCGATGCAGGGCTGGTACGACCAGCTGGTCGCCAACATCAAGGCTGGCGATGTGAAGACCTTCAACGAAACCAAATGGGACCCATCGACCTGGCCCAGCCATGCGCAGGGCGTCGGTGTCATGGAAGCGCCGCGCGGTGCGCTTTCGCACTGGATCGTCATCAAGGACCAGAAGATCGATAACTACCAGGCCATCGTGCCCAGTACCTGGAATGCCGGCCCGCGCGATGCCCAGGGGAATCAGGGGCCATACGAGGCAGCTTTGAAAGGCCACCAGCTGCATGATGTGAAACAACCCATCGAGATCCTGCGCACCATCCACAGTTTCGATCCATGCATCGCCTGCGCAGTGCATGTCACCGACCCGAACGGAGAAGAACTGGTGCAGGTGAAGGTGGTTTAACTTCTTGTGGCGATGGCTGGCCGGTCATCGCCGTCTCATCTATCATTCTGGTAAGTTGTTGGGGGTAGACTGCTTGTTCCCAATAGCAGTCTCTTACGGCTGAAATAGGAAACAGACAGGAATCGGTTGCCCAATTGAGACATTCAACGAGATCGTCCAATGATTGACATGTCGTAGCCTACTGGCTACACTTTGCTATGATTGAAATTCGCAAAACAGCCGAATACGCAAAATGGATTGACGATCTACGAGACCCGCAGGCACGAACGAGAATTTTAGTTCGAATTGAAAGGTTACGATCTGGCAATCCAGGAGATGCAAAACCAGTTGGATCTGGGGTGTCTGAATTGAGGATTGATTACGGCCCTGGTTACAGAGTTTATTTCATTAAACATGGTGAGATATTGATTGTTCTCCTAGCGGGTGGAGATAAACGAACTCAAGAAGCAGACATTAAAACTGCTTTGCGCCTTGCGGAGAATTTGTAGGAGGCAATATGAATAAAACTCAAACTTCAAGTTACGATGTTGCAGAACATCTCCGTACGCCAGAAGAAATGGCACTCTACCTTGATGCATGCATCGAAGAGGCTGATGGTGATGCCGCATTCATCGCAAAAGCTCTTGGTGATATAGCCCGCGCTCGTGGTATGTCACAGGTCGCAAAAGATACTGGCCTTTCACGAGAGAGTTTGTACAAGGCTCTTTCAGGCGAAAGAGCGCCAACCTTTGACACTATTCTAAAGGTAACGAAGGCCCTTGGCATGAAACTTCACGCCAGCGTATAACTCGACCGCATCCAAACTGGGAACGGACTTTCGCCAACCGGCGTATGCGAGTCATTTTGCGGCCAGACGCAGAAGGTCACGATCGTTTTAATTCTTCCAGAAAACTTCACTGGGGGCTCGATGCGTAAACTAAGTGACTATGTGGAAATTGCCGCAGAGGAATATTGGCAAGAAACAGGTAAAGATGAACTCGATTCACTATGGATCGCGGAATTCTATCAAGACTGTGGCGTGCTGGATGATCATCCAGAGCATGACTTGGTCGGATTTTATGCGTTGGTACAAAAAGCACTGACAAGAAACATCCGAAGGGCGGAAAAGCTCGCACGTCTGCAGCAGTCCCGCAGGTAGCCGATGTTTTGACATCCGCTAACGGTGAAACAACGGACACTGGAATAGTATTTAGCAAAGGGCAAAAATCGGCCACAAGCAGCCGTTCGAGGTTGTACTCTAATTTGGGTTAGACATGACTAAAGACTCTGAGCTTGCAGGCATGACAGTTAACGAACGACTATAGGCCGGATATAGATATTCTTGCTGGTTGACTCCGCTGCAAGGGCGGGATAGTTTTCGGACATCACCTACTCGGATAGCAGTCTCCTATGAGAAACAATCTAAAGATTAATTCGGTGCTGCCCCGTTTAATGAGGAATGTATTAGCAATTATTTTCATTCTTGGATCAAATGTGGCAGTTGCCGATATATTTTACACACTCATAAATGTCGATTGCGACCAGGACTCCAATGCCTTAATCATCAGAAATAATTCGGATTGGAATGAAGCAGGGAAAGAAAAGAGTCAGATGCCAAACACGCTGGATATTTACTCAATGGCGTTTGATACATATGTAAGCCCATCCAATCCATCTGGAGTGATATATGCGGGCAGAATGGCAGTAAGGGAATGCCGCATTAATAACAATGTATACAAAATAATTATTCAGAGTTATGCATATAACACCACCCACGTTTCTCCCGAACTTAGCGTAATTTGGAGAGGAGGTGTACTGGTGAATGATGTGAGGTTTTTCCCATACTATTCAACAGGGAAGGAACAGACCATTGTTGAACAAGTTGAAGTCCCTAGCGATGGGCAAGTAAAAACGCGATACACCTGTTTGGACCAATTAACTGAAGCAGAGAAATGCGATCCGGCACAAAAAATTGAAAATATTCCGGAGAGAAGCTACGCGAGCTTTAATTGCAGTAAGGCCGAGAGCCAAGTTGAAAAACTAATATGCAGCGAAAATGAGATGAAGTCACTCGACAGATTGTTAGATGCTATCTACAGGAATATGTTGAAGCAGGACAGGAGAAGTAATTCTCTTCGAGAAATGCAAAGACAATGGATGAAGAAGCGCAATGAATGCCAAAACATCGGTTGTATGAAGGAAACTTACATAAACCGAATATTCGAACTGACCGCTACGCCAACCAAAGACTAAGAAATTATTGAAGGCTAGCTCGGCAGCTAACTAGGCCCGATTTGTTTTGAATGTCAAAAATCGAGAAGAGGCGAATAACCGCTTTGGGTTAGGAACAGTCGGTAGAAGGCTATCAATCTTTTGACGTTCGACGACCGCTTTGGTGGGCACCATGCTGCCGGTTAATTATCGAATTTGAACCGTCCCGACTTCAGCGATCCACTCTTGTGCCTTCGCATAAGCCTGCTGCAAATTCGCTCTCGCCTCCGGGCTCAATCCCTCTCCCAATTCAAATCCATATCCCCGGATGCGTAGCAGATAGCTGGGCGGAGCTGTTTTGCCATAGAACTGGTGGAAGGCATGCAGCAAGGAATGGGGTGTCATGGCGTGGCTGGTGTAGCTGTGGTCATGCGCAGCAGCGATGGGTTGCAGCAGGCATGGGGCTGCACAGGACATGTCTGCATCCACGAACAGGATGGCATCGCGCCCGGCGAGGTCGGTGACGTGCTCGACCTGCAACTGGAAATCTTCGATGAACTCGGCTTGGGAAAAATCTTGCGCTGCGAGTTGTCGCAGCAGCAGCGGGGCCAGTGCGTCGTCGCCGCGCGATTCGTTGCCGATGGCGAAGACGAGCAGCGGGGCAGGCATCAGGCAGCGCAGCTGAAAGAACCGTCGGATGAACGCGTCAGCACATCTACGCGGGCACCTTCTGCATCCAGCAGTTCCACTTCCAGCGGCATCTTGCCCAAGGCATGCGTGGCACAGGAGAGGCAGGGGTCGAAGGCGCGGATGGCGACTTCGATATGGTTGAGCAGCCCTTCGGTGAGCTTCTTTCCGTCGATGTACTGCCTTGCCACGGAGCGGATGGCCTCGTTCATCGCCTGGTTGTTGTGGGTGGTGGAAACGATCAGGTTGCAGCGCACGATCTGGTCGTTATCGTCCACCTTGTAGTGATGGATCAGCGTGCCGCGCGGCGCTTCGATCACGCCCACGCCGCGTTCCTGCCGTGCGCCCTGGCTGACCAGCTCGCTGCCTTGCAGGTCAGGATCGTGCAGCAGGTCGCGGATCACTTCGGCAGAGTGCAGCATCTCGATCATGCGTGCCCAATGGAAACCGAGCGTCGCGCCTGTCGCAGAGCCGCCGTTGAAGGCGAGGAATTCCTGGCGCTGCGCTTCGGCCAGCGGCGTGGGAATAAAGTCACACTGGGTCACGCGCGTCAGCGGTCCGACGCGATACCAGCCGTTCTCCGGTCCGAGGCTGCGTAGGAACGGGAATTTCATGTACGACCACGGCTTCACGTCCTCGAAGATCACATCCCAGTAATGTCCATAGTCGTGATGATCGAACAGCGTTTGACCTTCCATGTCGCGCGCGCGCAATCCGCCGTGGTACAGGTCCAGCGCACCGTCGGCACGCACCAGATTGAGCGTGTGCGCCTTGAAGCGACCGAAATCGTTGTACAGGTCGAGATTCTGCTCGAACAGTTGTCGCGCGATGCCAACGGCATCCTTGCTCCAGGCCACGATCTGTTCGATGTCCTTGAGCAGGTAATCGCGTTCTTCGAAGCTGACGTTCTTGTTGACCCCGCCGGGAACGGAACCGGTGCCGTGAATGCGTTTTCCTGCGGTGATGCGGATCACTTCCTGCCCGAACTTGCGCAGCAGCACCCCCTGTTTTGCGATGTCCGGATAGGCGGCGGCGATGCCGACGATGTTGCGCTTAGCGACATCGGAATCGAAACCGAACAACAGGTCCGGCGAACACAGGTGGAAGAAATGCAGCGCATGCGATTGCAGGATCTGGCCGTAATGCATCAGCCGCCGCACCTTTTCCGCCGTGGGCGTGAGCGTCGCACCGACGATCATGTCCATCGCCTTGGATGCCGCAAGATGGTGGCTCACCGGGCAGATACCGCACAGCCGCTGCACCATGACCGGCGCTTCCCAGTAGGGACGGCCCTGGATGAATTTCTCGAAGCCGCGAAACTCGACGATATGCAGCCGCACCTGGTGCACACGGTCGTTCTCGTCGAGCAGCAAGGTCACCTTGCCGTGGCCTTCGACGCGCGACACCGGGTCGATGGCGACGCGGCGCAGGTTCTCGGGGTGGGCGGCGGTTTCCAGATCATTACCCATATTCAAAATCCTTTGCCACAGAGTACACAGAGACCACAGAGAACTTCGCTGCTTTTCTCTGTGTGCTCTGTGATCTCTGTGGCTAAATGTCTTTCAATCATATTTAATCAACCCGTGCCCCAGTTCCGGCGTCTTGCCCGCAATGAGGTCGGTGAGGAATTTCCAGATGGCATCAGCCGAGGGCGGGCAGCCGGGGATGAAGTAATCGATCTTCACGACTTCGTGCAGCGGATGCACCTTGTCCAGCGGCAGCGGCAGCTCGGGATCGTTGGGGATATGCCCATGTTCCAGCCCGGGTTCGGTGAGATACACCTCGGTGAGACAGCTGGCCAGATCGAGATGGTTGCGCTGTGCCGGCAGCCCGCCGTTGATGGCGCAGGCGCCGATGGCGATGAGGATCTTGCAGTTCTTTCTGAACTCATGCAGCACATGCACGTTCTCTGCGTTGCAGACACCGCCTTCGACGATGCCGATGTCGCACGGCCCGCAATGTTTGATGTCGGTGATCGGCGAGCGGTCGAACTCGACCAGCTCAAGCAGCGGGAACAGACGCTCGTCGATGTCGAGCAAGGACATGTGGCAGCCGAAGCAACCGGCTAGCGAAGTGGTGGCGACGCGCAGTTTCTTGCTCATGGCATTCCCTCGCAGGCATCGCAATTGCCGCTGGCGTCGAGTTGGCGCGGAGCGTCGTCCAGCGCCTGCGCGCTGATCGGGCGCTGGTCGTAACGCCGCTCGCCGATAGGCACGCTGAAGCCGATGCGCTTGGGCAGAATCACGCCCACCGGGCAGACCTGCATCGCCTTGTCGGTGAGCGCGATGTTGGTATCCTTGAGCAAGCCCGATTCGGCATTGACGATGAGATGTTTGTCGATGCCGCGCCCCGCCAGGGCGAACACGTTCTTGCCATCCACTTCGCCGGAGGCGCGCACGCACAGTTCGCACAGGATGCAGCGGTTGAAGTCGAGCAGGATGTCGGGATGCGAGGCGTCCAGCGGGCGATCCGGATAGAGGTGGCGGAAGCCGGTGGCGTGAACTTCGAGATCGTAACCCAGCGCCTGCAACACGCAATTGCCGCTCTTTTCGCAAGAGGGACAGAAATGGTTACCTTCGGCGAACAGCATCTGCACCAGGGAGCGGCGCAGGGCATTCAGTTCCTCGATATTGCTTTCGACATTGAGATCGGCTTCGGCCGGCATGGTGCATGAGGCGGTCGTGCGCCCGTTGACCTTGACCGTGCACAGTTTGCAACTGCCGTGCGGTTTGAACTCCGGGTGGTAGCACAGGTGCGGGATGTAATGTCCGGCTGCCAGCGCGGCCTGCATCACGGTCTGACCTGATTCAAACGGCACTGTGCTGCCATCGAGCTGGAATGTGTCGCTCACTCGACCTCCTTCAGGTGGGCTCCGGCATCGTCGCGGCCGGTCATCTGCCGTGCGCGCGCCAGGGAACCGTCGAGGTCGAAGGCGGGCGAGAACATCAGCGATTTCAGTCTGTTCTCGTAGGCGGGACGGAAATGCTTGAGCGTATGCAGCACCGGGTTGCAGGCGGTACGCCCCAGGCCGCAGTGGGACGTGGTCTGCAGCACACGGTCCAGGTTCTCGACCTCGTTCAGGTCGTAGCGCGTGCCGTGGCCGTTGGCGATCTTGTCCATGGTGGATTTCAACATCGAAGTGCCGACACGACACGGCGTGCAAAAGCCGCAACTCTCATGCGCGAAGAAATGCACATAGTTGCGGGCCACTTCGAACATGTCGCGGCTGTCGTCGAAGACCATGAATGCTCCGGCGGTCGGCAGGTCCTCGAAACCCAGCTTGCGGTCGAATTCGCTTTCCCCGACACACGCACCGGACGGACCGCTGACCTGCACTGCGATCGTGTTCACCGCACCGCAATCCTGCAGCACTTCGCGCACCGAGACGCCGAAGGGATACTCATAGATGCCGGGACGGGGACAATCGCCGGAGACAGATATGAGCTTGCTGCCGGTGGATTTGGCTGTGCCGATGGCGCGATATCTTTCGGCGCCCAAGTACAGAGCCAGCACGGCCTGACAGAAGGTCTCGACATTATCGATCGCAGTCGGTTGTTGCAGGTATCCGTGCGTCACCGGGAACGGCGGGCGGTTGCGCGGTACGCCGCGCTTGCCTTCCAGCGATTCGATCAGCGCCGATTCCTCGCCGCAGATATAGGCGCCTGCGCCAACATGGATGTCGATGTCGAAATCGAATCCGGCCCGTCCCAGGATGCTCTCGCCCAGCAGGTTGCTTTCGCGGCGGCGCTGCAATGTCGCGTGCAAAGGTTCGAGCAGGTAGCGGTATTCGCCGCGCAGGTACAGAAAGCCTTTGCGGGCACCGACGGCCAGGGCGCATATCGTCATGCCTTCGAACACCAGGTCGGCGTGCGAGTTGAGCAGCACGCGGTCCTTGAATGTGCCCGGTTCGCCTTCGTCGGCATTGCACACCACATAATGTTCAGAGCCCGGTGCATCGCGGCAGGCTTCCCATTTCAAGCCGGTTGGGAAGCCGGCGCCGCCGCGTCCGCGCAGTCCCGATGCCTTGATCGGTTCGATGATGTGCGCCCCGGACGATATCGCAGCTGCCAACGCTGCGCCGTAGGGAATGGTGTTGCCGAGCAGCAGGCCGCTGCGCCGGATGTTGTCTTCCACCCTGAAGAAATCGGACGGCCAGTCGGCAACAGGGGTGCGGTTGCGGATCAGTTGTGCGATCTCCTGCACGCGCTGGTGAGTCATGCGTGTGATGGCGCGTCCGTTGACCAGCAGCGCCGGCCCCTGGTCACACATGCCGGTGCAGGATGTGGTGCCGATGCTGACCAGGCCGTCTTCGGAGACCTTGCCCGGTTGCAGCCACAACAATTGGCACATCTGGTCCATCAGGTCCTGGCTGCCCAGCATGCGGTCGGTGATGTTGTCGGAGAACAGCACGCGATATTCGCCGTGCGGTTTCAGGTGCAGGAAAGAATAGAACGAAGCCACGCTTTCGATGCGGGAACGGGGTATGGACAGTTTTGCCGCGAGTACGGAAACGGCCTGTTGCGGAATATGGCCGAAAGACTCTTGTATCTCCCGGAGTATCTGCAACAACCGGGTCGCGTCGCGCCCGTGACGCATGACCAATTTATCCAGCCATGACAGATCGGAAACGTCAAAACGAATATCGTTGTCTGGTAGCATATGGTGGAAATTGATGCTTCACCGAAATGTGTCCGGACAGTTTACCCCTAAACAATCTAAACAGCACTCACAGGAACTGAATAGTTATGCACATGCACGATCCCCATCCTTATTCATACGACGTGGAAGAAGCCAATTTTGACGAGCGGGTCGTTGCCCGTTCGCAGGATGCTCCCATCCTGCTCGACATCGGCGCCGAGTGGTGCGCACCGTGCAAAGTCCTCGGCCCGCATCTGGAGCGCCTGGCGAAGGAATACAGCGGCAAGTTCCTGCTGGCGAAAGTCGATGCGGACGAGAACATGCGCATCGCCGGAAAACACAAGGTCAGGGGATTCCCGACAGTCATCGCCTACAGCCGCGGTGCAGAGTTCGACCGTTTCCACAGTTCGCAGCCGGATCACTTCTTGCGCCAGTTCATCGACAAGCTGATTTCGCATCATCAGTCCGGTGCGTGAATCGTTTGCGACGGCATCGCTGAATGAAAAAACCGCCCTTTGTGGGCGGTTTTGTATTTGGCGGAGAGGGCGGATTGCTCAGCTTTCGCGTTGCCTCCGCGAAAACCTCATCCCTCGTGGAACTCGGGACTGCCTTCGGCATCCTGCGCGAGCGGCTGGTGGCTTCGGCCGCGCTCTTCGCGCTTAACGTTCGCAAGCTCACGTTAGCCTACGCCGCAACAAGCCGCTTCGGGCTTGTTGTCGAACCCGTGCTGTTTCGTTTCAGATCAATTTATATTTTCATCATAAAAATATAGATTTGAAAGCGAGCTGACTTGCATAAGGAGAGCTGTGAGCAACTTAATTTACATTTAAGAGCAAAGCAGGAATATTTGTCAGTTTCCTCATAGTTCACTCGGGATTGTTGGCGGGATATATATCCTCTTAAACCCTTTTCCAGCAGCATATTTGGAGAAATTTTCAGTCAATATATATAGAAAGGCATAGGCCTTTTTTAACGTTGTTTTAACAATTGCAATCAAGTAGGGTGTTGCCCTGATGCCAGATAGGGTTTTCCCGAGTGGCAAGTGCATCAAATGATGCGTACACAGAAACTTGTTCAGGGAAGCGCCCATGGTGACAACCATCAGAGCAGCTCGTGTCAATTGTTATGCCTGCGGAGCATCCATCTGATGCCGCGGCGGCTGCTCAAGATCGTTTCCAGCAGCCTGTCGCGGGAGCCTTCCCGTCCTTCACCCATATTCACTTTTGCACTTGAAGACATGGTCTGGGCCATGGGCAGTTTTTGCGCCCTGAACCGCAAGCCCTTCGATGCCGAGTTGCTGGCCAAGCAATTTCCACCACCCTACACCTCGGATTCCTTTATCCATGCTGCAAGAGCGTTGGGTTTTCGGATCAAACGAAGGGATATCGAGTGCGCCGGATTATCCAGCCTCAACCTGCCGTGTCTGGTTGTACTGAATGAGGCCGAACCGGTCATGCAGTCTGACGCTGAAGCCGAAGTTGTTCCGGTTGCTCAGCACACAGCGCCAGAGCAACCAGGTACACCTGGCCTCGCAGCGGTCCAAGAAGAAACTGCAGAAACCGTTGGCATCCTACCGGTAGAACTACCACCCGCACCACCCAAATTCCATCCCGCCATCGTCGTGCAGATGACTGCCGAGAGCGTGATCCTGTTCGAGGTCGGCACCAACACCCCCAAGACCCTGACGCAAGCAGAATTCGCCACGCGTTTTGCAGGCACAGCCTTCCAGCTGGCACTCGAAACCAAGGGCATCCAGGACCCCGATGGTGCATTAAACAAACAAGCTGAATTCGGCTTCAACTGGTTCATCCCTGAATTGCTGAAACACAAGCGCATCTGGCGCGACGTGCTGATCGCTTCCTTCATTATCCAGTTGCTGGGGCTGGTGACGCCGCTATTCACCCAAGTCATCATCGATAAAGTTGTTGTCCACCGAACCGAAAGCACCCTGATCGTCATCGGCATCGCACTGGCCGTATTCATGGTGTTCTCAGCCTTGCTGTCCTGGGTGCGCCAGTACCTCATCCTGCATACCGGCAACCGGGTGGATGCCGTGCTGGGGCATGCCGTGTTCGAGCACCTGTTCAAGCTCCCGCCGCGCTACTTCGAACAGCGCCCGACCGGTGTCATCGCCGCCCGCCTGCATGGGGTGGAAACCATACGCGAATTCATTGCCAGTGCCGCCGTCACCCTCATCCTGGATTTTCCGTTCCTGCTGATCTTCCTCGCCATGATGCTTTACTACAGCGTGCTGCTGACCTGTATTGCACTGGCCATCATGGGTGTGATCACCATCATGAGCTTCATCGTCGCCCCTTTGTTCAGGACCCGGTTGAACGAACAATTCATGCTCGGTGCGCGCAACCAGGCATTTACCACCGAATACGTATCAGGTCTGGAAACCGTCAAGAGCCTGCAAATGGAACCCCAGCTCAATGCCCGTTATAGCGACTACCTGGCCGAATACCTACGTACCGGTTTCAACGTCCGCCAGATCGGCAACACCTACAACGTCATCTCCAACGGCCTCGAACAAATGATGACCCTGCTCATCCTGATCGTGGGTGCCTATACCGTGATGAACAGCAGCGACTTCTCCATTGGTATGCTCATCGCCTTCCAGATGTACGCCAGCAAAGTGTCGCAACCCATGCTGCGGCTGGTGGGGCTGTGGCAGCAGTTCCAGCAAGCCAATATGTCCGTGCAGCGCCTGGGCGACATCATGAACGCCCCGATGGAACCGTATTCGGTTCTGCCCAGTCGCATGCGCGAAGGCAAGGGCCAGATCGACATCGAAGCCTTGAGCTTCCGCTATGCCGAAGATAGGCCTTTCCTGTACCAGAACTTCAACCTCAAGGTCGCCCCCGGCAAGGTGGTCGCCATCATGGGGCCATCGGGCTCAGGCAAAAGCACGCTCACCAAACTGCTGCAAGGCTTCTACCAGCCCGCCAGCGGCACCATCAAGATCGATGGCAATGACATTCGCTACCTTTCAGCGAATGAGTTGCGCCACTACTTCGGCGTGGTGCCGCAGGAGACGGTTCTTTTCTCCGGCACCATCTACGACAACCTGCTGATGGCCAACCCGCATACCACCTTCGACCAGATCGTGCAGTGTTGCAAGATGGCCGAAATCCACAGCGCCATCGAAGCTCTGCCGCAAGGCTACCAGACCGAGATCGGCGAACGCGGTGTGGGACTCTCCGGTGGACAAAAGCAACGTATGGCCATCGCAAGAGCCCTCATCAAACAACCCAAAATACTCGTCTTCGACGAAGCCACCAGCAGTCTGGATTCCAACACCGCCGAACATTTCGCCGCCACCATCAATCAGCTCAAGGGCAAAGTCTCGATGCTGTTCATTACCCACGCCATGCCCAAGAATCTGCTGGTGGATGAGGTGGTGCGGATAGGGCAGGGGTCGCTTAGTGCGGTGAGTGACTCGAACGACTCACCCAAGAAGGAAGCTGACGGTGGAGTGCATGGGTAACTTCATGAACCAAATAAATCCAATACTCCGTCATTCTGGCGCTGCGTGTGTTGTTGGGGCGTTAGCCCCTTACAACCATGGCGTACCTCTTGCGGGTGCAGGCCGGAATCCAGCAAAAATAAAAGCTCAGCAAAGCGGACAAAAGAAACGACCAAACCATAATTTGGTTCCTTCAGGAAGAATGCATTTCCTCGCGTATCGTATCGCGCACCACTTCCGCCAGCGACAAACCCAGCGCGTACTGTTTCAACGCTTCATTCATCATGGTCTGGTAACTGCCGCCGCTTGTCTCGGCGCGCGCCTTGTACAAAGCCAGCACCGAATTATCTACACGCATCGTGATGCGCGTCTTGCCCGCCATTTCGGTTTGCAGCTTGGCCAGATGGGCCACATCCTTGGCGCGCTTGGCGCCCGTAAAATCATATTCCTTGCGCATAATAACTCTCCTCTTTTTTCGTGGCCTTGCGCGCCGAAATCAAACGAACCGTTTCCGCATCGCGCAAGGTATAACACACCGTCAATAACCGCCCCGCATGGCTCATCCCCAATAGCACCAAGCGCACCTCACCTCCCGCATCGGGGTCGTCACGCGCCAGCGCCAACGGATCCAGCAAACAACTCGCCGCTTCATCAAACGGCACGCCGTGTTTCTTCAAGTTACCGGCAGCCTTTTTCGGATCGAACTCAATGTTCATATAAATATGATATGCACAAACGTATGTACCGTCAATGGGGGGCCTAAAGTGGAAATAAAAGGAGTTGGCTCAGCCTCGCATTTAATTTTAGACAACCATGCCCCGTCGCCCACGCATTAGATTAGCCGAAGTCCCGCAGCACATCGTGCAGCGCGGAATCAATCGCGGACCGTGTTTCTTTGCCGAAGAGGATTATCACTGCTACCTCCACTGGCTACAGAAATCGGCTGGCGATTGGCACTGCGCCATACACGCTTATGTACTGATGACCAACCATGTACATCTGCTGGTGACATCAGACAGGCCGGACGGCATCGCAAAGATGATGCAATCCATCGGACGTCGGTACGTGCAATACATCAACCGCAGCTATCGCCGCACGGGCGGTTTATGGGAAGGGCGCTTCAAATCCAGTTTGGTGCAAGCCGAAGATTACCTTTTGACCTGCATGCGCTACATCGAACTCAACCCGGTGCGCGCAAACATGGTGAACGACCCTGCGCAATATCGGTGGTCAAGCTATCGGCATAACGGATTGGGACAAACAGACGAGCGCATTACGCCCCATTCGCTGTATCTGGCACTGGGCAAGGAAGAGACTGAACGACTGACTGAATATCGTGGGCTGTTCCGTAGTGAACTGGATGACGCAGCGATAGCGGATATCCGGCTTGCACTGGCACAGGGGCAACCGTTGGGAAGCGAGCGGTTCAGCGAAATGATGTGTGCAGCAGTTGGTGTGCGGCGTGCGCAGAGAAAGCCGGGTAGGCCGATGGTAAAGCGCGACCAGGGTGAGCGGGTTGAAGATCAAAGTGATTTTGGATTCTGATAGGAGAATTGAGATGCGAAAACTTAATGCGAGGCTGACCCCTTTAATTCTGCCGATATCCCGCTCGGAGTGAGGCGAGCCCATAGGAAACCGGGCAGGCCGATGGTAATGAGCGACCTAAGCGTGCAAGTTGAAGATCAAAGTGATTTTGGATTTTGAACGGGAACATTGAGATGCGAAAACATAATGCGAGGCTGACCCCTTTGATTGCCGCTATGCCGAGGACAGGCCTTTCCTGTACGAGAACTTCAACCTCAGTGTTGCGCCCGGCAAAGTCGTCGCCATCATGGGGCCATCCGGTTCCGGCAAAAGCACGCTCACCAAACTGCTGCAAGGTTTCTATCAACCTGCAGGCGGCACCATCAAGATCGACGGCACCGACATCCGCTATCTCTCCGCCAACGAACTGCGGCACTACTTCGGCGTGGTGCCGCAAGAGACCGTGCTGTTCTCCGGCACCATCTACGACAACCTGCTGATGGCCAACCCGCATGCCACCTTCGAACAGATCGTGAATGCCTGCCGCATGGCCGAGATCCACTCTGCCATCGAAGAACTCCCGCAGGGTTACCAGACCGAGATCGGGGAGCGCGGCTCAGGACTCTCTGGCGGACAAAAACAACGGCTGGCCATTGCGCGGGCATTGATCAAGCAACCCAAAATACTCATCTTTGACGAAGCGACCAGCAGCCTGGACCAGAACACGGCAGAACACTTCGCCAGCACCATTAACCAGTTCAAGGGCAAGGTCGGCATGATCTTCATCACCCACGCCATGCCGAAGAGTCTATTGGTGGATGAGATTGTAAGGATAGGCAAGGGGGCGTTGAGTGCGGTAGGCGGGAAGGATGATGTCAGGGTAATCGATGAACAAGGGATGCGAAATGAAAAAACTTAATGCGATGCGGACCACTTTGGTTAGTGCGGTGAGTGATTCAAACGATCAAATCAAACAGGAAGTTGAGGGAGGGGGCATGGTTAGCATGAGAGAACAGCAAGTGATGAACAATGTGGATGTGAAGAGCATAAGTAAGTTTCGCGGTTTATGCCATGCCATAGCAATTGTTGTATTACTTTTTCAGCCAAAAAGTTTCGCAGCCGATGTCGTATTGGGTGCAACAGAAGCGACGAATAATAGGGAACGGTTGTTAGCTAAGAATGTGACTTATACGGAAGCAGTTTGGTGCGGAAATAATGCTCTTGTTTTAGATGTAGGAGAATCAGGTTCATTTCTATTCGAACTACCAAATGGCGCTCGACGCAAGGTGTCAAACAGTGGCTATATCGGAGCAACCAGTTGTTCAATCGATGGCAAATGGTTAATTATTGTTGATACACGCACAGCTCGAGCTGATAGGGATGCTTCAGGGCATGTTGATTATGCTCATTCTGTACAGGACTATTCTAGAATTGATCTTGTCAGTGGAAAAAAAGAACGCTTTGCTATTGCACAAGGCGGCGGGGTCTTGTCTCCAGACGGTAGCAAAATATTGTTTCTTGGCAAAGCACCGCAGCTTTCAATTAAACAAACAACAACTAAATGGGAATTCTATTGGTCACATGATTGGCCATCGGGTACTGGCGGTGTCGCTGCGTGGATGCCAGATTCCAAAACACTTTTTCTGGGGCATAGAGGTAAGTTCTTTTTACAGCGTGGGCAGGATTTAACGACTCTCGACGTAATGTCACCTCAGAATTTTCCAGCCATTGTTCAGATCAAAATCGATAGTCAAGAACATATTTATGTTTCCACTACCGATACCAAAACCTTGGCGATGATGTATCAGCTATTCAAGTGCTCAATAAACTTGACGCAAATAAATTGCATCAAGATTGCTGGCTCCTCTGCAGGTGTCATTACTTTTGATGTTTCGCAAGATGGGCATCAATTGGTTTATGTGAATCCAGATCACTCCGAGCTTTATTCTGTTGATATAGCTACCCAGAAAACTAAACGCTTGGCTGAAAAAGTTGAAGGATATCCATCAATCTCGCCGGATGGGGGAAATGTTGTGTTCTATCGCCTAAGGGCCGGAAATACTGAAGGCGTGGGGCAGAGTGTTGATGATGCTTATATTATGCCACTGAAATAATTTCTAGAAATTAGGAGAATAATTATGTGCCTCACGTCTTTGCCGATTGCTGGAACAGTAAAAATTACAAGCCCTTTTGGAATGAGGAGTGGTACGAATCACGCTGGAATAGATATTCGAGCAAGTGTGGGTACTGGCGTGTTTGCCAGTGGCGCTGGCACTGTTGTTCGTGCGTCCGACAATCCAGGTCCGCATAATTATGGAAATGTGGTGGTGATTGATCATGGGATTATTGAAGGTGAACATGTTTATTCGTTATATGCACACTTA
Source organism: Sideroxydans lithotrophicus ES-1 (assembly GCF_000025705.1). Taxonomy (NCBI): domain Bacteria; kingdom Pseudomonadati; phylum Pseudomonadota; class Betaproteobacteria; order Nitrosomonadales; family Gallionellaceae; genus Sideroxydans; species Sideroxydans lithotrophicus. The sequence goes on along the minus strand of NC_013959.1, from coordinate 1,620,889 downwards.
AGCGAGTTTGATTCCGCTCTTGCTGTGGGGCAGGTGGTCGCTGCTGGGCAGCCACTTGGGCTTAGTGGTGGAAAAAAAGGAGCCCCCGGATCAGGTAGTAGCCAAGATCCGCATCTACATTTTGAAGTTATTAAATCAAAAACTGAAATTAAATGGAACACAACTGGTGCGATGGGGTATCCAGGTAAAGTGGATCGTGTAAATCCATGGCCTGAACTCTTTGGCACCTGCGATTTACCATCACCTGGTATGCCTTTACAGCTTAGTACCAGTCTTAACGCCACTAAACAATTCAACCAACGCTTCGGCGACCCGCTTACGCTTGATCTGAACGGCGACGGCATCAACACCGTTCCCCTGACCAATCCGCCCATCCTGTTTGACCACACCGGCAGCGGCATCAAGACTGGCACCGGCTGGATCGCTCCAGACGACGGCTTTCTCGTACTGGATAGGAACGGGAACGGCACCATCGACAACGGTACCGAACTTTTCGGCGACAGCACACCAATACTTGATGCGAATGGCAACGTCATCGGCAAAGCGAAAAACGGCTTCGATGCGCTCGCTCAGCTAGACACTAACCACGACGGAATCGTGGATGCTCAGGATGCCAACTTCTTCGACCTGCAAGTCTGGCAAGACCTGAATCAGGATGGAATCTCGCAGGCAAACGAACTCCGCTATCTGGCCGACGACCTCAACATCACCAGCATCAACGTCGCTGCCACCCAGCACAGCCAGATGCTCGCCAGCGGCAACCAGATGGCTGACCTGGGCAGCTTCACCTATGCCGACGGCAGTACTGGCGCCACCGGCTCCGTCAGTAACATGGCCGACATCAACTTGGCACTGGATACTTTCCACCGTACTTTCGTCACCCCAATTCCCTTGACACCCGCCGCGGAACAACTGCCCGACATGCAGGGCAGCGGCAAAGTGCGCGACCTGAGTGAAGCCGTGAGCCTGAGCAGTAGCCTGGAAGCCGCGCTCACCCAATACAGCAATGCGGGCACCCGAGATGAGCAATATGCCCTCATCGATAACCTGATTGCGGAATGGGGAAAAAGCAGCGGCTTCGCGGACATGCAAACAAGGGCGGCGGCAAACGGCTACACCCTGGTGTATGCCGGTCTTACGCCGACTCAGCAAGCCCACCTTTCAGTGCTTGAACAATTTACCGGAAGCAGTTATTTCCGCATGCCGTGGGAGGGCAACTCAGGTGCTATGGGTGCATCGCAAGGCATGACGGTCTGCTACGATGGCAATCCCAAGCACATCCGCATCGACCTCTCGCCGCGCTTCGGGCAAACCAGGATGTTGGATGACACTTATGCCATTCTGCGTGACGCGGTATATCAAGCATTGCTGCCGCAAACCCGTCTATTGCCGTATCTCGATGCAGTGGGTTTGAAACAAGAGGACGGCGATCTGGTGTATGACTTTGTTAACGTGCAAGAGCTCTTTCTGGCACAGATACTTGCCAACCCCGACAAAGCCATCGTTGACCTCGTCGAATTCAACCGCTACGGCAAGGATTACTTCAAGAGCAGCGACTGGGAGACACAGGGCTGGCAACTGCTGGGCGATACCCTTAACGATATTACGCTGACCAACCCCACACTTACCCCCGCCATCCAGAAGACTCTTGCCGATTTCAATATCAACATGGATGGACAGCCAAACCAGAAAGCCAATGCTGAAGTTCAGATCGCCAAAAAAGACGGCAGCACGCTCAATGGGTTATGGAACGGTGGGGTGCTGGTGGGTAACGATGGCAACGACGTGCTGAACGGCGGGTATTACGGCAACAACATCCTGCTGGGCGGCGCGGGCGACGATGTAATTACCGGTGGGATGTTGGCTACCAACATCCTGCAAGGTGGAGCAGGGGATGATGTACTCAAGGGCGGTTGGTATAACGACACTTTGCAAGGTGGTGATGGTAACGACAACCTGGATGGTGGATGGGGAAACGATGTTCTGGATGGCGGGGCAGGTGATGACATCTTGAATGGCGATACGGGCAACGATGTGCTCACTGGAGGGACTGGCAACGACATCCTGCAAGGCGGCTCCGGCAACGACACTTATGTCTACAACAAAGGCGATGGTGCAGACATCATCATCGACAACAGCTACTACCACACTGCAAACAACATCCTTCAACTGGGGGCAGGCATCACCGCAGACACCCTCTTCGTGACCTACGACAGCGTTGCCGTGACGGTGCTGCTGGACATGGGCAATGGCGACAGCATCCACATCGGCAGTCCGACCGATCTTGCTATTCAAACGATACAACTGGCGGACGGCAGCACGCTGGATGTCGATACGCTGCTAAGACAACGCTCCCTTGTACAGAACGGCACCGATGGCGCGGATATCTTGCAGGGCTCGGATTCGGCTTATGCAGACGTCCTCAGTGGAGGTGCAGGCGACGATATCCTGAATGGAGGTGCCGGTAATGATGTGCTGAACGGAGGCACGGGCAACGATGTGTTGAATGGCGGTACAGGCAGTGATACGTACGTGTACAACCTGGGCGATGGTTCGGATCGGATCACCGATAGCGGTCGTCAGTATTATGACTGGCAGACAAGACAGTACCGTAATGCGGACACCAACGTTTTGTCATTCGGCGCAGGTATCACGGCCGATATGCTGACGGTGAGCTACGACAGCGTGACGCTTGCTGCAACACTGGTGCTAAGCAACGGCGACACCATCGAAATCGGTGCGCCGGATAATCTGGCGATCCAGACATTGCAATTCGCCGATGGCAGTACGCTGGATGTGAATACCTTGGTCGGACAACAGACGTTGACGCAGGTGGGTACAGAAGGTAACGATGTACTGACGGGTTCTGATTCGATTATGTTCAGGGATTCGATCCAGGGCTTGGGCGGGGACGACACACTCTATGGCGGGGCAGGCGGCGACACGCTGGATGGCGGTGCCGGCAACGATACTTTATACGGCCAAAGCGGTAATGACATTCTCATCGGAGGGACGGGCAACGATACTTTGTCCGGTGGCGGTGGTAACGATACTTATGTATACAACCTTGGAGATGGCGCAGATACGATCATTGATCTGGTTGGTACTCATCCTGAAGGGTGGGGGCAATGGCCAACTCCTGACATAAACACGCTTAGCTTTGGTTCCGGAATTACGCCGGATATGGTCAAGATCCGTTTTGTACCCGACCCGGCAGACCCAACAGGAAGTACTGGCTCCATCGTATTCGATTTGGGAAATGGCGACACAATCAATGTCGGCAGCGGTATTCAGACAAGCAGTAACTACAACCTTTCTGTTCAAACAGTCCAGTTTGCGGACGGCTCAAGTTTTACGATCGATCAAATGTTGCGCCGCAACAAGTTCTATGTGGAAGGTACTGCCACAGCGGAAAGCATGACCGGATTCAATCATTTCTATGGAAACAATCTGCAAGGGATGGGTGGGGATGACACATTGACCGGAACGGAAGGTAACGACATCTTGAGCGGTGGAGCGGGTAACGATGTACTGATCGGGATGGGTGGTAGCGATACTTATATATACAACTTTGGGGACGGCGCTGATCAGATTGTTGATTATCCCAGTGGAACGCAGACTGCTTCGGGTTGGGTGGCAGGAACCAATACTTTGAGTTTTGGTACGGGCATTACGGCTGACATGGTCACGCCTCGCTATGACAGAAGCGTAAACGCAATTGTGCTGGATTTGGGCAACGGCGATTCGATCAATGTGGGTGCTGCAGATGCACTGACTATTCAGCAATTGAAGTTTGCTGATGGCTCAACAATGAATCTGAATGATTTTCTTGGTCAGAAGACATTGACCGAGGTTGGTACCAGCGGATCGGATGTTTTGTACGGAAGCAACTCGTCAAGTTATAGCGACACTTTAATTGGTGGAGCTGGTAACGACCTATTGATCGGCGGTCGTGGAAACGATACCTATGTTTTCAATCTTGGGGACGGGGCCGACAATATTATTGATACCGGTGTTAGTGATATGGCACATGGCCTTGGTATCAATGTATTGAGTTTCGGCGCTGGCATTACGGCAGACATGATTACTGTACAACTCGATGGTGAATTCGGTGACGTCACGCTCGATTTGGGTGGCGGCGACAGTGTCACGATAGGTCAAATCGATTTAAACACAAACGACTTGAATGGCATCTCTATCGAGCAGTTGAAATTTGCCGATGGATCGACAATCACTCCGTTTGAATTGTTCGCCCAAAAAGGGCTTGATGTCATCGGTGGAGATATGGTCGATGTTTTGCAAGGAGCTGCAAACTGGACCAATCGGATGCAAGGAGGTGCCGGTGACGACAGTTTGTCGGGCGGAAGCATTAACGACATATTGGATGGCGGGGATGGTAACGACTGGCTCGACGGCGGACTTGGTAGCGACACGCTGAATGGTGGTGCCGGGAACGATCAGTTGTCCGGCGGCTACGGCAACGACGTGCTGACTGGCGGTGCTGGAAACGATACCCTCTTTGGTGGCGAAGGAAGCGACACATACATATTTAATCAGGGTGATGGTGTTGATCTGATAGCTGATTCGAATACTGCCGGGCAGATCAATACGCTGCGGCTGGGTGCCGGATTGACAGTACCGATGCTGCGTCTGGCTACGACTCAAGACAATGGGTTATTGACACTGGATTTCGGCAATGGCGATGCAGTCGTGATCGGTGGTTTCAACAGGAATGATTTGCTTGCCGGGTTGTCCATACAGCGCTTCGAGTTTGTCGATGGCACCGTAATGACAGCGCAACAGTTGGTTGATCTTGGTATCAATGTCGATGGTACAACTGGCGACGATGTGCTCCTGGGTTCCAGTTCAACGGATTATATGTTTGGTGACGACGGTAACGATGTATTGCTGGCAGGAGCGGGCGATGATGCTCTGGATGGCGGATACGGCAACGATGTTCTGAGCGGTGAAGGTGGCAACGATATATTGCAAGGCGGCATTGGTTACGATGTTTTGTATGGCGGCACCGGCAACGATACCTATGTCTTCAATTACGGTGATGGGCAGGATCGCATCATCGATAACCAGGGCAGCAACACTTTGCAATTCGGTGCAGGAATTTTCGCTTCCGATGTGACCTTCAGCAAGTTCGGTTCAGATCTGCAAATCGATTTCTCCAATGGTACGGATCGTATCCGCGTAGTGGATTGGTTTGCCGGAAACTCGATTGAGACACTGACTTTTAACGATGGAACTTCACTCGATTTGCGTGCCATGGAACCGTCGTTTGCGGATGTGCCAATTGTGGGAACCGTGGCGGACGACATACTGACCGGCAGTGTCGGGAACGATACGCTGGCAGGCGGACAAGGCAACGATACACTGATCGGTGGCACTGGTAACGATACATACCTGTTCAATCTGGGTGATGGTGTGGATCAGATTTACGAGTTGTCAGGTCTGGGAAATCCCGCAACTGATAATTCGATCGTTTTTGGCGCTGGAATTACGCCGGATATGCTTTCCTTCAATATGGAGGTCGTTCAGGCAACCGATGCCTGGCGTACGGGATATGGAAATACGCCATCATTTCCATCCACTGCAGCTGACATGGCCCCGAACGAAACGACCCGTCAGGTGATGACCATTTCTGTGGGTGCACAGGGCGATGCGATTCAAGTGATGTCAGGCATGAATGCCATCGGCAAATTTAAATTCGCAGACGGATCTGAATTTACGTTGAATGAATTGATCACTTGGCAGGATGCAGGGTTGCCGACTATCAATGACACGATCAACGATCCCTGGAGGGCGTCCACGTTGGACGGTATCGGGACTTCCGCAGTCTTTAACGGTGGGGCGGGTAACGACATTGTCATCGGCGGTGATCAATATGATTCGTATACCTTTAATCTTGGCGATGGCCAGGATGTCATTGCAGATTTGGGTGGCTGGAATGACATCAGATTCGGGGCGGGAATCACAGCCAGTGACATCACCTGGAATTACGATCCGGCCAGTGCGACACCATTCGTTCTGAATGTAGGGCCGTATGGCGACTCGATCGCGATCGCCAATGGCGAGCAGGGGATAATCCAGAACTTTGTTTTCAGCGATGGAACGGCGATCACTTTCGATCAATTGTTGGCTCAGCAAGGCGGCTTGCCGCCTGTTACGCCGGATATACCCAAGTCGCTATATTCGTATAACTCGGGTTTGCTGATGGGTTCGAATGCCGACGATACGATCAATTCGGATGTGTCGGCATCATCTGGAGCTGCTGTTGTCGTAGGCGGCAAGGGTGACGATGTCATGTACGGCCCAAACAGTACCTTCCTGTTCAACGTGGGTGACGGTCAGGACACGATACAAAATAAAGGTTGGGGCAGCTCATATAATGATTCCGGAATGACGTTGTTGTTTGGAACGGGAATCACTCCGGACGCCTCTTTCAATATTGAAGTCATTGAAAAGAAAAATACCGGTCAACTTTGGTCCAGGCAAGGTCAGCTTGGGCTGGATTCGCAGGATATCAGCATCGGCTATGGCAATCAGGGCGATCAGGTGTTCATTCAGGATGCATATACATTCCAGGCCGGGCAGAATCAGGTTCCCGGCTCGCTGCCAAGTGCCTGGGATTGGTGGAGTGGAGAAGCGCAGACCATACAAAGCATTCGTAAGATCGAGTTCGCCAATGGTGTCATATGGAATTACGAGGACATCATGGCCCACGCTACGCATATTGTGGAAGATGCGGCATCGGCACTTGTGACAGGAACGGGATATAACGATCGTATCTTTGCTTATGCCGGGAATTCGGTGCTGTCAGGCGGGTTGGGGAACGATACCTATGTGATCAGCGAATCTGGCGATTACACCATCACGGATTCTTGCGGTGTTGGCAGTGGCAACAATACTGTCGAATTCGCCTGGAACTATGCAGATTCGAACTTTACGCTTTCGAACGAAAGTGGGCTGACGCTGAATTTTGATAACGGAGCAACGGTTCGCTTGGGTGGATTCGATCCGAATGATCCGCAGGCTTCCTGTTCGATAGATTCCTTCAAGTTTGCCGATGGCACGGCGCTTACCTACGATCAACTTCTGACACGCGGAATCGATATGCAGGGTTCAGCCGCTTCGGAAGTCATCGAAGGAACGGCCGTCAATGATCGGATTGACGCGCTTGACGGCAACGACACAATCATTGGCGGCAAAGGGAACGACATTCTGCGCGGAGGCGAGGGCGGTGATACTTACGCGTACGACCTCGGGGATGGCACAGATACCATCATTGATCAGGGCTGGCACTGGAATGGTAATGTCTTGGTGGCGGACGAAAACACACTCCAGCTTGGCAGCGGTATCGACCAGTCCAATGTATCAGTGAGTTTCAATGCAGATACTGGCAGCATCGTGCTGAAAATGGCGGATGGCGGAAGCATCGATCTCGGACAGCCGGGTGCTTTTTCAGTGCAGAAGGTTCAGTTTGCAGATGGCACGTCATGGGATGAGTGGGGCGTCATAGCACATCTACCTGGCGGAAATGGCAATAATCTGGCACCGACGCAATCCGGTGCGCTGCTGGATCAGGATGCTACGCAAGACCAGGCCTTTACTTACCAGATACCCGACTCCGTGTTTGCCGACCCTAATGGAGATAGGCTGAGTTATAGCGTCGCGATGGCTGATGGTTCTGCTGTGCCAGCATGGCTTCAATTCGATCCTCTGACGCAGACGTTCACCGGTACACCTGAAAATGCTGATGTCCGCAGTCTCAATCTATCTGTGACCGCTACCGATGCGGGAGGGCTATCAACGAGCGGTACATTTATTTTAAACGTGCTGAATGTGAATGATGCTCCCGTGGTTTCAATGGCACTTACTGATCAGACAGTGCAGGAAAGTGCGGAATTTACTTTCGCTGTGCCCGATGGCGCTTTTACTGACATAGACATGAATTATGGAGATAGCCTGATCTACAGTGCCACATTAACTGATGGTTCTGCTTTGCCTGCATGGCTGACTTTCGATGCAGGGGCTGGTGTATTCAGTGGAGTGCCGGCACACGGTGATGTGGGTGTTCTTGATGTTGCGGTAACAGCGACCGATATCGATGGGTTGACGGCTTCGACAACGTTCAGATTGGATATTGCTGGTGTTGCTCCAAGCAATCAGGCGCCAGTTGCCAATGGTGATACGGTGACGCTGGATCAAAATAGTGGGCAGTCGATCATCACTGCATCATCATTGTTGGCAAACGATACCGATCCAGATATGGGCGATACTCTCAATATCGTCTCTGTCGATGCGACAAGCGCATTGGGTAATTCAGTGATGCTGGGGGCGGCAGGCGATGTTGTGTTCGACATCGGCAACAAATATCAATTGTTGGGCGCTGGCCAGACTGCAATAGACACTTTCAATTACACGGTGGCTGATGGTTCGGGAGCCACTGCTACAGCGACAGTCACTGCCACTATCACTGGCGTGAATGACGCACCTGTGACTACCGCTGATGTTGCGACTGCCATGCAGGAAGACCTAGCCGTTACGGTAATGGGCAATGTGCTGGCGAACGACACCGATATAGATCAAGGTACTGTCCTTGCGGTTGCGAATGCAGGCACATTTGCTGGCCAGTACGGTCAGCTCGCGCTGAATGCAGATGGCAGCTACACCTACGCTTTGGACAATGCCTCACTCGGTGTACAGAGTCTTGCTGAAGGACAGGTTGTCACCGAAACATTTGCATACCAGGCGACTGACGGGCTCGTGGCAACACCATCGACACTTACCGTCACCATCATCGGCACCAACGATGCTCCAATTGCCACGGTTGATACTACTACGGTGCAGGAAGATGTCAGCGTTACAGCAAGCGGCAATGTGCTATCCAATGACGCGGATGTGGATCAGGGCACCGTGCTCAGCGTGGCGAATGTGGGCGTATTCATCGGTCAGTTTGGTCAGTTGACCCTGAATGCCGACGGCAGTTACACCTACGCGCTGGATAATAATGCGCTCGCTGTTCAATCGCTCGCCGAAGGCCAAGTGGTGACAGAATCTTTTGCGTACCAAGCTTCAGATGGCATCACTTCCACACCATCAACGCTGACTATCAGCATCACCGGTACAAACGATGCTCCGGTAGTTGCTGCCGACACGGCAGCCGTGCAGGAAGACCTGAGTATCACTGCAATCGGCAATGTGCTGGCGAACGACATCGACATCGATCAGGGAGCGGTGCTGAGCGTGGCCAATACCGGAATGTTTGCAGGTCATTATGGCCAGCTCAACTTGAATGCAGATGGCAGTTACACCTACACTTTGGACAATGCCTCACTCGGCGTACAGAGTCTTGCTGAAGGGCAGGTGGTCACCGAAACCTTTGCTTATCAAGCGACCGATGGAATCACTTCTACGCCATCCACTCTGACCGTCACTATCACCGGCACCAACGATGCACCGGTTACCACGGTTGATACTGCTGCGGTGCAGGAAGATATCAGTATCGCGGCAAGTGGCAATGTGTTGGCAAACGACAGCGATGTAGATCAAGGCACCGTTCTTGGCGTAGCAAACGCTGGTGAATTTGCGGGCCAGTATGGTCAGCTCACATTGCAAGCCGACGGAAGCTACACCTATGTGCTGGACAACGCCTCGTCTGCAGTCCAGTCACTGGCTGCCGGACAAGTCATCACTGAGACTTTTGCCTACCAGGCGACCGATGGATTGGTATCTACCCCATCCTCCCTCACAGTCACCATTACTTGTACGAATGATGCACCGATAGTCGCTGTTCCGTTGCCGGATAGCAGTACGCTTGAAGACCAGATTTTCCACTTCCAGGTGCCAGCCGATACCTTTACCGATATCGACCAGGGCGACGTGTTGACATACCACGCCACGATGGCCGATGGCTCCGTACTGCCCGACTGGCTCACGTTCGATGCAACCACACTGACCTTCAGCGGCGTGCCTTCCAACTGGGATGTGGGTGTGTTCAACGTATCTGTGACTGCGACCGATACCGGCGGACTTTCGGCAACTGACACCTTTACGCTCGATGTGCAGAACGTCAACGATGCACCGGTCGTGCTCAACCACATGGCTGACCAGCATATTGCCGAGAGCCATTGTGATGACCACCACGGTTTCAGTTTTGCCGTGCCAGCCAACACTTTTGACGACTGGGATATCGTCCATGGCGACAGTCTTACCTACAGCGCCACCATGGCGGATGGAGAAAAGCTTCCATGCTGGCTCAAGTTCGATGCAGCCACCTGCACTTTCAGCGGCAGAGCGGAGGACTCCGGTAACTGGGACATCCTGCTGACTGTCACCGACCGGGCCGGCGCCAGTGTCTCGCAAGTCTTCAACCTGAGTTCTGGCGACGATCATCGCGACAAGTGCCATGACGATCAAGTGCTGCCAATTGACACCACCCAGGACGAAATCATCACCAGCAGTTCGGTGAACGACATCATCCACACCGGTAACGGCGCCAATACCATCGTCTTTATGCGCGGCTATGGCCAAGACAAGGTTTATGGCAGCATCGGCACCGACAACACCGTGGTGCTAGGTGGTGGTATCCAGATGGCTGATATCGCACTCTCCAAACAGGGTAACGATCTCATCCTCGAATCCGGCAACAACGACCAGATCACCTTCAAGAACTGGTATGACACCAATGTCAACCATAAGAGCGTGCTGAACCTGGAGATCATCTCCAATGCGATGTCCGGTTTTGGCGAAGACAATCACCACGGCAAGCACGACGATCATTTGTCGATCCGGCATTTCGACTTCACTGCGGTGGTCAACGCCTTTGATCAGGCATTGACTACCAATCCGGCACTGAATGCGTGGAGCATGACCGATGCCTTGCTGAGTGCACATCTGGAAGGTTGCGACTCTTCCACCCTGGGCGGGGACCTGGCAAACCAGTTCAACCAGAACGGGAGTCTGGCCGCTATTGCACTGGCCTCATCGCAGACGGCCATCAATGACACCAACTTCGGTGGTATACCCCAACAACTGCATCCTTTTGCGGGGCTGCAGACCACAACGGCAAAATTGGGGTAAACAATGACGAACAAGTCACCCGTCCTGTCCCCGGAGGCACTGGATTTTGCCCCGGGGTTGCTGGCCATCCAGGAAAGCCCGCCGGCACGCCTTCCGCGGTCGGTGATGTACACAGTTGCAGCACTGTTCACCATCCTTGTACTGTGGGCTGTCTTCGGCAAACTCAACATCATCGCCAGCGCCGAAGGGCGCCTGGTGCCGCAGACCTACGTCAAGATCGTGCAGCCTGCCGATGCCGGCATCGTGCAGGAGATCCTGGTCAAGGAAGGGCAAAAGGTAGAAGCGGGACAGGTATTGATGCGCATGGATACCAAGTTGGCCGAAGCCGATGCCAAGACCATCGGCAACGACCTGTCCATACGCTCCTTGCAACTACGCCGCATCGATGCCGAGCTTAACGGCACTCCTTTACTCAGGAAGGCAGACGATCCAGCGGACCTGTTCCGGCAAGTCGATGCGCAATACCGCGACCATCGCCAATCCTATCTGGATGCATTGGAACAGGCGCAGGCTGCCCTGAGCAAGGCGCAGCGCGAATACGATTCCGCGAAGGATGTTCTGGCCAAGCTGGAAGAAACCACCCCGATCCTCAAGCAACAGGCAGAGGCCTATGCGGACATGGGCAAAGAAGGCTACGCACCGCAGGTGACGGTGCGCGACAAGCAACGCGAGTATCTGGAAAAAGCCAGGGACCTGCGTGCACAGGAATCGACCGTCGCCAGCCTGGAGGCTGCCATCAACCAAGCCAAAAAGCAGATCGACATGATCACCTCCAAATACCGCAGCGACCTGCGTAACGAACGTATGGATGCGGAAGGGCAGTACCGCAAGCTGGGACAGGACTGGGTCAAGCAGGAGCACAAGAACGGACTGCTGGAACTCAGGGCACCGCAGGCCGGCATCGTCAACGACTTGGCCACCCACACTGCAGGTACTGTAGTCTCGCCCGGCACCGTCCTGCTATCCATCGTGCCGGAGAACGAACCATTGATCGCGGAGATCAGCGTCAAGAACGACGACGTCGGCTTCGTCTACCCCAAACAAAAGGTCAAGGTGAAACTGGCGGCCTATCCCTTTGAAGAATACGGCATGCTGGACGGAGAAGTCATCCACATCGGCCCGGATGCCTCGACGCCCGATGCGCAAGGCAAAGACAGCAATACCAACAAACAGCAGCAACCCTCCATCTACAAAGCCATCGTCGCCCTGGATCAACAGACACTGGATGCCGATGGCAAGCAGCACAAACTTGTTGCCGGCATGCAGGTCGTGGCCGAGATCAACCAGGGCAGGCGCACCGTCATGCAATACCTGCTGTCTCCTGTCACCAAGACCTTCGACGAAAGTGGACACGAGCGGTGAGAATTGAATCGGGTTCATCGCGATGTCTGCATTTCGTGCAGCATGTCATAGTGGTCGTGCTCATGTCCGGCATCAACATGCAGGCCGATGCTGTCGACCTGCTCGAAATCTATCACCTGGCACAGGCCAACGATCCAACCTTCGAGGCCTCGCTACATGGATACGAAGCAGCGCAAGAGAAGTTTCCCCAGGCACGCGCCGGCAATCTGCCTACAGTCACCCTGACGGGCAATCGCAACTTTACCGATGCGCGGGCAAGTTTCAACGGTTCGACACCGAACAAGCAAGGCGTCTATGCGTGGACATGGCAATTGCAATTGACCCAGCCCATCATGCGTCCGCAAAACATCTTGGCCTACTATGAATCCGAAGCACAGGTCGATGCGGCCCAGGCCGAATTCTCCCAAGCCGAACAAGACATGATCCTGCGCGTGGCTCAGGCATACTTCGATGCACTAGTCGCGCAGGAAACAGTTGCCACGGCAGAGGCCCAGTTGCAAGCCATGCAGGCACAGGAAGCAGTGGCCAAGCGGGGCTTTGAACTGGGGACAGTCAGCATTACCGATTCCGACGAAGCCAGATCAAAGGCTGAACAGGCGCGTGCGCAGCTCATCGCTGCCCAGAACGATCTCGAAACCAAGCTCGCCGAGATCGAGAAGCTGACAGGCAAGCCTGTCGCAATGCTGTCCGGTTTGAAGCCGACGGTGGTGGCGCCCAAACCGGAACCTGCCGATGTCAGCCAGTGGGTCGAGCAAGCGAAGGACAACAACCCGACAGTTCGTGCACAGTTCGCATCGTTGCGTGCCGCCGGATATACCGTCACCAAAGCCAAGGCCGAGAACTTCTGGACGCTGGATTTCGTCGGCTCTTATGGTGCCAACTACTCCTCGGGGAATCTCACGATACCCACCCCGTATGAAACAAGGGTCAAGTCCAGCGTAGCGGGCATCCAGTTCACCATGCCGATCTTTGCTGGCGGGCTCAACAGCTCTCATATGCGCGAGGCAGTCGCCAACCAGGGCAAGCTGAGTGCGCAACTGGAAGAGGCACGGCGCAAGGCCGGAGCCGAGGCCAAGCAGGCATATATGGGTATCGTCAATGGCGTGGCACAGACCGAAGCGCTGCAATCTGCAGTGGAGTCGGGAGAAAGTTCGGTAAAGGGGAATCAGGCAGGCTATAGGCTCGGCCTGCGCATCAACAGCGACGTGCTCAATGCCCAGCAGCAACTGTTTGCCTCGAAACGCGACTTGGCCAAGGCGCGTTACGACACCCTGTTCGCCGGATTGAAGCTGAAGGCGGCAGCTGGCGTGTTGTCCGAATCGGATGTGCAGGTGATCAATGGCTTGCTGGGGCAGTAATAGCAATGCACTCCGGATTTGCCAGTCGAAACTGCTTCCTTACTGAATCAGTCCTTTATACAAAAACAAGGCGTAGACGCCAATCAGGCCGAAGCCCACAAAACGCGGGACGCGCCCGAGGAGGGCGATGGACAGGAAGTGGACCGCGCCCGCTCCTAGAATGATGTAGGTTCCCATTTGAAAGAAGGCGGGTACCTGGATGGGATTGAACAGCGCAAACAGGCCGATACACATCGGAATGCAGATATGTCCGTCCCCGACCTGTGAGGTCAGCACGATGTCCTGCCTGCCGGTGCGGGTGTAATACAGCGCAAGGAATGCATTGGGCACGACCATCAGCAGACCGCTGAACCAGCCCAGCTTGGCAAAACTGAAATACGGGTTGTTCGTTGTCGAGACCCAGGTCACGAGATGATCGACCGAGTAATAGATGCAATAGGCGCTGACCCCAAGCAGCGCCAGGTCGATCACGATCGTCCAGTGGAACGCCTTGTTTTTCCTGATATTGTCCTTGAGCACTTCGAATACGTGCAGTATCTGCCAGAACAGGAACAGGCCGACCAGCACCAAGCCATCATAAAAATCCAGCACTCCATCCTTTGCCAAGGCCCAGAGCGTGCCGGTGAACAGGAACAATGCGATCAGGGTGAACAGCAGATTCAGCTTGTTGATGCGATGGAATTCAGATTGTTTCGTTACTTTTTGCTTTGAGCCACCGCCCTTTTGCATGACGGCGGCCGAACCGAAGATCGCGGCCAGCCCGAGGATCAGCGTGAGGTTGGTGGCATTGTTGACCAGACAGTTCTCGATGACCAAGCCCCCATTGGCGGCAGAGCTGCTCATGACATAGGCGAAGATCAGATTCGCGAATCCCGAGCAGTAAGGCATGATCAGCGTGCCGAGCACGGTACCTTCAAAGCCTTTGCCCTCCATGGCGTGCAGGCGCCAGATCATCACAAAACTTGCCACCACAAACAGGGCAAGCAGCATTAGCGGGTTGGCAAAATAGCCCTGGATATTGTGGATTGCGTTGTTCACGTGTGACTTGAGGGTTGAATAGCCGCCCGGATTTTACCTTGCCTGAGGAGAAATCGCGTTTACCGTTTTCGGGAAAAGTGCGCTCCTTGTCCGCTTTAGGTAAACTGCGCTCCTCTTTGAGTTTTAGGGCAAGTTCCAATGAAAAATACTCACCCTCTGCAGGGGAATGAAGCGGCAGAGCGCATTGTTCGATATTTCCAGGCCAATGGATTCGCCGGGATAACCGAAGCGCTCATTATCCGGATACGCGTGAAAGCGGGCGACAGGCCGGAAATCGACTCTGTATTCGAAGCGGCGCATGAGCAGGAGGTTCCGCCTCCTGTGCGGCAGTATTTCGAGGTAAAGCCTTTCGGACATTTCTCGGACTTTCGCAGCTTCGACGAAGCCAAATCAGCCATTCATACCGATTTCACGCAAGCCTTGCGCATGGAGATTCCCAGGGTGTTCTTCGATCCTGCCCCCGTCGTGATCGATGATGCACTGGCGAGCGGTACCAAATATGATGCGTTGATGAAGATCACAGACAATGTCGATGGTTACGCTATCGGCATTCTCCTGAATGATCCGGATGCCTCGTTCCTCGAATATATCGGAACGCATCATGGAAAAGATTGGCAACAAATCATGGGCAATCTGGAAATCACGACAGCATCCCTGGCTTCTGAAATCAATCTGCTCTGATCTGCCGGCGAAATCGCTACCTGCAAGTGCCCGGATTTGCTCTTTTGGGCGTACCACATTCAGGCTTCCAGCAATGGAAGCCTTTTTCATTTCCTGCGGAGAAGTAGAACCGAAACTTCCGCCAGTGGAAACTGGCGAGATGTAAGGCATTGATGAAAGCGGAAGAAACTCACTCATAATTTGTGCCCAGTCGGTTATTGGAACGGATCGCTCCAGCATTACTTGGTGTATGTTGTTATCAGAATATGGGATTTTCGAGATATTCCCTCCTAAAATTGAGCCCAAAATTACGAGCGATGATGAAATCGCCCTACACAATTCGAGCGCAACTGATGGCATTGGTGGCTGCTGTTGCGTTGCCTATGGTTGGGATCCTTGCCTACACGATCTATGACAATGCCAAACAACAGATCGTAGAGGCTCAGACAATTGCGCGCACTCTCGTGGTGGCATCTGCATCAGACGTTGATCATGTGTTGATCACCAACCGCGATCTGCTGAGGCAGATCGCAAAACGATCTCTCATCCGCAAAATGGACGGCAAACATTGCGATCAGGTGTTGTCGGATCTTCACGACTTGTTCCCTAAATCAGCGAACATGACCTTGATCGACATACAGGGTACGGCGATCTGTTCAGTAGTGCCACAGACAAAAGGCAAGCAGGTTTCGGTTGCAAATGCAGCATGGTTCAAAAAATCCCTTGCGACTGATGGCTTGGTAGTGAGTGAGCCATTCGTCGGCCCGATCACGGGCAGGTGGGTGACGGTGTTGACCTATCCAATCCACGATGATGCCGGCAACAAGATCGGTTTTCTTGGCCTTCCGCTCGATCTGGCATTGTATGAACCCGATCTTTCTGATGCCCAACTGGTCCCTGGTACATCCATAGGCGTCATTACAGCAGGGGGGGCAGTAGTATGGCGGAACATAGATGCCGACAAATGGATCGGTAAGGATCTGAGCAACAACAAGGAATTCGAAAAGATACTCGCAGTAAAACAAGGCGCAATAGAGGGTAAAGGTTTCGACTCCATTCCCAGATTTTATTATGTCTCCCCCATAGCCTGGGCCGATTGGTACGTGTATGTGGGTATACCAACCAGTCCTTTTTACTCCCAACTTCGCAAAATGCTAGTCAGAAATATCCTGTTTAGCCTGGCGATGCTGTCATTTGTTTTTGGTGTCGCCTGGTTGATAGCGCGCCGGATATCCAATCCAATTAGCCAGCTTACCGCAGTCACTAGGGCAATCAGTCAAGGCAGCAGAGTTGCCAGGGCTGAGCTGGTAGGACCTCCAGAAATAAGAGAGGTGGCACAAGAATTCAATGAGATGCTCAAAATCCGCTGGCACACTGAAGCAGCTTTGCGAGAAAGTGAGATCAACCTTTCCGAAGCACTGAAGATAGCCCGGATGGGGCACTGGGAATATGAATTGATCACCGATGAATTTGTTTTAAATGATCAATATTATTCGCTGCATCATACTAGCGCTGAAAAAATGGGCGGCTACCGTATGCGTTCCGCTGAGTTCAGTCAACGACTTGTCCATCCGGGCGATGCTCATCTGATTGACGAATATATTCAGAGAAGCTTGAGCGTGAAAGCCCCAGAACTACATTTGCAGGCTGAAGCTAGAATAATCTGTGGCGATGGAAAAACTCGCTGGGTGCTAGTACGGTTCAAGATAGAACAGGATAACAACGGAGTCACCACCCGGCTACTTGGAGTCAATCAGGACATCACCGAGCGAAAACATGCCGAACAGACACGGCAAAAGCTTAATCGAGCGCTTGTTCTGGTAAGTGAATGTAATGCTCTGGTAATTCATGCTGACAATGAACAATCCTTGCTATCAGACATCTGCCGCCTGACAGTTGAATCAGGTGGTTTCCTGATGGCTTGGATAGGTTTCGCCGAGCATGATGCAAACAAGACAGTTCGTCCAGTTGCCCAAACCGGTTACGAAGAAGGGTATCTGGAAAGCGTCAATGTGACGTGGGCTGATACCGAACGTGGGCAGGGGCCTACAGGAAAAGCGATTCGAACCATGCAGACAGTCGTGAATCAGGATTGCCAGTTCAATTCGGATATGGCTCCATGGCGTGAAGCTGCGATCAAGCGTGGTTATCAATCGAGTATTGGCATCCCGCTTGTCATCAATGGCAAAGCGATAGGCGCTCTAACGATAAATTCAGCCGACCCCTTTACTTTCAGCAAGGGGGAGGTGGTGCTGCTGGAAGATTTAGCGGACAACCTTTCTTACGGGATACAGACGCTGCGCACAAGAAACGAACATCAGTCCGCCTTAACGTTTTTGCAAAAGAGCGAGCTGAGTCTCGAGCAGTCGAATCAACAACTGCGCGACTTGACCATCCGCCGCGAAGAAGCGAGAGAAGACGAGCGCAAGCGTATTGCGAGGGATCTGCACGACGAATTGGGCCAGATCCTGACGGTGTTACGCATGGATCTTTCCGTTATGAGAATGCAGTTCGGAGCAAGCAATCCCGCGCTTCTCGATCAGATCAAAAACATCCTGTCGCGCGTGGATTCAACCATCCAGGTCGTGCGTGATGTGGCGTCAAAACTCAGGCCAGGCGCTTTGGAGGCTGGTATCGTTGCGGCACTGGAGTGGCAAGTGGCCGAGTTTGCAAAGCGCAGCGATATCCATTTCGATCTGAAAATCGATGAATCGAACATCGATCTGGATGATGAACGGGCGACGGCTATCTTTCGTATCGTACAAGAATCGCTCACCAACGTGACCAGGCATGCCGCGGCAGCAAATGTATGCGTCTCGTTGTCCAGACTGCAAGATAACTATATCCTTGAGATCATCGATGATGGGAGGGGATTCGATACCGAAATGTTGAGTGGCAGAACCTTTGGGCTGATGGGGGTTCGCGAACGATCGATGATGTTGGAAGGCACCGTGGATATCCGGTCTTCACCTGGAAAAGGGACGCATGTGACTGTATATATCCCGGTTATGAAAAGGCAAAAGAGATGATAAGGGTATTTATTGCAGATGATCACGCCATCGTGCGTGAAGGACTCAAGCAGCTATTCACACTGTCCGGTATCTCGATGGCAGGAGAGGCGACGAATGGTGCGCAACTCTTGGAGTCATTACGCAAAGTTCAGGTAGACTTGTTGTTGCTGGACATGACGATGCCCGGGATCAGCGGGGTTGAGCTGATCGAGCGCATCCGGGCGCAGGATCCACAATTGCCGATACTCGTTCTAAGCATGCACAATGAGCCGCAGATCGCGAGACGTGCCCTGATTGCCGGCGCTGCCGGTTACTGTACAAAAGATAGCGATCCGGAAGTTCTGATCGAAGCTATCCGTAAAGTGGCATCAGGCGGACGATTCATCGCCCCCAGCCTGGCTGAAAAGATGGCTTTCGACACGGGACAGCACGCGCAGTACCTTCCAAGAGAGGTCCTTTCTGAGCGGGAATACACGATCTTGCACCTGTTGGTACAGGGCAAAAGTGTCAATGAGGTCGCCGCGGAGCTGGTTATCAGCAACAAGACCGTCAGTACCCACAAAGCACGGTTGATGCAAAAACTGAACCTTCAAAACAACGCAGAATTGATCCGTTACGGTGTCGAACACGGTTTGGTTTGACTGGAATCACTCTCGCGTCAGGAAATCCTTACCTGTTATTGTTCTCATTTCCTACAGCAAATTCAATATTGCCTGATGGCTGAGCCGAACCATCCATAGCATCCTGCTCGCCTGTCAAATCCAGGTAACAAATAATCATGCCGACTGTGGTTGTTGTCATCGCCGCGCTGGCTCTCTTTGCTGGTGCATACCTTGTTTTGGTGTCGTCATTTGGGTTCTTCAGACCGGCACCTGTCAGGGCCAGCCAGCATTATCAGGATCTATTCCATAACAGTGTGGCCGGTATTTTCGTCATCAATGCGGATGCCTTCGCTCAATTCACGATCGAAGAGATGAATGAGGCTGCAACAGGATTCATTTCAACGGCTTGTCAGGGAAGATTGATATCAGAGCTCGTACAAAACCTGCCCAATGAAAAGAGCACTTTTTTTGTGCGTCTGATCGACGCCTTGAACTCGGTCGTAACGAACGACTGCGATCTCGAATATGGAACTGCTTGTTGGCATATGACAGAAAACCGCTCGATTCCCTTAAAAGTGCGATTGATCCCCTCGGCGAAGATCGGCAACGACAGGAAGATCATGGGATTTCTGCAGAATGCCGGTGAAATCGAGGAAACCAGAGATCTGCTTACAGCCCGGGCAAACGACTTCATAGCGCTGGCGGAACAATCCCCTGACACCATCGCACGTTATGACCTGAAAGGCCATTGCATCTATGCCAATCGTGCCTTCAACAAGCTTGCCGCTGCATCGAGCCAGACGCAACCCTTTCTACCCGTGCATGACTATTATGGGATGAACCATCTGCAAAGGATATTGGGGGTGCTGGATAGTGGAATGGATGATGAGATGGAATGCACCTGGTTGACCGCGACAGGTGAGACGGTAACCAGCCATATTCGTTTAATCCCGGAGCATGGCGCAACCGGAGAAGTTATCGGTGTGTTGAGCATCGGGCGCGATATCAGCACACTGAAGGAAACTGAACGCCATTTGCGCGACTCCCGTGCGCTTCTGCGGGATCTGACTGCGCGCCGGGAGATTGAAGAAGGTCTGGTACGCAAGGAAATGGCGCGCAAGATGCATGAGGAATACGGACAGTTGCTGAGTGCATTGCGCATGAAACTTGCCATGCTATCCATGCGCTATGGGAAGGATTCTGCGATCTTGAAAGTGCAGATAGACGATGCGCTCGTTTTGCTGGATGGCACGATATCGCACATGCGCGATATCGTGTCGTCCATGTATCCATCGGTGCTTAACACTGGGATCTCATCAGCGCTGGAGTGGCTGGCAGACGATTGCCTGGCGGGTACCGGGATGCATTATGAAGTCCATGTCGATGAGGGTATCACAGGAATCAGCGAAGGCTTCACCGGCATCGTATTCAAGATAGTCCAGATCGCACTTTCCAACGTCCTGCTGCATGCCGAGGCAAATGCCGTTGCCATCACATTCGAGGAGCGCAATAAAGGATATCGCCTGGAAGTGCGGGATGACGGCAAGGGATTCGATCTGGATCGTTCGAGAAGAAACTCCCTGGGGATGGTCGCCATGGAAGAACTCAGCAACATGTTGAGCGGTGAGATCGTTTTTCTTAGCGAACCGGGCAAAGGTACTGTGGTGGAAGTCTGCTTTCCCCTGGTTGATGCGACTCAGCCTGTGATGTTCGAGGCCCTGTAGGAATATCCCTATAAAATATTTCCATATAACCTACTCAAGAATCAAGATTGCCTGATATTTTTTCACCTCATCCGCCGTCACCATACTAAAACCCTCAATCGTAATTGCAGCCACGCAATCAACAGGCTCCAGTTGCACAATTAAGAGGGGAAAGTCGGAGTTCGGGAGACGAGATGAATAGCAAGTTGCAACCAGATGGCAGTTATCAGCGGATAGCCGTTCCCCAAGTCGTACTCGGCCTGTCGGGTATCGTCAGCGTACTCGTGATCGGCGGAACGGGGGCGCTTGCGTTGGCTATCACGGGCGTCTTGGGATTGCTGTCCATCGCTGCCGTCATGCTCTCGGTTTCAAGTCACAAGCGGATATTGAATGAATCTGCAGCCGGGATGCAACTCCAGTTCGAGCACGAGCTCGGACAGGAAAGGGCACGACACATCGACGGTCTGGATGGCTTGTGCGTCGACGTACTGCCGGTCTGGTCCAACCAGATCGAAATGGCGCGTGTGCATACCGAATCTTCCATCACCGATCTGTCCATGCGCTTTGGCAATCTTTCACAAAGATTGTCTTCGGCGCTAGCCACTTCCGCGATGTCCTCTGGCAATGGCGAGCAATCAGATCTGGTCACGCTGTTGAAAGAAAGCCAGACAGAACTTAATTCCATCGTCACCTCGTTGCGTTCAGCGTTGGAAGTCAAACGCTCGATGCTGAATGAGATCTACGCGTTGTCACAATTCACCGGTGACCTGAAGAAGATGGCGCAGGATGTGGCTGACATCGCCGGGCAGACCAATCTGCTCGCATTGAATGCGGCCATCGAGGCTGCCCGCGCTGGTGAAGTAGGCCGCGGTTTTGCCGTGGTCGCCGATGAGGTGCGGAAACTCTCGAACCTGTCCGGCGATACGGGCAAAAAGATCAGTGCCACCGTGGAAACGGTGAACCAGGCCATTGCTTCCACGCTGCGTGTCTCCGAACAATACGCCAAGCAGGACACCGAGATGGTCGCGAATTCGGAACTGGTCATCGAACACGTCATGGCCAAGTTTGGCACGGCAACTTCCGGGTTGGCCGACTCGGCAGAGATACTGCGCAACGAAAGCCAGATCATAGGCAATGAGATTTCCGAGGTTCTGGTCGCGCTGCAATTCCAGGACCGTGTCAGCCAGATGCTGATGCATGTGCGCAATGACCTCGGCAAGCTGGAGGATCACCTGCACGAATGCGAGCATGATCGTGCTGCCGGAAACACTGCGAATTCCATGGATGCACGAGCATGGTTGAACGAACTGGCGCAGACCTACACCATGCCCGAACAGCATGCGGTGCATGACGGCAAACAGCATATTCCGGCAAACAATTCTTCCGATATCACTTTTTTCTAGGAGCATATAAATGGCAAAGACAATTCTGGTGGTGGACGATTCGGCATCCCTGCGTCAAGTAGTGAGCATCGCCCTGAAAGGGGCCGGTTACGATGTGATCGAGGCCTGCGACGGCAAGGATGCGCTGTCCAAACTGACCGGGCAGAAGATCCATCTGATCATCAGCGATGTGAACATGCCCAACATGGATGGCATCACTTTCGTCAAGGAAGCCAAGCAGAAAGCCGAATACAAATTCACGCCCGTCATCATGCTGACGACTGAAGCTGGTGAAGACAAGAAACAAGCAGGCCAGGCCGCTGGTGCCAAGGCATGGGTGGTCAAGCCATTCCAGCCGGCACAGATGCTGACCGCAGTATCCAAACTGGTCCTGCCTTAACACTGCCCGAAATACAAACTGGAGTGTCCATGTCACAACGCGAGAATTCATCAAGTGGGAAGGCCGGGTTCGCTATCGAAGGCGAGTTGACGATCTACCGTGCCGCTGAGCTGAAGGATGTCATCTATCCACACATCAACCATGCCGATGTGATCGAAATCGATCTGTCGCGCGTGAGCGAGATCGATTCCGCAGGGCTGCAACTCCTCGTTTCGGCAAAACTGGAAGCCATGATCCGCGACAAGCAATTGCATCTGGTCGGACATAGCAAGCCGGTGCAGGAGATGCTCGATCTGTGCGATCTCGGCGGTTTCTTCGGCGATCAGATCGTGATCTTCTCCCACCCTTCGCATTAAGGAATAAGCAATGAATCTCGACGAAGCGCTCAAGACGTTCATCATCGAAAGCCGCGAACTGCTGGAACAGATGGAAGATGCGCTATTGCGTATCGAACAGGCAGAACATGATCCGGAGATCATCAATGCGATCTTCCGGGCGGCACACACGATCAAGGGCTCTGCGGGTCTGTTCGGACTGGAATACATCGTCGCATTCACCCATGTGGCGGAAAGCGTTCTGGACAAGGTACGCAGTGGTGAATTGACGATCGAGGCCGATCTGGTTGCACTACTTCTATCCGCACGCGACCACATCGGTGCACTGGTCGATCATGCGGCGCAAGGGCAGGAGCCTGACGAAGACAGCCATCGACACAGTGCCGAACTGGTCAAACAGCTCAATCTGTATCTCGGCCATAAGGCGGAGGAGGCCACCCTGAAGAACGCTGTGCCGGCAGCGCAGTCCCCGCAGATCGAGCGCGCAATCGGGGACGGGGTCGAGACTGATAATTGGCATATCTCTCTCCGCTTCGGTGTGAATGTACTCAGGAATGGAATGGATCCATTGTCATTCATCCGCTATCTCAATACCTTCGGCAAGGTCATCAATGTGGTGACCATCGTAGAGTCTATCCCGCCGATCTCGCAGCTGGATCCGGAGTCATGCCACCTTGGGTTCGAGATCAGTTACCAGACCGATGCAGACAAGACGGCCATCGAAGGTGCGTTCGAGTTTGTCCGCGACGATTGCCAGATACGCATCATGCCGCCGCACAGCAAGATGATCGAATATATAAATCTGATCCGCGATCTGCCGGAAAAGGAGATGCGCCTGGGCGAGATCCTTGTCCAGTGCGGTACGCTGACGGAGAGTGAACTGGAGCAGACTCTGCGCAACCAGGCGCAATGTGCTGATGATCATAAACGTCCTCTTGGCGAGACCCTGCTGGAGGAGAAGGTCGTGCGTCCTGCAGTCGTATCCGCAGCACTGGAGAAACAGAAACAGGTCAAAGAACAGAAAACGGCTGAAAGCAACCTGATCCGTGTCGATGCAGACAAGCTGGATCACCTGATCAATCTCATCGGAGAACTTACGATAGCCAGCGCCGGGACAGTACTGGTTGCACAGCGGGCAGGGATCTCCGAATTGCAGGAAGCTGCCTCGACCATGTCCCGTTTGGTAGAGGAAGTTCGGGACTCCGCGCTCACACTGCGCATGGTCCAGATCGGTGCCACCTTCAACCGTTTTCAGCGCGTGGTACGTGATGTCAGCAAAGAACTGGGCAAGGAAATCGAGCTCATCATCAGCGGTGCGGAGACCGAACTGGACAAGACCGTGGTGGAAAAGATCGGCGACCCGCTCACGCATCTGGTGCGCAACTCCATGGATCACGGCATCGAGTCCGCCGAGGTGCGCATCGCTGCCGGCAAACCGGCCAAAGGGACGCTGCGCCTGAATGCCTATCATGATTCCGGCAGTATCGTCATCGAAGTTTCGGATGACGGCGGTGGCCTGAAGAAAGACAAGATACTGGGCAAGGCCATCGAACGCGGACTGGTGCAGCCGGATGCAAATCTCAGCGACAAGGAGATATTCAACCTGATCTTCGAAGCCGGGTTCTCCACTGCCGATGTGGTGAGCAACCTTTCCGGCCGCGGTGTCGGCATGGATGTGGTCCGACGCAATATCACAGCCTTGCGCGGCAGCATCGATCTTTCCAGCGAAGAGGGAAAAGGGACGACGATACGCATCCGGCTCCCGCTCACGCTGGCGATCATCGATGGGTTCCTGGTCGGAGTGGGTAAATCATCCTTCGTCATACCTCTCGACCTTGTGGTCGAGTGCATCGAGCTTTCCGAGGCAGACAAGCGGGCGGCAAAAGAACGCAACTATCTTTCCCTGCGCGGGCAGGTGCTGCCTTACCTGCGCCTGCGCGACTTGTTCGATGTGACCGGCGCTCCGGTCCGGCGCGAGAACGTCGTGGTGGTGCAATACGGCGAATCGCGTGCCGGACTGGTGGTGGATACCTTGCAGGGAGAGTTCCAGACCGTGATCAAGCCGCTGGGACGTATCTTCAACCACCTGAACGGTATTGGCGGGTCGACCATACTCGGAAGCGGCGAAGTGGCATTGATCCTGGATGTGCCCCGCCTTGTTCAACAGGTGTCAGTACAGACGGAAAAGACCGGTACAGAAGTCGTGTGAAAAGTTTGGAATTTGAAGAATACGTGAACATTAGGAGACTGTGATGGGCGCATTGGTAAAGACAGATAACGCAGCAAAGATGGAGCAAGTGGCGGCAGTTCAGCAATTCCTGACGTTCACGCTGGGCAGTGAGATGTTTGCAGTAGGCACGTTGAGCGTGAAAGAGATCATCGAGTATGGACAGCTGACCGAAGTGCCGATGATGCCCGGCTTTATCCGTGGTGTGATCAATCTGCGCGGGGCAGTCGTGCCGGTACTGGATCTGAGTGTGCGGTTTGGACGTGGTGCGACACAGGTCACGCGCCGCACTTGCATCGTCATCATCGAAGTGCCCACGGGTGATGAAAAACACGATATCGGCGTGCTTGTGGATGCGGTGAGCGAAGTGCTGGAGATACCCGCCAGCGAGATCGAGCCTCCACCTGCATTTGGCGCAAAGATACGCACCGACTTCATTCAGGGTATGGGCAAGGTAGATGGCAGATTCGTGATTCTGCTTGATGTTGGAAAAGTTCTGTCAGTGGATGAGATCGCATCGTTGGCCGCGGTTTCAACACAGGGCGCATTAGCGGCAGCCGGGTAATGCAGTGTTGAGGAAAGTGATCGAGTCATTCAATAAACGAGTTTCGAGAGAGGTGTGAAATGCTTAAGGATATGAAGATAGGTATGCGGTTGGGGATAGGCTTCGCTTTGGTGTTGATCCTGCTGGTGGTTATTTCGGCGGTTTCTTTCATACGCGTAGGCCAAGTCAGTAATGAGATCGAGGACATGGTGGGCGACAAGTTCCCCAAAACAGTGATTGCGAACGGGATTGTCAGTCAGGTCAACGTGATCGCGCGAGCATTGCGCAATGCAGCTCTTGTATCCAGCAAGGATGAAATGAAAAAGGAGCTTGATCGTGTCGCTGATTCGCGTGCAAAGATCATTGATGGCTTCGACAAGCTGGAAAAAACCATCAAAACGGAAGATGGCAAAAAGGCACTTGCCAAGGCGATGGATGCACGCAAGGCTTTCGTTGCGTATCAGGATCGATTCATCGAATTGCAGAAAGCCGGCAAACGCGATGAGGCGATCGAATTAATGGTTACAGTGATGCGTCAGTCCCAAGGCCAATACATCAGCGCAGTGAACGACTTGATCGACTTTCAATCGCAACTGATGACCAACAGCGGGGAGGCCGCCAGCCAGGCTGCATCGCAGACCCGGACGTTGATCCTGGTGCTGGGTTTGATCGCGATAAGTATTGCGGTCTTCTTTGCCTGGTGGGTGACTCGCAGCATCACGCGTCCGTTGAATGAAGCTGTAGATGTGGCGAACAAGCTGGCGGAAGGCGACATGACCGTCAAGATCGAAGTGACATCCAAGGACGAGACAGGTGAGTTGCTGGCGGCCATGCAAACGATGACCGAAAAGCTGTCCCAGGTGATCGGTGAGGTACGCAGCTCGGCCGATGCATTATCGAGTGCTTCTGAGGAGGTCAGTGCGACCGCCCAAAGCATGAGCCAGGCAACGTCGGAACAGGCCGCCAGCGTCGAGGAAACCAGTGCATCGGTTGAGCAGATGAGCGCATCGATCCAGCAGAATGCAGAAAATGCAAAGGTGACCAACGGCATGGCTGAAAACACGTCGATCCAGGCCAATGAGGGCGGCCAGGCGGTGAAGGAGACGGTCGCTGCGATGAAGAGCATCGCCGACAAGATCGGCATCATCGATGATATCGCCTACCAGACCAATTTGTTGGCGCTGAATGCCGCCATCGAAGCCGCACGTGCGGGAGAGCACGGCAAAGGCTTCGCGGTGGTCGCGGCTGAAGTGCGCAAACTGGCGGAGCGCAGCCAGGTAGCCGCGCAGGAGATCGGCGAGGTCGCCAAAGGCAGCGTCGCTCTGGCAGAAAAAGCCGGGAAGTTGCTGGACGAGATCGTTCCTGCGATCACCAAGACATCCGATCTGGTGCAGGAGATCGCGGCTGCCTCGAATGAACAATCGTCGGGGGTGGGACAGATCAATACCGCGATGAGCCAGCTCAACCAGATCACCCAGCAGAATGCGAGTTCCTCTGAAGAGCTTGCAGCGACTGCTGAGGAAATGAGCGGGCAGGCCGAGAATCTCCAGCAACTGGTCGGTTTCTTCAAGGTGGACGGCGTCACTGAAGTCAAGCAAGTCGCTCAACAAGGCGGCAAGCGCAGCGCGGTCATCATGCCGCTCCGGAAGCCGGCGAAGCCCATGGCCGTTGCAGCGGATATCGACGAAAGCAGTTTTCAGCGGTTTTGATTGTTGTGGCAAATAATCGCACCCGAAGATCTTATGTCGATCGGGTGCGAACGGAATGGAAAGCATGGAAACAGGAACACTCGATAGGCTGACGCATATGACTGTTACATCACAACCCAGTCTGAGCGACCAGGAGTTTCGCCAGTTCCAGACGATGATCTATGAGATCGCCGGAATCAGCATGTCGGACGCCAAGAAACCTCTGGTGAGCGGGCGTCTGGTGAAACGCCTCAAACAACATGGGCTGAAAAGCTACGGCGATTACTTCCGTATCCTGATGCAAAAGGACCGGCGCGATGAGTTGCAGATCGCGATCGATCTGTTGACCACCAACGAGACTTTCTTTTTCCGCGAGCCCAGACATTTCGATTTCCTGCGCCAACAAGCTCCCAGCCTGAGTCGGCCAGACAGGCCTTTCCGAGTCTGGAGTGCCGCCAGCTCATCCGGTGAAGAGCCCTACACCATCGCCATGAGCCTGGCAGATGTACTGGGCGACTCGGCATGGGAGGTGATCGGGTCGGACATCAGCACCCGCGTGCTGGAAAAGGCACGCAGCGGACATTATCCGATGAAACGGATCGAGGGTATCCCGCGACATTATCTCAGCCGTTTTTGTTTAAAGGGGGTAGGGCAGCAGGAAGGGACTTTTCTGATCGATCGCCATGTGCGGAATCGGGTCACGTTCATGCAAGTCAACTTGAACGAGACTTTGCCGAAGCTGGGCGAGTTCGATGTGATCTTCCTTCGCAACGTGATGATCTATTTCGATATGGAAACCAAGCGGAGTGTGGTGGAGCGCATGTTGCCCTTGCTGCGGCCAGGCGGCTATTTCATCGTCAGCCACTCCGAAAGCCTGAACGGTATCACCGATGTACTCAAGGTCGTCACTCCTTCGGTATATCGCAAACCCAATGCATAAACCCGACCACGTGATCGAGATATTCCTGCAACCGGGTGACTTCTACTTCGGTGACAAGGACACGCGCATCCGCACCTTGCTGGGGTCTTGTGTCTCGATCATCTGCTGGCACCCTATCAAACGGATCGGGGGGATGTGCCATTACATGTTGCCTAGCCGCGGCGAGCGTCGAGGCGAAGAGCTGGACGGAAAATATGCCGACGAAGCGATGGAGATGTTTTTGCGCGAGATTCGGGCCGCGAATACCAAACCATCTGAATATCAGGTGAAGATCTTCGGGGCGGGGAATATGTTTCCCCTGGGAGGTAATGGCGAATGCCAACGCTGCACGCCGGCAAGCGCCTATCAAAAGGAATCTGGAAAGTGTCCCAAGGTGCCTTGTCGCAATCGGGAAACTGCGTATCACCTGGTGCAAAAACATGGATTCATGCTTCAGGCCGAACATCTTGGTGGTAAGGGACATCGCCAGTTGCTGTTCGACATCTGGAGTGGGGACGCATGGATGCGGCATGTGTCCTCTTCAACACCGCTTATGCCCCTCAAAGAAGTCGCCTGAAAATGAGCAAGATACGTGTGATGATCGTGGACGATTCTGCCGTCGTAAGACAGGTGCTGGCGGCGACGCTGGAAGAAGATTCCGAGATCGAGGTGAGCGGTGTCGCTTCCGACCCGGTCTTTGCCATTGAGAAGATGGGCAAGTCCTGGCCCGATGTCATCGTGCTGGATGTCGAGATGCCGCGCATGGATGGCATCACCTTCCTGAAGAAGATCATGGCTGAACATCCCACGCCGGTGGTGATCTGCTCCACGCTCACTGAAAAAGGCGCTGAAACGAGCATGCAGGCATTGGCTGCCGGCGCAGTGAGCGTTATTACAAAACCGAAGATCGGGCTAAAGAATTATCTGCAGGATGCCGCGGACAATCTGGTTAGCACCGTCAAGGCGGCCGCTCGATCCAATGTCCGGCGTTTGCAACCGGCAGCTGGATCGGTCGCACCGAAATTGTCCGCAGATGCGATATTGTCCGTCGCTGCACATCATGCGATGGCGCAGACTACTGAGACCGTGGTGGCGATCGGCACTTCGACAGGCGGTACGCAGGCATTGGAAGCCGTACTGACCGCGCTTCCACGGCTTTCTCCCGGAATCGTCATCGTGCAACACATGCCCGAGAAGTTCACCGAAGCATTTGCCAATCGCCTGAACGGGATCTGCCAGATCGAGGTGCGCGAAGCCAGGAATGGCGATCGAGTGGTTCCCGGGCTTGCGCTGATCGCCCCAGGCGGAAGACACATGATGCTGAAGCGCAGTGGGGCGCAGTACCACGTCGATGTTATCGAGGGACCTTTGGTCAATCGTCATCGACCTTCGGTGGATGTGCTGTTCCGTTCCACTGCAAAATGCGCAGGCTCTAATGCTCTTGGCATCATCATGACCGGAATGGGGGACGATGGTGCGCGAGGGCTGAAAGAGATGCGCGAAGCAGGTGCCAAAACCGTCGCTCAGGATGAATCCACTTGCGTCGTTTATGGAATGCCAAAGGAGGCGGTAAGACTCGATGCCGTGGATCGCATCCTCCCGCTGGATGAAATTGCTCATGCAATCCACCCCGGCACTCTGTGGCAAAGGAAGCCCGCATGACAGATTTCCATAACGATCCCGAAATCGCTGCTTCCGTTTATGGAATAATTGACCTTATAAAAATAAGGCCTATGGTGCGGGGGCAATCATGCAGCAAATACTGAACTCATTAACCAATCGAGTCCGACACTGTATGGTCGAGTGTGGAGAATGTCTCGGCACAGACGAGCGCAATGGTGTTCATCACTATCTGTTGCCTGTCGTGCTGATGACATTAGCCTTGTGGGTTCGTTTGACCATCGCTCCTGTCCAGGCCGGATTACAATATCTGACCTTTTTCCCCGCAGTTGCGCTTTCATGCATCCTTGGTGGCTACCGGGCAGGATTGGTCGCCGTAATCATTGGAGCCACTTGCGCCACTTACATATTCACCCCACCTTATTACTCTTTCTCGATCGAGTCGTTCCAGGCCAGTCTATGGTCGAATACCGTCTTTTTCATGGATGGACTCATTGTGTCCTTTGCTGTGGAAGCCATGCATCGCTATCGCCAGA
Source organism: Sideroxydans lithotrophicus ES-1 (assembly GCF_000025705.1). Lineage (NCBI taxonomy): Bacteria > Pseudomonadati > Pseudomonadota > Betaproteobacteria > Nitrosomonadales > Gallionellaceae > Sideroxydans > Sideroxydans lithotrophicus. Next base: position 1,590,413 of record NC_013959.1, on the reverse strand, counting down.
AATATGCAAGTGAACTCAAGACTGCCGAGGAGTCAGCAGCGTGGCTGCGCATCGCATCTGTTGCTTTTGAATCGCAAGAGGGAATCATGATTACGGATTCCAAAGGACGGATCCTGCGCGTGAACAAGGCATTCACCGAATCTACAGGATATTCGGTTGACGAGATCATCGGCCAAACGCCACGCTTGCTCAAGTCCAATCGCCACGATTCCGCATTCTATGCCGCGATGTGGGAAAGCATCACTCGCTCCGGATCCTGGCAAGGCGAGGTATGGGATCGACGCAAGAATGGCGAGATCTACCCAAAATGGTTGAGCATCACGGCAATCAAGGACGCGGACGGAAATGTCACCAACTACGTTGGCACTCATACCGACATTTCGGAGCGCAAGACTGCTGAAGAAGAGATCAGGAACCTGGCTTTCTACGACCCGCTGACTCAATTGCCCAACCGGCGCTTGTTGCAGGATAGATTGCAACACGCAATGTCGTCCACGGAACGCAATAGAAAAGGGGGAGCGCTGTTGTTCCTTGATCTCGATAATTTCAAATCCATCAACGATACCCTGGGACATACTGCAGGTGACAATCTGCTCCAGCAAGTAGCGCAACGCCTGACATCTTGCGTGAGAGAAGACGACACTGTCTCAAGAATTGGCGGTGATGAGTTCGTGGTGATGCTGGAATATCTGAGTAATGAGGTTCTTGAGGCAGCTGCACAGGCAGAAACGATAGGCGAGAAGATAATTGCAGAACTCAATCAACCCTACTATCTGGGCGGTCAAGAACTGTATAACACACCAAGCATCGGCATAACGTTGTTTGACGATAACCGCAATGGATATGAAGATCTGTTCAAGCAAGCGGATATCGCCATGTATCAGGCGAAGAAATCAGGTCGCAACACCTTGCGTTTCTTTGATCCAAAGATGCAAGGAAGCATCAATACACGTGTGGCTCTTGAACGGGAACTTCGAAAAGCGTTAGACAGCCAGCAATTCAGGCTTCATTACCAGATCCAGGTGGACAGTTCAGGCTTGCCATTCGGGGTCGAGGCATTGATTCGCTGGCTGCATCCTGAACGGGGGCTGGTGCCTCCGTTCGAGTTCATCTCCCTTGCCGAAGAAACGGGACTGATCTGCCCTATCGGCGAATGGGTGCTTGAGACAGCATGCAAGCAACTCAAGCTATGGGAGCGCCATGAACTTACCCAGGACCTGATCATGTCGGTGAATGTCAGTGCCAAGCAGTTCTACCAGTCCGATTTTGTGGTTAAGGTGCTGGAAGCAATCCATCGTCATGACGTCAATCCAAGTCTGCTGAAGCTGGAACTTACCGAGAGCATGTTGCTGGACAAGATCGAAGATACAATTAGTACCATGAACGCACTAAAAGCAGTTGGTGTCCGATTCTCATTGGACGACTTTGGTACTGGCTATTCGTCTTTGCAATACCTCAAGCGATTGCCACTCAATCAACTCAAGATCGATCGGTCATTCGTGCGGGATATCGCTGTTGATAGCAGTGATGAAGCAATCGTCAGTACCATCATTGCCATGGCCCACAGTCTAAATCTGGATGTCATCGCAGAAGGGGTTGAGACAGACGAACAAAAGCAGATTCTGCTAAACAAAGGCTGCATCCATTATCAGGGTTATCTGTTTGGCAAGCCGGTGCCGATTGAACAACTGGAAGTCATGCTGAAGCAGGATTGTTTATGTTAAAGGCCGCCCGCAACGTGAGCCGTTTAACTGTTAAACATATTTCTTGAATTACCTCGCATCAGCTCTTTAAAAATGGACGAAAATAGGACGCTTTGTTCATTTTGGCATGCACTCGTAAAATAGTCAGGATTCAAGTTAGAATGGGCTTGTAGTTCAAACATCGTTTCAACTTCGGGAGAAAAACATGAAAAAGACTCTGCTTGCTACGTTGTTGCTTGGATTCTCTACCCAGCTGTTCGCTGCCGACTCGATCAAAATTGCTATCACAGGTCCTTTCTCTGGCGGTTCAGCGCCAATGGGAGTATCGATGCGCGATGGCGCCAAGCTCGCCATCGATGAGATCAATGCGGCGGGGGGCATTCTCGTAGGAAAAAAGAAATTAAAGTTCGAAGTCATCGAACGCGACGATGAAGCGAAGAACGATCGCGGTGCGCTGATCGCGCAGGAACTTGCTTCGATGGACGGCCTCTCCGGCGTGATCGGCTCGGTCAACACCGGGGTAGTCCTTGCCGGTGACAAACACCTGCAGGAAAAAGGCATCACCAAGATCGTTTGCCCTGCTGCCGGTTCTGCCTCGATGACGCAATGGGCTGACAAAGCCGACAAGCCGGGAGTAAAGGATTTGTCGATCTTCCGTTTCGCCGCGAGTGACGGTATCCAGGCCGCGATGGTGGTCGAGGAAGCGATCAACCGTAAATTCACCAACGTTGCCATCATTCATGATGCAACCAACTACGGTGTTTCCGGACGCGACGACCTGCTGAACCAGATCAAGCTGCAAGGCAACAAACTGAACGTGGTCGCCACTGAAAAATTCAACATCGGTGACAAGGACATGACCGCACAGTTGCTGAGGGCCAAAACAGCGGGCGCACAGGCAGTACTGATTTGGGGTATCGGCCCTGAGCTTGCCGCGGTCGCCAACAACATGGACAAGATCGGCCTGAAGGTTCCGCTGATCGGCGGTTGGACGCTGTCAATGTCGAACTACATCGACAATGCAGGCAAGAACGCCAATGGCACGTTGACACCGCAGACCTTCATCGAAGAGCCCATCACCGCCAGGGCCAAGCGCTTCATCGACGGTTATCACAAAGCCTATCACGTGGACAGCATTCCTTCCCCGATGTCGGCTGCCGAGGGTTATGACGCCATGCTGGTCTTCGCTGCAGCAGTGAAACAGGCGCAGAGCACCGACACCAAAAAGATCAAGCTGGCACTGGAAGACTTGAAGGATCCGGTCAAGGGCGTGATCGCCACCTGGAAGCATCCATACTCGAAGTGGAATCCTGCAGATGAACAAACACACGAAGCGTTCCGTCGTGAAAATGTCGTCATGGGCATGATCATGAACGGTCGAGTGATTTTCGCGAATGAAGCGGACAAGCAACGTCTCATCAAGCAAGAAAAGTAATCCATGGAAGTAATCCTCCAACTGGGGGTAAGCGGGGCCCTGATGGGCCTCGTTTACGCTTTGATCGCTTACGGTTTTCAACTCACGTTCGCAACCAGCAAGAGCATCAATTTCGGGCAGGGCGAGCTGGTCATGCTTTCAGCTTTCATCAGTCTGTCCATACAGAACCTTGGAGTGCCTTACTGGCTGATGGTACCTGCCGGATTGTTGTGCGGTGTCTTGCTTGGCCTAGTGGTAGAGCGCGTAGCCGTGCGTCTTGCGCTGGAACAAAAAAGCGAAGGCTGGATATTGATGACCATCATCTTCGGACTGTTTGCTTTTTCTGCAGCCGAAAATATCTGGGGCAGGGACGACAAGCCGTTTCCCACGCCCATTTCCTCTGAGCCTATCCATTTCTTCGGTATCAGCGTCACCCCCGTCGAGTTGTCGGTAGCCATCGGGGTGCTTTCGGTGATGGGGCTGATCGAGTTGTTCAAGCGCAAGACCTTGTGGGGCAAGGCCTTTGAAGCAGTCTCGGCCGATCGCGATGCGGCCGAACTGATGGGTATTTCGGCAAGAAGAACCATCATGCTGTCCTATGGTTTATCCGGTCTGGTTGCTGCGATGGCCGGCATTCTGGTTTCGCCCATAACGACCGTCGGCCCAACGATGGCCTCTGCGCTCATACTCAAGGCGTTCGCGGTGGCCGTGGTGGCCGGTCTCGATTCCGGATTCGGTGTCGTGCTGGTCGGACTTTTCCTTGGCGCACTGGAAAGCCTGGCGAGCTTCTACATCGGCAGCGGCTGGCGCGAAGCGCCCGGATTGATCTTGCTCATTTTGGCATTGGCCATGAAACCAAATGGGGTGTTTGGCAAGGCCAGCATAAGGAAAGTATAAGTTGAAAAGAATCTTGCTCGTCAACGGCGCAGAACTTCTCGCCTTTATTCTTCTTGCCTGTATTCCATTGGCGGTCAGCAACTCCTATGTGCTTGGTCTGCTGACGCTGCTCGCCATCTACGGCATCTTGCTCATCGGGCTGGATATCAGTGTCGGTTACCTGGGGCAGGTCAATCTCGGTCATGCCGCCTTCCTGGGATTGGGGGCTTATGCCGGTGCGCTCTGTGTGATGGACTTTGGTTTCAGCATGCTGCCTGCCCTGCTGGCCAGTCTATTAGTCGGCCTTGTATTCGGTGGGCTGCTTGCCTTCCCGGCCTTGCGTCTGGAAGGCCCCCAGTTCGCTCTGGCAACACTCAGTTTTTCGGCTTTGACTGTCACTACCCTGAACGAGATGGAGAGCATCACCCAGGGAGCGCAAGGTCTGCAGGTAGACAGGCCGTTGCTGCTCGGGTTTCATCTGGGGCCGCAAGCATTCTTCTGGATGTGTCTGGTGCTATTGGCGCTTACCTGGGTGGCCATGAAGAACCTGCTTTCCTCACATTGGGGCAGGGCATTCGAAGCACTACGCGATAGTCCCATCGCCACGGATGCGATGGGGGTCGGCGTATTCCGCCACAAGGTAGCCGCCTTCGCGCTGGGTTCCGGGTTGGGTGGATTGGCGGGCGGCCTGTATGCTTTCAATTTCCAGTTCCTGCAACCCAACAGCTTCGTCTATGAACTGATGGTGATCCTGCTGCTGGGCGTTGTGCTGGGCGGACGCAAGAGTTTGTGGGGTGCTTTCATCGGCGCATGTCTGATCGTGCTGTTACCCAACCTGCTTTCCAATCGCACGCTGTTCCAGGCATTCTCCTTTATCGGACTCTTCATGGCGCTGCTGGCAGGGATCATCAGCTTCCGCAGACAACACCGGATTTCCTTCCAGCTTACAGCGCCCATCGTCAGCATGGGTTTGCTGGTCGCGGGCAGCCTGTTTGTGCAGAACACCGAGGATTGGCGCAAGGCGATCTTCGCGCTGATGCTGTTCTCAGTGGTGGTGGGTTTGCCGGAAGGTCTGATGGGGTATGCCGGAAAACAACTGGCTCGGCTGTTCAAAGTTCCTGCGCGTCCTTTGCCCGATGCTTCCAGGCTCGATGCGGTGTTGCCTAAAAAGGGGAGTACCGGGCTCTTGCTGGAACTTGTCGATGTCAAACGCCATTTCGGTGGCATCAAGGCGGTGGATGGCGTTTCGATGCAAGTTCAGGCGGGACATGTGCATGGGCTGATCGGCCCCAACGGATCGGGCAAAAGTACCTTGGTGAATGTCATCTCCGGCTTGTATGCACCAAGCGCCGGACAATTGCGTTTACAAGGAAAAGAGTTGCCCAAGGGCAGTCTGTTCAGGGTTTCCAAATCCGGGATCGCCAGAACATTCCAGAACCTTCAATTGTTTGCCGAACTGAGCTCCCTCGAAAACGTCATGGTCGCCAGCGAGGGAGCCTATACAAAATCGTTGCCGCTGGTGTTGCTTGGCTTGGCTAATGCCGAAGAGAAACAGGCCCAAGCTGACGCGCTCGCTCTGTTAGACCTGGTTGGACTGGCAGACGATGCTCGGACCAAGGCCAAAGACCTGCCATATGGTGCGCAGCGATTCCTGGAGATCGCGCGTGCATTGGCGCGCAAGCCCAAGCTGCTGATCCTTGACGAACCCGCAGCTGGTCTGGCGCATCCCGATGTGTTGAACCTGGTGCAGATCATCCGCAAGATCAACGAACAGGGAATCACTACCATCCTGATCGAGCACCACATGCATGTGGTGAACGAGGTATGCAACTTCGTTACTGTCCTCGACGAAGGCAAGATCATCGCACAGGGATTGCCCGATGAAGTCAAACGCAATCCCCGCGTGATCGAAGCCTATCTGGGCGACAGCAAGGAAGCATCGACTTCATCGAGAAAACTCGGTGAAACAGCCACGCTGCGAGTCGATAATCTGCATGCGGGATATGGCGCAAGCGAAGTACTGGCCGGTGCCAGTTTCGAAGTGAGAACGGGTTCGGTGGTAGCGCTTATCGGAGCCAATGGTGCCGGCAAAACGACTGCCATGCGTGTGTTATCCGGTATACTTAAACCCACAAAGGGAAAAGTGCTGCTGGATGGCAAGGAAGTGCAGCACCTGGATGCCTCAAAGATCGCGCGCCTTGGTTTGGCTCATTCTCCGGAAGGACGCAAGATATTCGCGCCGCTGTCGGTGGAGGATAACCTGCTCTTGGGGGCTTATACGCGTCTGCCAAAGATCTTCGGCTTTGCAATGAAAGCCAACAGCGATCTGGAAAGAATCTATAAGCTTTTCCCGCGCCTGAAAGAAAGAAGAAGGCAAGCAGCTGGTACGCTTTCAGGAGGCGAGCAGCAGATGCTGGCGATCGGGCGCGCACTGATGGCGAATCCCAAGATCATCCTGCTGGATGAACCTTCCATGGGCCTGGCTCCGGTCATTGTGCAAGAAGTCTTTGCTACCATCAAAAAGCTCAAGGAGACTGGCATCACCTTGTTGCTGGTCGAGCAGTTCGCCAAGAGTGCATTGGAAGTGGCCGACTATGCTTACGTGCTGGAACATGGACGCATCGCCGTCGAGGGCACGCCTGAAGAACTTGCCAAGAACGAACGAGTCATCGCGGCTTATCTGGGTTGACGAGCCGGATGTTGCGGCGATAGATTTCTGCCTGGGACACAAAGCACCGTAGCCAGCCAAGGGGATGGTTACCATGAGGGAATCGAGATGTTAGAAGAAATGGTCAGGAAATTCAGGGACGCGGAAGGGCGCTCTGAGTTTGTCATCGCAGTCGTATGCGACATACGCAACTTTTCCGGTTTCAGCGTGGGCCGTCAGGCACCGGAAATCGCGATGTTCATCAGAAAGTTCTACGAGAAGCTGCTCAGCGTATATTTCACCGATGCCGTATTTGCCAAGCCGACAGGTGATGGTTTGCTGATGGCTTTCCGTTACAAATACGACCAGGCTGATCTGCTCGTTGTCGCCGAATCGGTGCTGAAGCAATGCCAGAAAGCCATCAAGGATTATCCCACCATGTTTGCCGATGATCTGATGATCAATTATCCGCTGCCCGAGAGGATAGGATTCGGCGTTGCACGCGGCACCGCGTTTTGCCTGTTTGCCGGCGACGAGGTCATCGATTACTCCGGGCAGATATTGAACCTTGCCTCACGCCTGAACGATCTGGCCAAACCGGGCGGCGTCGTTGTCGATGGCGCCTTCCTGCTGGGTGTGATCCCCAAAGTACTGCATGACGAGTTCCGCAAGGAAGAAGTCTATATTCGCAGCATCGCTGAAGATGAGCCGCACGCCATCTATTGCTCCAAAGACGTTGTCATCACTGAGGCAGCCAAAACGCCGATCAACTCTCACACCTGGGAAAAGGTGGAGAAAATGGTTCCATATGGCCAAGTCAAGAAAGTCTCGAACATCTATTCGATCCAGATGCCGGCTGAGCCGGCATCCAAGGACAAATGCAAGCTAAAAATGTCCTGGATGAGCCTGATCAACCCGGGACACATGACCAGCATTGAGGTGATGGATTTTTCCCTTCTCAAGGACGCTGAAGGCAACAGGATCACATTTAACCTGGCCAGCGAACGCGAACGCCTAGCCGATGAGTCGCTGAAATCGGATAGTGAAGTGACGATTTGCGTGCACTATGTGGCGAAGATCGCGCCTGCAAAATTGGCGGCTAAATAAGTCCTGATTTAATTGCAAGTTCCAAAATATACGCGGGCACTTGATCCAAGTGCCCGTCTTATATTCCATCGCCGGGGTGGGGATCAGAACCTCAGTACTATCCCGATAGTCGCAGCTGACAGTGCAATGCGTGGCACAGACATGCCATAAGCGCCATATATATCGTATTTACCAAAACTCTCATATTGAGTTCGGATAGCGAATTTTCGGCTCAATTCATATTGAAAGCCGATTCCGTATGTCAGCGAATTTTTGGCAAGGCGGGTGATAGGCACACCATTGAATGTGACGCCATACATTACGGCGCCGGCATTTGAAGTCGTGTGGATCTCTTCATTGAACTCAGCCCGGACTCCACCCAGTTTCCCCAATAAGGAAAAACCACCTCCAAGAGGGAGAGTAGCTGTCCCTGCAACTGACCATCCGATCGCTTTCATCGACCATGTGGCTGGTGTTCCGTAAGTAGTTGAAAATCCTGCCGCCGTTGCATTCCCCAAATCGCCGTAGCCAACTTCAAATCCCCAGTGCGGAGTGAATTGATAGTTGTAGGCGATACGCAAGGCTGTATGGTTTTCAGAACAAGAGCTTCCCGGAGTCATTGCAGAAGTGACCCATGGCGAAACACAAGCATTTTTTGCTTTTGCATATCCACCGCTAAGAATGAGCGATGACGTCAAAAATCCCGTTTGTGCGATCGCCGGTGAGGCAACCAAACAACAAGCCAATGCCAGCACACAAGTTTTGATGCGTTTCAACATTATTCTGTCTCCGAATATATGGTCTGTAGCAATCGGACATATGTCCTTTATTTTGTTGCATAAATACCATATCAGAGATTATCAGCAAAAACCCTTCTAGGCTATACGAAATATGCAAGAGACCCATCCATGCGTTTCAAATCTCGACCGCTGGTCGGACATTCCAATTCCGCTGGTCGGCTTCAGGTCATTATCCGACTTGGAGATATTGCAATAAATCACGCAATAACACATTGTGCGAACGCATGCATTTCACATGCATTTAATTATTGAACAGGAGCGATCATGAACTTGCCTAAGCATTCGGTAACCGTTGTTTTAATGGCGTTGTTATCCAACTCTGCGGTGGTTTTTGCGGCAACACCCGCACCAATCATACCGACACCATCCACGGTCGCACCAGCACCAATCATGCCGACACCATCCACGGTTGCACCCGCACCAATCATACCGACACCATCCACAGTCGCGCCCGCACCAATAACACCGACGCCTGTCGCTACTTCACCCACAACCGGTTTGGCTGACGATCATGATAACGAAGAGGAAGATCGTGATGGAAATCGTCACCATGCCAAGAAAGAGCATGATGAGCGCTTATCGCTGGTTGCCAGCCTTTCAGGCAATATTCTGACTGTTACGGCAGTTTCACCCGCGAAGCTTAAGATAGGCACTCACCTTTCCGGAAAAGGAATTCCGGCTGGAACCAGGATTACAGGATTTGGAACAGGCAGGGGTGGGGTAGGCACCTATACCGTAAGTGCTTCATCACATGACTGATTGTTGGGCTGTGTATCGCTGTTAGGACCATCATCCTCATTTGATAGATGATTCGGCAGTAAATATGCAATTCATCAGATCATAGAGACGGGCACTTGATTCAAGTGCCCGTCTTTTTTCTGCGATTCTAATTTCATCTGCGGGCAGATCACTGCAATGGCTGTGATGATCCTGGTATCTGGTTGCCTTTGGCGTACATGCACTTTGCATAAGCGATGTCATAACGCTGCTGGGCATCCTCCGATGAATTCGGACTTGTTTCCACTCCCAACATGCTGCCGGCGGCAAGCCCGGCTGAGCCGCCGCTAGCGGTGCTGGCTTGTCCGCCACTCAAGGCTCCTGCAGTTGCTCCAGCGAAACTATGAGAGGCTGGTTCGTAGCGTGAACGGACGATGGAATTTTGCGCATAGCTTCGGCAGGTCTGTTCATCTTCCATAAATGTCTCGAATGGCTTGCCCTGCGCTGGCAACACCTCGACATGGGGACCGACAGGCGTAGTCGTGCAGCCGGTCAAAACAAGCGCGAATCCAACTGCCAAGGTGGAATATGCAATGATTTTCATCATGACAGACACTCCTCTCATACAGACTTCCAACTAGTAAGGCAGGTCGTGCTGAAGGTTTGGGCGGGGGCACTGGTCCCGTCTTCCAGCCTGCCATGCGAATAATAATAACTTTTGCTTGCTTCGCATAATAACAACTCTGCGCTTGCGTCAAAATGGCAGGAGGTGCTGGCCCGCATCTTCAGCTATGGTTCAGAAACAGGATTACTGTTAGATTGCAGGTCGATGAATTATTAGCGTCTGGTGCCGTTTGCGATGATTGCTGTACATTGTCGACAGTAAAAAAACAGAAAGGGATTCATGGAAATCTACATTTATTGGTTCTTGCTGGCGTTGGTGCTGATCGGTCTGGAAATGGCCACGGGTACGTTCTACCTGCTGATGGTAGCGGTGGCCATGGCAGCGGGCGGGTTGGCGGCATTGCTGGGAGCAAGCATGGCATGGCAGTTGACGCTGAGCGCCTTGATGGTGATGGCGGGCACGATCTTTTTGCGACGGTGGAAAAGCACCCAGACCAGCGAGGCGTCCAGCACAAATCTTGATATCGGCCAGCCGGTGCGTGTCATAAAGTGGAACGATAATGGCTCGGCACGAGTCTTCTATCGCGGCGCGGAATGGGATGCGGAACTTGAAACTGCCGGCATACTGCAAAGCGAGACGCTCTATATCGCAGCAGTACGCGGATCCGGTCTGATACTGACGAACCGCAAATCGCAGCAACCCTAAGGAGAAATAAATGGAAATCGCACTGTTCATATTGCTCGCCGCCATCATCTTCATCGTCAAGGCGCTCAAGGTCGTACCGCAGCAAAACGCGTGGGTGGTGGAGCGTCTGGGGCGCTTTCACGCCACATTGTCGCCCGGCCTGAACGTCGTCATTCCGTTCATCGACAATGTCGCCTACAAACACATGCTCAAGGAAGTCCCGCTCGACGTTCCCAGCCAGATCTGCATCACCAAGGACAACACCCAGCTACAGGTAGACGGCATCCTGTATTTCCAGGTGACCGATCCCAAACTGGCGTCCTACGGCACCAGCAACTACATCATGGCGATCACCCAGCTCGCCCAGACCACCTTGCGTTCGGTCATCGGCAAGATGGAACTGGACAAGACCTTCGAAGAACGCGACGACATCAATCGCGCGGTGGTGGCGGCGCTGGACGAAGCGGCGACCAGCTGGGGCGTCAAAGTGCTGCGCTACGAGATCAAGGACCTGACGCCGCCCAAAGAGATCCTCCATGCCATGCAGGCACAGATTACCGCTGAGCGCGAGAAGCGCGCCCTGATCGCCGCTTCGGAGGGACGCAAGCAGGAACAGATCAACATCGCCACCGGCGAACGCGAGGCTTTCATCCAGCGCTCGGAAGGCGAAAAGCAAGCTGCGATCAACACCGCACAAGGTGAGGCTGCGGCGATCATCGCTGTCGCAACCGCCACAGCGCAAGCGATCCAGCAAGTCGCCCAGGCCATCCAGTCGCCCGGCGGCATGGATGCAGTCAACCTCAAGGTCGCGGAAAAATATGTCGAAGCATTCGGAAACGTTGCCAAGGAAGGCAACACTCTCATCCTGCCAGGCAATCTGGCAGATATGGGATCAATGGTGGCGACCGCGATGAGCATCGTCAAAACGCAGAAATAGGGGGATGCTCCGCCGAATGAAAGCTTGAGAGCAGGATTTGATTTATTGTTTAACGGCTCCAATGGAGAGGGAAATGAAAAAATCGGTCTTGATGCTCGTCATGTTGTCGGCAAGTCTGGCGTTGAATGTCAGAGCTGAAGGTTTCTTCGTGGGAAGCGACATCGCTCCCATCGTTTATTGGAAAGCAAAATCCGAGGATTGCTTCTTTAACTGCAGTTCATACCGGTCGCAGCAGGACAGCAATGCCTTTGGCTTCGGGATACACGGCGGGCAATGGTTATGGAGCGGTTATGGCGGCGTGGTTGGCTGGGAAGCCGGCTATGACAATCTCGGCTACATCAATGGCAGTACGACAGCCACTGCAGGCTTCACGACCTCCACCGGAAACTGGAAGCATACTGCCACTGCAGTTCATGCGGCGGCGATACTGGAAGGGATCAGCGGAAAGCACAGGGCGTTCAGCAAAATCGGCCTCTTCAGATCCTCCACGAAGACCGAGGGTACTTATGTGATTGGCGGCGGCACTTATTCAAGCCGGACATCCGGCACAGGTCTGCTGCTTGGCGTGGGATACAAATATGAGTTCGCCAGGCAATTTTTTTGGGTAGTTGGTATGGACGGATTCATTCGGGTAAAAGTCTCAGACCCGATCAGTCCGGCAACCACGACGTCAGAAAATCTCCTCAAAATCTCATTTGGAATAGACTATAACTTCAAATAAAACAGCTTGATGCAGCAGACTTCCAAAGTGCATGCCAAGGTGGAAATTCGGGCATATTCCATGCTGCCATTAAAGTTGACCATGATACTTTGGTAAGCGTATTATTCTCGATAACTGGAATGATTCCCGTTGCGCTTGGCGAACTTTCATAGTTCCCACTCAGAGAAGATTCCTCGGTACTTGATGTAATCACAGACCACAACGTTGCCATTCCGACGATCGGAATGGATCGGCTTCAATCGCGGATATTCGTATATGACTGGTTTTAAAACATCGTATGAGATATCGATATTCAAAACGATTGGCATATCTGGAAATTGCCGCAGCTTTGGCCATGCTGGTTGCCTTGTACGTCGGCACAGAGCCAAAGTGGTGGGGGTGGCTGCTGTTCGCACCTTTGTTTCTCTATATCGTAGCCAGAGCTGTTCACACTTACCGGTATTCATTAACCATCGATGGCGATCGCATCACTGTTGTGGATTTGAACAAGCATGACCAATACCTTGTTTCCGAAATAGCGGCAATCAATGTTTGGCCTGCCAAGGGTGAGCGGGTCGCCGTCATAACTTTTGATGACAGGAAGAAGCTAAGTTTTCCGAGTCATTTGGATGGTTTCGACGAATTGGTGGAGTCGTTGATGGAACAATCAAGATCTAAACTGCAAACCTAGAGTCATGCAGTTGCATCAAAGCAATAGCTATGGAGGCATCATGTCGATCAGTCCCACTGCATACGTTGCACCTCACATATACCGGCGTGTTGCGGATAACACCCCGCTCAGCAGAGTAAGGTCGGAGGTAAACCAGCCTCCGACATCCCCGAAGATGCACGAAATACGGGAAAAGTATGAGTCGCTGAAAGCGGCAATGAATGGCGCGGATTCTGCCTTACACTACAAGAAGGCATGAAGGAAGTCTGTGATGGGAAGATATTTCGCAGTCGTGGTCCTGGTTTTGGCTGTTTCAATGCCTGCATATCCGGCATTGAATGTCGGTGCAGCTGCGCCCAACTTTGTCACTCAGGCCTCATTGGGCGGCAAAGTATTCACATATTCGCTTGCGGATGAGCTGAAGAAGGGCCCGGTAGTCCTGTATTTTTATCCTGCCGCCTTTACGCCGGGCTGCATCATCGAAGCACACGATTTCGCCGATGCCATAGAACGATACAAGGCCCTGGGCGCGACTGTGATCGGCGTATCTCATGACGATATCGAGAAATTGAACAAATTCTCGGTCAGCGAATGCCGCAGCAAATTCCCGGTAGCTGCAGACGCAGACCAGAGCATCATGAAATCCTACGATGCGATACTTGCCGCAAAGCCTGAATATGCCAACCGGATATCATACGTGATCGCACCGGACAGCAAGATCATCTATACCTATACAGATTTGCAACCGGGCAAGCATGTCGCAAGCACACTTGAAGCCCTGCGCAGATGGAATGCAGGGTACAAACCCGATCGACCATGACATAACCGGATATCACGCATCGTCCGAGGCAAACCCATACCCATTGCTGTAAGATTGCATGCACGAACGGTGCCGATGAACAAGCACGCCACTGCATCCAGTCACAGAATTAAAAGGAGCTTCAAATGGGAGAGGGAGAAGAAGAGGTAAAACGGAAGATCAAGGAGCTGAGCGCGTTGATCGGGGTGCTCGAAAAAAAAGCGAACATCACTGAAGAAGTGAAGCATGCGCGAACAAGTGGTTCGCCGGATAAATTCAGGGATGCCTATTACTCTGTGGACGATCTCGAACTCAGGAAACGACTGATCACCACCACTGGCGAACTGGACCAGCTTTACCTGCAGCAATGCGAACTCGCAGTCGCCTCGGCAACCGAAGAACTAGCCAGGGCAACCGATAAATCAAAACAGCAACCGTGGCCTTTGGCGATCGCGGCCTACGTGGGCCCGATGGTCGTCGGGCAATGGGGATTTGGTCTTTTTGGTGCGGTAGGCGGCGCAGTCGGCGGATATTTCCTGGGTCAGTGGGTCATATCCGCAACCAAAAAAGAGGACGCGCAGGCGGTTGCTCAAGCGCAAAAAATTCTTGCTGCGGCGCAACGACGCAATGAAGCATCCAAGGTAGAACCCTATCTTTTCAGCGCAGCAGAACAAGCTGGCGGCGAGCGGGAGAAGTGATCCAACTTGAAACGGATTGATCCTCTGTACGCCAGCGCACGGATGCAGCGATCGATCCGGGCATGCCAAACACACCCAAGATGCCCGTAATCATTGACTTTGCAGCCTGCACGCATATCCGAATCCCTGCCGATCGATCCAATGCCCTACAGTTCAATTGCAATTGACCCTGTATGGGTATGGCTGTAATATTTCTTCAACTTGGCAAACATGCTGAAAAGTATGGACGCAAAGTCTCCGGCCTAAGGGAAGCTATGGCAGCGGGACTGCGATATCGGATCTCCATCCGGCATCCCTCTCCCTTTGCATATTTCCCTTTCAACCGCTGAAGCATGGATCTCCATGCATGCCGCCAGGATGGCGTATTGCTTGGAAGAATGGATATCAATCAACAAGGGGTGTTTATGTCGAACGAAGAAGTCTTCTTTAAGTGGTCTCCGGAGTACAGCGTCAACATCAAAACCATCGACGATCAACATCTGGAACTGGTCAACATCCTCAACCGGCTGTTCGTCGCCGTATCCAAACGCGAAGGAGAAAAAGCCATCGCCGGCATACTGGACGCGCTGGTCAGCTACACGCAGACACACTTCGCACTGGAAGAGCGCCTGATGCGCCAGGCGAAATACAAAGACCTCGAACCCCACATGGCAGAACACAAAAAGCTGCTGGCCCAGCTCGACGACCTAGCCAGGAAACACATGCTCGAAGACAAACCGATCTATTTCGAGATGCTCAGTTTCCTCAAGACCTGGCTCAAGGAGCATATCCAGGGCGTGGACACAAAATACAGCGCAGCCTTGCAGCAATCCGGTTTCTCTGTCGCCGCATGGGAGCGCGAAGCCACCGCCGAGTTCGCGCTCATGTCGAACTCCAAAAAATGGTGGGAACTATGGAAGACGGCCTGACCTGAACTGAAAGGCTGCACAGTCTTTGCAAACTGCAGGGCGGGGAAGGCGAAAGTCTTCCCCGCTTTCTTTTGATACCAGCTTCTCTCGGCATGTTCTCACCGCGTTCTAGCATCTGGCGGCAAAAATCGAAATCCAAATTGACACCAGAACGTTCGTTCTGTATCTTTGCCGGGATGTAGTTCATACCACTTGATCGAGGGAGATTTCAGATGTCAGAGGTGAAGAAAATTAAATTGACGCCCGATGAGATTCGCACAGCCAGGAACTCGGCGGCGGCAGAAAAGACTCTGAACTTCGCCAACAAATCCATGCTTGCAGCCAATCTGGCAGCGGCAGAAGCCAGACAGATACTGGAAGCCAAACAGCTCATCGCCACCCAAAAGGAAGAATCAGCCAGTCAGGCACGCGCCGCATATGAGGAAGCTGTTGCAAACCAGGCTATAGCCGAACAGGAAATGCGCGCTGCCAAGGATGCTGGCGAACAAGCACGCGCAGATGCTGAAGCAGCCAGGGTCGCCAAGATCCTCGCAGCACAGGAAGCTGCCGCTGCCAAAGAGTTGGCAAAGGAACAGGCAAGACAGCGTGCACAGGAAGCGGCTGCAGCCAAAATCGCCCAAGCAGAAGCCAAGAAAAAAGCCGCAGAAGAAGCGGCCGCCTTGAAACAAGCTGCAGCCGAAGCAAAGAAAAGAGCTGCCGAAGAAGCTGCCGCCCTGAAGAAAGCCGAAGCAGAAGCCAAAAAACTTGCCGCACAGCAGGCAGCAGCGGCCAAAAAGGCTGCGGCTGAAGCCAGGAAGCAGGCAGCCGCAGAAGCTGCCGCGTTGAAAAAGGCACAAGCAAAAGCCAAGAAGGCAGAGGCCGAAGCGCGCAAACTCGTTGCGCAACAAGCTGCGGCAGCAAAAAAAGCAGAAGCCGAAGCAAAGAAAACAGCAGCAGCGGAAGCTGCCGCCACAAAGAAAGCTGAAGCCGAAGCCAGGAAACTGGCCGCGCAGCAGGCAGCCGCAGAAGCCGCGGCGTTTAAAAAAGCAGAGGCAGAGGCCAGGAAGGCAGAGGCCGAAGCTCGCAAACTGGCTGCGCAACAGGCTGCCGCTGCGAAAAAGGCCGAAGCGGAGGCTATGAAGCAAGCAGCCCAGGAAGCGGCAGCACTCAAGAAAGCCGAAGCCGAAACGCGCAAGCTCGCCGCGCAGCAGGCAGCTGCCGAGAAAAAAGCTGAAGCGGAAGCCAGGAAACAGGCCGCGCTGGAGGCAGCACTGATCAAGAAGGCAGAAGCCGAAGCCAAAAGGATCGCCGCACAAGAGGCTGCAGTCGCAAGAAAACTGGCCGCGGAACAAGCCAGGCTAGCCGCACAGGAACTGGCCGCCGCGAAGAAAGCAGAAACCGAAGCACGCAAGTCAGCTGCTGCCGAGGCAAAACGCATCAAGCAGGAAGAAGCCGCAGCACGCAAGGCCGCGGCTGCGCTGAAAAAAGCCGAGGCAGAAGCCAGAAAAGCCGCGCTCGCTCCCCCCGAGCCGGTCTGGCCTTTCCCGGACGAGGAAGTCAGCCCGGCTTAAAGCACAGCGGCAACTGGTGCCATGACCATGCTGGATATCGCGATACTATGTCTGTTTGCGTATAGCGCCGGCATGGTCGATGCAGTCGTCGGCGGTGGCGGCCTCATCCAGATTCCGGCGCTGATCAATGCCTTTCCCAACTCGCCGCCTGCAACCATATTCGGCACCAACAAGCTCGCCTCGATCTGCGGCACCAGTGTCGCCGCGCGTTCTTATTTCGGGCAGATGACCGTCCCCTGGCGCCTGGTGCTGCCTGCCGCCATCAGCGCCTTCGTTATGTCGTTCTTCGGTGCGGCCGCAGTATCGTTCGTGCCGCAACACTGGTTGCGCCCCATCGTGCTGGTGCTGGTCGTTGCCATGGCCTTCTACATCTTCCACAAAAAAGACTTCGGCACCATCCGGCATGTCCTGCATTTCGGCACGCGCGAACGCATCCTGTCCGTGCTGATCGGCGGCGGCATCGGTTTCTATGACGGCCTGTTCGGCCCGGGCACCGGCAGCTTCCTCATTTTCCTGTTCGTGCGCTACTTTTCCTTCGACTTCCTGCAAGCCTCGGTATCGGCCAAATTCGTCAACATCACCACCAACCTGGCAGCGCTGCTGTTCTTCATTCCCTCCGGCAACGTGCTGTACAAGATCGCCATCCCCATCGCCATCTTCAATATGCTGGGCGCGTACACCGGCACCTGGGTCGCCATGAAACGGGGTGCCGGGTTCGTGCGGCTATTGTTCCTGTGGTTGCTGGCCATGCTGATACTCAAGCTTTCCTACGACATGGTCGCTGCCTGAAGATCGCCGTATTTACTGGCTTGCAGGCCGATACTAATTTCGAAGGCGTCAGCCAAATCAGGGCTACACAGAAACAAAAGGCGCATCTTTTTTGGCATATAGTCTGGAAGGGTCTTTGCTGCTAATCTTCGCACCGCAGAAGTACGCGATGCGGGACAGGGAGAGCAGGGGAAAGTGTCTTACGAACCTGCCCTCATGGATTCATGGAGTGGGGAGAGCGATGCCGAACAAGCAAGTTCCGAACGATTCCCGGGAGATCGCACTGCGCCGGTGGCGAGTGATGGAGATCGAACTGCCGGATGGCACTCGCAGCCGCCATGTCTGGGGGCATGACGCAAAGAACGGTTTAGGCCGCGCGTCCAGCCCGATCAAGGACTTCGACCGTGAATCCATGACTGCCATCACACGCAGCGGCAGCAATTATCGTCTGATCGGCTTGCCGGGCAACTCGCGTCTCGGCAAGGACGCATGGCGCCGCTGGTGCAACGAGAATGCGATCGCTGCAGAGACGGACGTAACCGACCAGTACCTGAACATCGAACAACTATCGACGATAGAGCTCAACAAGATCACCAGCACCGTGGATCAATGATCACACTCAGACGAATGAAAATATTCCGGAGGCTACCCATGAATTCCATGTTGAACAAAGCCATTGTGATGCTCTCCATTTTCTTCGGCTCTGCCGCTGCATATGGCGGCGATATGTATAAATGGAAAGATGAGAACGGCCAAACCCATTACGGCAACTCGGCAGCCGAGGCAAAAAGAAAGCAGGCCGAAAGCGTGAAGCTGATCGACAACTCGATGGTACCGCCCGGGAAACCCGAAGAAGCCGACGGCAGGAACAGGGAGCTGAGAAAACAGGACGACAAGCCTGTCGAATCATCGCCTCCCCAAAAAAACGAGCAGGACGATACAAGTAAACTAAGCAAGTGCGAGCAAGAAATGAAGAAATACCGGGAAAGCCAGGAATGCTTCGCCCCATACCGGAATGCCACTGGTGGAATCAGGGAAGAGGGATACCAGCACTGCACTGAAGTTGCACAGCCTGCCTTGTGCAACTAAGCAACGAGTTTTCCTGAAACATCCTCAATACAAGCAGCCAACTTCAAATCGCCAAGCCGTTTCAGCCACTATTTTCGCCTCGCGTACTATGCGAAGGTCTATATCTTTTGGCATATATGTCGGTAGGGACATAGCTGCTACTCTTCGTCGTACTGGATCGTAAGACCTGCGCAGTTTGAAAAAAGGCTGCGATTCAAATCCAACTGATCGTGCATTCGATCAAGGTGACTATAAGTTAAATAATTCTACAAAAGGGAAAACACGATGCGGAGATTTGCATGGATAGCGGTCTTATTTTTGGTCGGATGTGCCAACATGGCACCGATGGCGGTCAACAAGCAGACAAAAAATGTAGATGTGAGTTCTAAATCGGTCATCTTGATGACCCTCGACCTTGCAAGACCAACTCCCAGTCGATACGTCCCGCATCCTTTATGGGTCGACTTCACCAGGAAAGATGGGCAAGGCAAGTTGGAAAGACAAGTTTTCCAGGTGGACGGTGATTCAGGCACAATTTCTTCAAAGGTTCATAACAAATTCCTGTTAAGGTTTGCGCTGGAACCGGGAAAGTATGAAATGAAGACAGTTTTCGGCAATGCTAATGCTTTCCCATTTAATGGCTTCTTCCAAGTACCTCTCCTGATGGAAATAAATGTTCCACCCAAGACCATTGCTTATGTGGGGAGAGTGAATGCGCTGATGCGACCGCGAGTCGGCAACGAGTTCAGGGCCGGCTCGGTGATTCCATTAATAGATCAGGCAGCAGCTGGCGTGTCTGGCAGCACATTCGACATAACAGTAGTCGATGCATCAAAAGAAGACGTTCCCGAATTCAAGTCGACATTCGCTTCACTAGAAGCCGCAGATATTCAAACAGAATTGCTACCGCCATTCGATAGAAACAGGGCACAGTCGTGGTGGGAAAATGACGGCAAAGAAAAAGAGCCTGCTGATTCAAACAGCATCAAACAGGCACAAAAATAATTCAGCTGCAAAGATCGGCAAGCTTGCTGATGCAAGATAAGGGAAACCGGCAGGAAGATATTCCGCACCAGGTTCCTTTGACTATTTAACAGAACGGGGAGGGCGAATGCCTTCTCCGTTTTTATTTTCCTAGTGTCTGCCGCAAAATCTTCTGCTGCATTTGATTGCGATATCGATGAGACGCCCTGTTGGTCAGGGCGTTTTATTTACGTCATAAATATCTGATAAAGTGCTGCGCTTTTATAGAACGGGACTGACAAATGCACGGAAACGCAGTGAACGCTGAAAAGATACTCGGTAGCATCCAGCTACCGGCCTGTCCGGCGATCATGCTGGACATCATGTCGGAAGCGCGCAAAGAAGAACCGGATTTCAATCACATATCCAGACTGGTTGGCAACGACGCGGGACTCTCTGCAGCCGTGCTGAAGCTGGCCAATTCCCCGGCCTTCCGGCGCAACAGCAACATCAGCTCCATCCCTCAGGCCGTCTCTGTGCTCGGTTTGAAGAAAGTCATGCTGGCGGTGAACACGCTGTTCCTGCGCAATAGTGTCAGTATGAAAGATCCGGCTGCCAAGGCTTTTCTGGAAAAGTTCTGGGACAAATCCAGCTGCACCGCCGAGGCAGCCTCGATGCTGGCGAAGACGCTGCCCGGCATCTCGATCGAGGATGCCTATACCATCGGCCTGTTCCACGATAGCGGGATCCCGGTATTGATGCAGCGCTTTCCGGAACACTCATTCGATGAGACCCTGCATGAAAGCGATTGGGAAAACACCCATCGTGAGGAAGAATCCAGGCTTGGCACAAATCACGCCGTCGTCGGCAACATGCTCGCGCGCAATTGGGGATTGCCTGCGCATGTCTGCCAGACCATCCTGAATCATCACGACATGAGCATCTTCACTGACCTGTCGCATCAAATCTCCACCGCGGTGCGCAACTTCATCGCCGTGCTGATCCTGGCAGAGCATATGGCCAGCGTCTTCATGGGACTGGAAAAAGAAAGCGCGCTGGGGCAATTGCCTACCCACGCCCATGCCTTGAACCACATCGGCATGGAGCCCGCCGAATTCCATGAAGCGGCATTGGATATCCTGGGCGAGATGCGGCAATACCGGCACTAGACTCAAACTGCGGAACTGCAACAGACCTTGTTGCGTCCGCTTCGTTTCGCCTCATAGAGCTGCACATCTGCCTGCTCGATCATCTTGTCGAACGATAGATTGGCGACATGCGCTGCGATGCCGAAACTCGCGGTCAGCGAGATGCTCGTCTCGCCCACCGGTATGCGAAACTCCGCGATGGCCTGGCGCAACCTTTCCGCATGGTTGATGGCCTGCTTCAAGCCGGTCTCCGGCAGCAACAGGATGAACTCCTCGCCGCCCCAGCGCGCCACGATATCGCTGGTGCGGGAAAAATTCTTCAGCAGATCGGCGACTGCGGTCAGCACCAGGTCGCCGGTCTGGTGGCCGTACTGGTCGTTGATGGACTTGAAGTGGTCGATATCCATCATGACCAGGCTCATCGGGCGCTCGTGGCGTCCGGCGGTGCTGGCATAGGGCAGGGCGAGCTCCATGAACGCGCGCCGGTTGTTCAGATGCGTCAGCGCATCCAGCCGTGCCACCTGTTCGGCCTCATACAGCGCATCGCGGTTCTCGCGCATCCAGTTGGACAATCCCAGGGCCAGCAACGTCGCCTCGATCACCAGCCCGAATTCGGCAGCGTGGAAGGTGTACGGACGGAACGGGATCTTGCCCCATACCGCAAGCGCCGTCACACCCACGCCCAGCATGCCGAAGAAGGTCGCGAACAGGAAATAGCGCCCCGACGTCTGATTGCGCAACACACTCAGGATGCCGAGCAGGAACATGCCGATGGTAAACGCTGTCGTGCAGACGAAAGCCACCATAGCCGCAACGAACTGACTGTCAACCATCAAGGCCAGCGCCATGATGACCACAGCTAGTGTTCCGATCCAGCGAATCCCACGCAGGGTGCGCGGCGAATGTTTTTTCAGTGCGAGGAAACGCGCTGCAAACATCAACCCCAGCACGTTATAGACCACCATCGAAACCAGGATCACGAATTTCTGGAAACCGGGATGCTCTGGCCACAGCCAGGCGACGCCGTGGCCGGTATAGGCAAAGTTGCAGAACAGGATGCTGGAAAGCGCCAGCGAATAATAAAGATAGCTGCGTTCCCTCGTTCCCACCACCAGCAGGAAATTGTAGGCACTCAAGGCCGCAAGGAAGCCGAAGAAGAAACCGTAGAAATAACCGAGCTGCAGGTGGCGCTGCTCGAACTGCTGCCTCGTCATCAACTCCACGGGGATGGCCATCGGGTCGGTCGAGGCCACACGCAGGTAGAGATCGTTGCGTCCCGCAGAGAATTGCAGCAGCAGCGCATAGCCCATCGCCGGTGTCAGCCCCGGCGCATCGGGCAACTCATCGCCGGTATGCACCGCAGACTGGCTGCCGTCCGCGCGCACAAGGTAGACATCCATGCGATCCAGCCAGGTGACTCCGCCCACAAAGTATCTCTCGGCCTCTGCGTGGGTATCGTTGTCGAACGCGAGATGCAGCCACACCGGCTTCGAACCGATGCCGAAATTCGGTGCGCCTTTCAACTCCTGCTTGAATCCGCCCGCGCGCTGTCTCTCCATCGCCTCCGTCAGACTCAGCGGCGCACCTCCCTCGATGAAGTACTCCGCGTCGCAACAAAGCGTGTGCGAGGGCACTTCCGACAAACGCAGCACTTCCGCCCCGGCACCTGCGGCACAGAGCAGGGAAGCCAGAAACAACAGAGTGAGCGGAATGATTTTTGTGATCGGAGTGTTCAACGGAAACAGAAGGAAGGTTTATGGGACGAACGTGTTGGCACGCTATTAATGAATAGCCGTCCATTGCGGCAGATTCTAGCATTTCTTGATAGCGGCCTTTTCGCACTTCGCGCAAAGGGTTATTGCAAAACCGGCGATTCGCACTTCATCAAGCTCCCGGAAATTGAGCCGAGCAGCATCAGGCAAGAAGACGCTAATTTTCCGCCAGAGCTCTTCTGGAAAGGTCTTCCGCTGATGGTTTGATATATTGAAGATGCCCGTATTTACTGGCCTGCAGGCCAATTGGCATATGCGAATAACAGCCATGCAGCAGTATGGCCACAACCCACACAAGCGATCTATATCTTTTGGCATATGGCTTGGCAGAGGCTTTGCTGCTAGTCTTCGGGGTGTAGATGGTATGCGATGTTCACTAAAGGAGGCGCATCATCAACTCGACCCAGATCATCAACCTGCTGCAAGAGTCGCCGCTGTTCCAGAAGGTGAAGAACAGCACGCTCGCCACCCTGCTGGCGAATACCACTCAGCTAAAGCTCGCGGCAGAACAGATCCTGCTCACGCCCGGCCAGCATAACGACCGCATCTATGTCGTCCTCTCCGGCAGGCTGCGAGCGCAACTCAATGCAGACGACACCAATCCGCTCGCCCTGTTTGGCGCAGGCGAATGCGTGGGCGAGATGTCCATGTTCGATGACAACCAGGTTTCCGCCTATGTCATCGCCGTCACCGATTGCGAACTGCTGGCCATCGAACACAAAGAAGCCTGGTCTGTCCTCAACAGATCGCTGGAAGCATCGCACAACCTGCTGGCGCTGTTGGCCAACCGGATTCGTGCCACCAACCGCACACTGGCGGAATGGCAGGCGAATGCGCAAAGCTATGGCGCACTGAACTACGTCAACTCCGTCACCGGCTTCTACAACCGCCATTGGCTCGCGGACAACATCGGACGCCTGATCCTCCGCCACACCAAGAGCCTGCAGCCGTGCGCCCTCATACTCCTGAAGGTGGATAACTTCGGGCAATTCGCTGCGGGCTTTGGCAGACTCGGCAGCGAGCAGGCGCAACGTTCCCTGGCTGAAACCTTGCAGCGCTACCTGCGCCCGAATGACATAGCGGCAGAGATCGAAGCCGACCAGTTCGCCATCTTCCTGCCGCAGACGGGAAGCGAAAACGCCAGCTCAATAGCAGACCGCCTGATGGAAGAGCTCGACCAGATGGTGATCGGCTCCCCCAGCGGCGACGCCATGCCGCCGGTGATGCTTCTCATCGGAGTCGGCCAGCCGCAACCCGACGACACGCTGGACAGTCTGCTCGCACGCACACCCCCATTGCGGCGGAGGACCAACGGGGGCTGCACTCATTGATCATCGCAAACCGATCACACCGTAGGATTTTCAGGGTGTGCTTGGTATGATGTCCGCATGACAAAAACAACCAGCACAGTTCCCGTTCATCGACTCGCATTGCGCGTACACGAGATCGCCCAGCTGTTCAACTCGATGGACCCGACGCCGTTCCTGAACAAGGACCTCGACCCCCAGGCCAATGAATACATCGAATCCTGGGCATCGACACATCCGCTCAATAGCCGCCTTCAGCTCACCATCCACCTCGAACTTTGGCCGGAAGATGGCGACCCGACCAGCTTGCTGACCGAAGCGATCCACAATCACTTCATCTATCAAGCCGAACGTACCCGCCGCAAACTTCGCCAGGTGTTGAAGCAAGGCCGCATCAGCATGGCGATCGGCCTCATCTTCGTCTCCATCTGCCTGATCGCAGCGGACTACATCGGCGACCTCGGTCCCAATGCCGGCTATCGCGTCGCCCGCGAAAGCCTCACCATCGTCGGCTGGGTCGCCATGTGGCGGCCGCTGCAGATATTCCTTTACGACTGGTGGCCCATCCTGCGCAAGATACGTCTATACCTGAAACTTGGCAGCGCGCATGTCCAGGTAGTCCAGGGCAAGTGAGGGCAGAGGTCTATCTCTTTTGGCATATGGCCTGGAAGAGGCTTTGCTGCCAGGCCACGGGAAGCTGAAGGATTGCGGGACTGGATGGAAAAGTATTGCCGGAGGTTCCTTTGATTTTCCGGGTTGCCACCAGACCATTAAAAGACTATATTCGGTTCGAGTAATTCAAGGGATCAAATCATGCGCTCAACCAACATCAAACCCATCAGCTACCTCAAGGCCAATGCCGCCGAAGTGTTGCAAGAGCTGACCGAAAAACGCGAGCCATACCTGATCACGCAGAATGGCGAAGCCAGGGCCGTCATGCAAGACATCGCCTCTTACGAAAACACCCAGGAAACGCTGGCACTGCTCAAGATACTGGCACTTGGCAATCAGGAGATCGAGGAAGGCAAGGTCACCCCGGTGGCCGAAGTGGCACGCCGCCTTAGAGCCAAGAAAACCGCAGCAGCATGAACTTCAAAGTCTTGCTCACACAAGGTGCCGAGCGCGATCTGGAGAGTATCTACGACCACATCGCCGAGCATGACAGTCAGAAAAATGCAGACTACGTGCTGGATAAGCTCCTGGAAATCGTCGAAACATTGTCCACCTTCCCCGAGCGCGGCACCCACCCAAAAGAACTCATCGCACTTGGCATCCGCGAATATCGCCAGGTACATTTCAAACCCTATCGCCTCATCTATCGGGTGACCGGCAAACAGGTATTCATCTACATCATCGTGGACGGACGGCGCGACATGCAGGCACTATTGTCGCGCCGGATGCTTGGCGTATAGCCAGCTTGAAACTGAGAGGCCTATATATTCTTGCTTGTGGCAAAGAGTTGCCGTTGCTGATAGATTGCGCGGACGAAAACGGGGCAGGAAAGTGAGCGACGGGGTAGGCCGAAAGAATATTCCGAACCAGCCCCCAATAATTGCAGCCTTGTGAGCAAGGAGTGCATCAATGCAGTGGAAAGATAAATAAATGCAATGGAAAGATAAATAAATGCAATGGAAAGACGAATACTCAGTCGGGGTCGCCGAGATCGACGATCAGCATAAGGGCATCATCAACCTGTTTACCGAGATCGACGCAGCGATCGAGAGCCGGGGAAGCTGGGCCGATGTTTTCTTCAAGCTCGAACAACTGCGCGAACATGCCCGTTTCCACTTCGCGCTTGAAGAGTCCCTGATGCGCATGCACGGCTATTCAAAACTCGCGGAACATGCCGAGCAGCACAAGCACTTCCTGGGCAAGCTGGACCAGCTGCAAATGACCACCCTGAGCCGGCAAGTGACCATGAGCACCATCAGTTACCTGAGCACCTGGTATGCGGAACATATGCAAACGCAGGATCAGGACTTTGTCCGCTACATCATCGACAACGGCAAGGTGAACCTCACCCATCTGCCGACTGCATAAGCACCTACTGATAGGTGGCATTCTTCGCGCCGTCAGGTCTTCATACAGGCCCAATGCACATTCAACCCGAATGGATGGAAACCACAATGGTGTTTCGTGCGAAACAATAATGGTGCAAATAGCTGTCTGCAAAGAATTTCATTTGTTAAAGAAGCGTTAAACGCAATTCCATAAGTTGCTGTAACAAACATACCATTTCGAGAATCACACCACTTGAAGATTCCCGTATTTACTGGCCTGCAGGCTGATTAATCTTCTTTGAATAAATATAATTAAATCAAAATGTCATATTTGCGGACTAAGCAAAGGTCTATATCTTTTGGCATATATGTTCAGAGAAACTTTGCTGATAGTCTCCAGCTCAGTAAATGGTAAGCGAAGCCAGCGGATGGGTAACGCAAAAATTCCCGATTCGATTTAGTTCACGTTCCTATTAGCAAAGGATAAGAAATGCAAACAGATATGCATTACTACGGCACCTATGTAATGGCTCGCGCAGCAGGTCTCAGTGCTGCTGTTGCTCAGGTTATAGCTACTGCGGCAGAGTACGTCGATGATTCAGACTATGTGGCGCTAGCGCTAAACGATGGGGTATTACTCGAAGCCTTAGCAACTGCTCATCACCCGGTTAACGTGGAGAATCTTGAAGAGATTGATCAACGTAAAGTATGGGTACCATTCCATTTCTTTCCTGGGAATGAGGGGGAAACCTTTGAGGAACGGCTTATGTGTCGCATGGATGGGAAGCTAGCTCAAGAAATGGTTGCGCATCATCTCGCCCAAAATGATCTTGGATTTAATCTTGAGCTAATGGGAGTTGCCGCCCATGTTTATGCAGATACCTTTTCCCATTATGGCTTTTCTGGAATTTCCTCTGACTTGAATCGCGTTGATCCAGATTCAATTACCCTTCATGTAAAGAATCACTCAATTCTTGATTACATTAAGGGAAAGTTTGAAGCGTTTAGTAATAAATATCTATCAGGCAAAGCGGCAACTGCGGTTGCTCTAGGGCATGGATCAGTATCCACCTATCCTGACAGACCATATCTTGCATGGAGTTTTAAATATACAACTTCAGGCATTTCATCTGGAGAAAGAGTAAATCAACAAACATTCTTGGTAGCTTGCCAAAAGCTGCATGAAATGTTTTTTACATTTGCGAAAGCCCATCCAGATAGTTGTGATTCGATAAGTGCCTGCAATTTTTCAGATATTCAAAATGCTGTCGCACAAGTGCTCGCTGTCGAAGGGAGCATGGACGCACGAATCGAAGCATGGCAGAACGCAGTTGCTGCAGGGAATATCTATCCCAATCCCAATAAGGAATCGATTCCGGTTTATGCCAAGAAGTTTAATGAAGACATCGAAATTTTTCGATCACACTCGTTTGAAACCATTAAATCTACAGATGGTTATGCGTTTTTAGCCGCAGCGAAATTCCACCGTGATTATGTAATTGATGAATTGTTGCCCAAGTATGAACTGCATGTCTTAGTGACATAGCAAAGTAAAAAGGGACAGAAAACCTAAGGTACCGGAGTCGAATTGTTTTTGGGGATAATGAAAATGAAATCGACTCCGGCACCTTTTATTGATTGAACTTGAAGTACGTGCGGTGGAAACAGCATAGGTTTTGAATGGATCGATGAATTCCGCCCCCGTCGATCCTGCATTCCGCTCGAACAGCGGTGCAAACAGCAGTCTGCAAAGAATTGCATTTGTTAAGGAAGCGTCAAATTCAATTCCATAAGTTACTGTAACAAACGTACCGTTTCGAAAATTACACCCCTTGAAGATGCCCGTCTTTACGGGCCTGCAGGCCAGCGTGAATATCGCAATCAATCATTGAACCTGAATGGCGCGGCAGTGACCGAGGCTGAAGGTCTATATCTTTTGGCATATATGCTTGAATGTGCATTGCTGCTAATCTTCGACGCGGTAGATGGAAGCAGTGCTGGGTTAAAGGTTTAGCTGGGAAAATAATTCGAACCTGACCCCTTTAATTATTGGGAAAATAATTCGAACCTGACCCCTTTAATTATTGTGATACAGCCAGGGCGGCTGTATTTGATTACATCGAGCTGTTCTATAACCGTAGCCGGATGCACCAGTCGCTAGGTTATGTCAGTCCGGTAGAGTTCGAGCGAAGCATGTGTGTCGCTTGATTGGAGTGTCCGAAAGGCCCGGGTCAATTCAACCTGACCCCTTTAATTTGCCCCTTTAATTCCCCTGCCAAAACACAGGATTTTGGATTGCGAATGAAGTCAAACATAGAAAAATATAAAGCTGAATTGGAAGGGCTAATTACTAAGGGAGACCAACTTAGTCTATCCATGACGCATGCCTTAAATCCAGAAGAATATAAGGTGGCGGCGAAAAAGGCATATGGAGACAAATATAGCGAAGCCATCGCAAAGTTACCTGACTTTCGTGGCACATATCAGTTATGGTATTCAGAAGCGTATGCAGTAATAAGGCAATTGATACCTGAACGGCTTTCTGATTTTGTACGGTTTTATGAAAAGGCAAAAAACCGAAAAGAGATAGACAGCAGCAACTATGCAATCGAGGATTATCTTCAGGGCATTACGGTAACAAGAGGTATGACCGTTGTCGTTTCTCTATCTGCAGCGTTACCGAAATTTGAACAGCAATATGCGCAAACCATAGCATTCCAATTGCAAAGAAACATCCAACCATTAGTGATTTAAATGACCAACTGAAAAATAGCGCGGTAATTGATGTACCTCAGTGGCGTTTTGTTCAACATTTGGGCGACCTCAGGAATTTATGCGACCACAATAAGGGCAAAGAACCTGGGAATGCTGAGATTGATGACCTAATTTCAGGGGCAGAAAAAATCACGAAGACGATGTTCTAGTAGTGCACTAACTGAAAGCTTGGGCGGCTACATCTCAAGAGCAGGATCGATGCAAAAGATTAAAGGAAAGATTAAAGGGGTGAATCGCCCCCGATTCACTAGACACTTTCCAGTCTCATAAAATGCCGTCTCTCGAACTCGACTGGAGACAGGCGATCATTGTATCCATGACGCCGTTTCGGGTTGTAGAACATCTCGATGTAATCGAACACGTCCGACCTGGCTTCTTCGCGGTCGACATAGATCCTGCGCTTGATCCGTTCACGCTTCAGTAACTGAAAGAAGCTCTCGACAACAGCGTTGTCGTAGCAGTTGCCACGACGGCTCATGCTGCCAACCAAGTTATGCGCTTTGAGGAAGTCCTGCCAGTCGTAGCTGCTGAACTGGCTGCCTTGGTCGGAATGCACGATGACTTCGCCTGCTGGCTGTCTGCGCCACACCGCCATCAGCAAGGCATTGATCGCCAGCTCTCGGTCGATACGCTGTTGCATCGACCAGCCGATCACTTGGCGCGAGAACAGGTCTAGCACTGGAAAGTCAAAGGGGTCGTGTTCGAATTGTTTTCTCGAACCGAATTACTCGGGCAAAGTTGGCTGGAGTAAGCCGATCCCAAAGATATTGTTCCTACATCTGTGTGCATAACCGGAATTATCTCAGCTTGACGGAATATATCAAACTGATATAATTCATCCGTGCACATCATCTCCATCAAAATGCTGCGTGAGTTCTGGCAGAAGCATCCGGAGGCTGAGGGTGTATTGCGTGAGTGGCATTCAGTGGTTGAACATGCTGAGTTCAGTGATTTCAATCATGTTCGGACGATGTTCAATTCTGCCGACTACGTGCCGCCTTATACGATATTTGATGTGGGCGGGAATAATTACCGCCTTGTGGTGATTGTGAGGTATCGGTTCAAGAAGGTTTTTGTGCACAAGGTGATGACACACCGCGAATACGACGATTGGAACAAGCTCTATCGGAAAGGCAAAGGTTAATCATGCGCGCGACACAAACTCAATTCGACATCAAGGCCATTCAATCTTCCTGGCAGAAGTTCGACACGATGGCGCAGCTTCGTCCTATTCATAACGAGAAGAGCTACGTACGCATGACTGCACTGATGAATTCATTGTTGGATGTAGCAGGCGATGATGAAGACCACCCTCTGTCCAGCTTGCTTGATCTGGTGAGCGACATGGTCGCCAAATATGAGCAGGAGCGTTACGCAATCGAGCCAGCCGATCCCAAGGATGCGCTGCGTTTCCTGATGGAGTCGCGCGACCTGAAGCAGGACGCCTTATCCGAGATCGTGCCGCAGAGTAATTTGTCCGCGATCCTGGCTGGAAAAAGAAAAATCAGCGCACCCTTGGCCGGTAAATTGGGCAAGTTCTTCGGTGTTAGCCCGGCGCTGTTCATTCCTCACTAAATTGCCGCATAACTTGGCATAATCCGCACCCGCATTTTTCAACCATAGCCCTCGAATTTTGGAGGGCTATTTAATCAATGAGATCCCTTAAATCGTCATTCCGGCGCAGGCCGGAATCCAGCAAAAATAAACATCCTGCGAAGCAGACAAAACCAAAGGTGTTGTCGCGCTTACGCGGGGATTGTTAGATCAACTGGATTCCGGCCTGCGCCGGAATGACGGA